>CAYJLS010000008.1:0-52168 GCA_964371065.1 uncultured Anaerolineaceae bacterium | reverse complement strand
TGCCGAAGTTGACGGAGGAGGTAATGAAGAGGGTGGATGAGGTAGTGGGGAAGCCGGAGAGGGAGGAGTGAATGGTAATTGGTAATTGGTAATTGGTGAACGGTGATGATCGAAAGAGACAGTTACCTGCCCGGTGACTGTCTCTTTTTGTTACTACTCAGCCTCTTGCCGCGCGGGGCGAATCCTATCAGCAGATGGTGGCCAACGGATGCAATAACGGATAAGCGGATGGAGGTCGGCAGATGAGGAGACGCCCCATCCGTTTACACCGCACCTGCGGTGGGTGCAGGTGTCCGTTTTCCTATCCGTTGACCACTAAACCTGCGGGCTCCCAAATGACACCGGTGGGAGGGCTGGCGGAGTAATTACCTCTTTTTCGGTATATAATCACCGCATCGCCATCCTTCCTACCAGATAAGGGGCTTCCCATGACAGACGGACATTGTTTCATCAGTTACTCGACAGCAGATGCACTTGAATTTGCGCGCAAGATCGCTCCACGTGCGGGCGCGAAGCGGTCAAGTCCGTGCTGAGGTTGTTCGATGAATTGGTCAAATGCGATGAGGAGGGGATGTTGAAAGAGGTGAGGAGTATGGCGGAGGGTAGTGATGTGCAAACCTGACATGTCTCCGCGAAACCTTGATTGTCAAGGCTCTTGTCCATGCAGAGATTGAGGAATGCAATGACGCGGATGAGACACCTTCGGCAGGTTTTTCGTACAAAACCAAGACCCTAAAGGTTTGCAAAACCTTTAGGGTCTTTTACTGAAAACTGATCACTGAAAACTGATCACTGGCTCTCCCCTGTCAGCAACTTCAGTCTCTCCCACGGCTTGAGATTCTCCGCGTCCGCGAAGATTGCCTTTAACTCATACAACTCATCGCGCAAGTCGGCGCGCTCGAATTCGAGATTCCTGGCTGCTTACTTCCCCCATTGGGGGTAGAAGTCCTGAATCCAAGTAATAGGGATTTCGATGCCTTGCGCTATTACGCCCTGCCCCTGGGCATCCAGCAAAAGCGTATCGTCCTGGCTGCCTCTGGTACCGTAAAGGATGAAGAGCTGCTGTCCATCAGGACTCCACGCCACTTGCCCGTGAGATACGGGTTGGTCGAACGTATAAATGATACGGGAATCGCTCCCTCCATATTCAAAGACACGAATTGTCGCCGGACGTTGACCCAGCAGTGAGTCATCCTCTAAAAAGGCAATCCAATGGCTGTCCGGTGACCAGGCAATACCGGTCGCACACAGGCCAGAGGAAAGGGGAGTTTCATCCGTTCCATCAGGATGTATGGTCCAGAGTGCGCAACTTCGATGAAACGCAATCCATGTTCCATCCGGGGACCAGGCAGGCATCACGTCAATAGGATCACCGCTGGTGATCTGCCGCAGGTTGGAACCATCAGCATTGATCACATACAAATCCAAATCTTCCCGCTTCTCTTGCTTAGGCTTTGCTGATGCCACGAAGACGATCTGTTTGCCATCGGGTGACCAGGAAAAACCCGGCCCAAACCGATCAAGGGGCAGGTCTTTTATGACTCGAGTGATTTGACCGGTCTGAGCATTCGTAATACAGATACGGGGCAGGGATTGCTCTGGACAGGGCCCAACGATTTCCCCGATTGCTGCTACACCTGCCGGTGCATTTGCCAAAGGTATCTTTGATCTATTCGGGAAGAAAGTAAATGTTCCAGCAAGGATCATAGTTACCAGTATGACAGAAATAATTTTCAGCCATGCCGTTACCCTCTTATCACGAGTTGGAGATATGGGGTCTGAAATAATCAAGGGAGATTCAGCTTGCGTGTCTGATCTTTTCTCTTCCGGTTGAAAAGCCGACTCCGAAGCCGGATACAACGATGTTATTTCACCATCGCGAATCTGTTCATATATTCTGGTTGTTTCAACAGACGGTTCGATATTGAGTTCCTTTGCCAAGATACGACGGCAGGTTTCATATTGTGAGATCGCTGCAGTTCGTTTCCCACTCTTCCCTAACAAGAGCATCAAATATCGGTGGGCTTCCTCAGACCAGGGCTCAAGATCCACCAGCCGCCAGGTTGCCGAAAGGGCATTGGTTAGGTCGCCATTCCTTTCGTGGGCTTGCGCCAGGCCATGGAGGGCATCGAGGGCCTGGCGCCGGAACTGTTCCCGCTTCAGGACCGCCCACTCCTCGAAGACGGCATCATTGACAAGGTAAAAGCCTTCAAGGAAATCACCCCGATACAGGCGGACGGCCTCTTCGAGATTCGACAGGGCGGGTGGCGATCCTGCCAACTGCCGGCTGAAGGTTAATACATCCACCTCCAGGTCCTGGTCGAGGTCCAGTTTGACCGTTCGATTCGAAATGCACAAAAAGGGTTGGAGCGCGTTCACGTCTCCGATGGTCTTTCGCAGGTTCGACAATGCATAGCGCAAATTGTTGCGCGCTGTTTGATCTGGCGATTCCGGCCATAACAGCGCTGCCAGTTGGTCGCGGCTGTGGGCCCGGTCCGTTTCTGTCGCCAGGTATGCCAGCAGCGCCCTGACTTTATTGGAATCAAAGGAGGTAACGGGGCTACCGTCTAAAGAAATGGAAAAACCACCGAACAACGAAATCGAGAGCCTTGCCATATTCGTTTTCGCTTTCACTGTCACCAACATTATATAGCAGACCAGCCTGTTACACAATTGCATTAACGTAGCGGGGCAAAAACCACGTTTTCCTAACGATTCCCAAACGCTCCTTTGCTATATTCGTCCATGATGAACAACGTAAGTAACTTTTCTTTTCTGCTTCGTATTTGGCGAGTCAGGCGCAACAATGAATTGGTTTGGATGGCATCTTTGGAGGATCCTCGCACGAGCAAACGGCGAGGTTTCACGAGCCTGGAGGGTTTGTTCGCCTTTCTATCGCAGGAGGTTGAGCAAGTCAGTTTACAAGGAGAATCACGAACCGGCAACCCGAATAGTACGGATGGGAATCAAGAAGAGAAACAAAGAGACAAAGGATAAGATTTCGAAAGGAGAATGAACCATGAAAAAGCTCAGTTTGATCATCACTACCGTCGCCGCCTTGGCGCTCATCACGACGGCGTGCAACCTTTCATTCAACCCACCGGTCGCGCCTCAAGGTCCGCAGCCTGGCCAACCGCAGCCCGGACAGCCGCAACCCGGTCAGCCTGAGCCGGGGCAACCACAACCGGGACAACCGCAACCTGGACAGCCCCAGCCGGAGCAACCGCAGCCGCAGCCGGGACAACCGCAACCTGAGCAGCCGCAGCCTGGACAACCCCAACCACCAACGCCTCAAGGCCCGCAACCGGGCCAGCCGCCGGTGCCGGCGCAACCTACAGCAACCAAGAAGTCTGGCGGCGGCAGCCCAGTTGCCACTCCAACTGCTACCTTGATCCTAGGTCAAATAATACAGATTGATCTGGAAGCAACCGACATGTACGTCGACTCGGGCAAGTTTCTGCACATCGGGGTGAAGAACAATAGCACGCAGAGTGGAAACATTACGTTTGGAGTCTCGTGCACGGGTACCTGGATTGACTCAAAGGGCCTCGTGTCGTCTAAGCTATCGTATTCGGCGTCATCGCTCACCTATCCGTTCAATGCCAATCAGGAGCGGTGGACAAACACGAACATCAAACTCGATAAGGGTGATGGCTTATACAACCTCACCTGCACGATAAACATGGCGCTTTTTGACTCGAATACGTCTAACAACAGTGTCACGAAGCCATTGACCATACCGTGAAATCCCGGAGTAACTGCGCCGAGGGCAGGCTTTCTCAGTTCCTGCCCTCGGCGGAGGCTATGCGCCGACAACCGATGAAAGGAACACAAAATGAACAGCTCCAGAATCTAGCAGAAGATAACTGTCATGGTCGTATTGTGTTGATAAATAATGAGCGCGGGGTGCGTTTGATCGCTTGTTTTTCAGTAGTACGTTCGCCAGTCTGAAAGGAGGCTTGCGATGAAATTCCAAACGCTAATGATCATTAAGGCTGTTGTATGCTTGAGCCTTGGAGTACCTATTCTGCTCGCACCGATCTTCCTTTACTCCCTGTTCGGAGCATCACTGAACCCAGGAGGTGTCTTCGCGGCTAGGGAATACGGCGCATCGCTCATCGGCAATTTGATGGTCACCTGGTTTGCCAGAAAGGCGACCGAATCGGATGCCCGGCGGGCGATTATCCTGGGTTTGTGTGTTTACGACGCGATCGGGTTTGTGGTCACATTGATTGCCCTGCTTACTGGCGTGTTGGGTTTGCTGGGATGGTTCGCTGCGGCAATCTACCTGTTCTTTGCGATAGGATTCGGATACTTCTTGTTGCCGCAAAAGAAAGTGACGTAAATCGCTCCCCGCGCTCATTCCTTGAGCCACTTCAACGATTCTGCGAGAGCTGTCCGAAGAAGAGTGTATTGTGGCTGGCCAGATTGCACTCAATTACATTTTGTGTCAACTGATTAGGAAATCATGGTCAGTTACACTATCAGCCGCCCAACATTGTGTGTAGCGGACAGGGCTTCGCCCGGGCGGTACGTAGGGGCTTTGCCAGCAGTTGCCCCGGTTTGTGAAAGAGTCTTGCCCGTCCGCCCTGCCGTTAACACTTACCGTTGGGCGGCTGCATAGAGTCGCAACGAAAGGAGCAAAAATGAACTACCCAAAATTCCTGCAAGGATTAGGAGTGTTTTTGGTCATTGTATTTCTAACGGGCTGCACTGTGTATGCGGCCACACCACAGCCACTTCCTATAGAGCAAGGCCAGCCGCCTCAACAACCGGGACAACCTCAACCCGGACAACCACAACCAGGTCAGCCGGGACAGCAACCAGAGCAACCTATTCCGCAACCAGGTGAGCCAGGGCAACAGCCGGACGCGCCAAGGCCCATGCCCTCGGAACCGATCCTGGTTGACCAAATAGTCACAGTTCCGGGAGGTGGAGGCAGCGTTGAAATAACATTCGATATTTCCAGCGGCCAATGGGTCCATATTCAGCTCACAGCGGGGGACCCTAGTATGCAGCCATACGGTTCTATGCAATACCCTGATGGCGCTTCCGTAGACTATCCCCCGTTGAATACGACTGCGAATGGTATGAACCAGGCAGATATCCTGCTCACTGACAACGGCCGATACACACTGACCCTGTTCGATGGTTCGAATCAGGGCGGGACAGTTTCTGTGAAAATTGTCGTCTTAGAATAAAGTGCATCCTCATGCCGAGGGAGGATGAACTACGATTGTCGCAGTAAAAGGAGCATAAAATGAACAACCCGAAATTCCTACAGCAAGTGCTTGGAGTGTTATTGGTCGTAGTGTTCTTAGCGGGGTGCGCCGCGCCCGCGGCCAGGCCCACCCTGTCTCCAACATTTCCGCCGCCACCACCCACATTCCTTCCACCGCCCACCGTCCCGCCACCACTAACCCCTGTACAGCCGGTACAACCGACTAGTCAGCAGTCGCTATTCACGTTCGTAAAGTCGGTTAAGGCGACTCCGACCGGCAACTTCAAGGCTGGCAGCTTCGCCAAAATTGGCTACGTGCCAGGGCTAGACCGAGTGACTATTACATTTGACACGATGCTCACTAAGCCGGAAGGAAAGTGTACCAATGGAGGTTACGCATACAGAGAATATACGACGGATATGGTGGAAACGGATAAGGAGGGGCTCATCAACTGCTATGGAGGCTGGATTGACACAGGAGGGATGTTTAACGGAAATGACTTCTACTTCGTAAGTGGGGGCCAGAAGAATGGTAAGGGGGGGTGGCAATTGGTAAAATATAACGCGCTTACATGGACGGTCACGACGAGCTTTTTCTTTCCTCTTGCCGACGGCAAGGATTCTGGCGACACGGGGAAAGAAGAATCCGGCGACCCGATGGTCTCCTTAGTTAACGGGCAAATCGACATCAGCTCTGCTTACAAGAAGGATGCATCAGCGGTAGGCCCGGCTGCGGACACGGCAACCCACCACCAGTTCTTCACGACCGACTTGCAATTCGTCAACAAGCGAATCCTCTCTGATTCGCCGCACATCACTATGTCCTCGATGGTCGAAACCGGAGACGCAATTTATTTTGTTACGGGCACTGCGTTTATCGGAGGAGATCTGGTTGTTATGAAGTACGACAAGAACTGGAAATATATCAGCACAAAGACCCTCAAACAAAAGGCGGCTCAGTCCGAGGGATTGGCGTTCGACGGCAAACGGTTCTATGTTTCCTATATAGACACACCCTGTACGGATCTATCTTCTTCTTGTGTCATGAATGTGCATCTGGCTGCGTTCGACTCGAGTTGGAACCCCCTGGAAGATATAGCAGTTACAAATTTCACTGTCGCGGACAACATGAGGGCGGCACGGCCTTCACTGATTCTGCGTAACGGGCGTATTTATGTGGTCTATGATCAAGAAGATGGAAACAAATCACCCGAACCCTGGGACCCGCAGACCGCTGATATGCAAATATATGTGAAGGTCTACGAGTTGACCCAGAAACCGTAAAACCCCGCCCAATGTACGCATCAGCGGAAGCGGAGTGAAGCCATCCGCTGATGCGCACTGTGAGTTCGCTAAATTCAGACACAACAAAAAGGAATATAAGATGGACAGCCCAAAATTCATGCAGAAGTTAATTGGAGTGATATTGGCTATCATATTTCTAACGGGGTGTGGCGCACCCGCGGCCACACCCACCCTGTCTCCAACGTTTCCGCCGCCTCCATCACCCACCTTCCCGCCACCCCCGACCCCTGCGCAACCAGTATCTTCAACTGGTCAGCCAAGTCTCTTCACGCTCGTGAAGTCGGTACAGGTGACGCCCTCCGGCAACTACCTGAACGCAGACTTCGTCCGCATCGCCTACGTGCCCGGAAGAGATCGGTTCGTCGTGACCTTCAACACGAGGCTCAGCCAGACGGAGGGTGGGTGTCCGGGGCTGCAAGGGTACGCCTACAAGGAGTACACGGCCGACATGGTGGAGACGGGCAACGCCGGGGTCATCTCTTGCCACGGGATGATCGACACGGGAGGGCTCTTCGTCGGGAACGACTTCTACCTCGCCAGCGCTGAACGCAAGGACAACGTCGAGGGGTGGAACGTCGCCAAGTTCAACGCGGTGACCTGGGCGAGCTCGGTCGACTACTTCTATCCCCTCACCGACTCTCAAGCGGCCGGCGGCGACCCGATGGTCGCATACGTGAACGGGCAGGTCGACATCAGCAGCGTGTACGGCGTCAACGCGACCCACCACAACTTCTTCACGACCGATCTCCAGTTCGTGAGCACGCGAATCCTCTCGGATACGCCGCACTTCAACTTCAACTCGATGATCACCCAGGGCGGCGTCATCAACTTCCTCTCGTCGCAAGGGGCGTTCGGAGACCTCATCGTCATGCAGTACGACCCGAGCTGGACCTACCTCGGGGTGAAAACCCTCAAGGAGGGCGCGGCGACACCGATGGGCGTGGCGTTCGACGGCAACCGGTTCTACGTCGCGTACACCAACGTCAGTCAGAGGACGACCGGCTGCCTTTGCGAAAACGTGCATCTCGCGGCGTTCGACGCGAACTGGAACCTCGTCGACTACATCGCCCTCACGAGCCTCACCCTGCAGGACCAGATGAGCGCGATTCATCCGTCGCTGGCCGTGAAGGACAATCGGCTCTATGTCGCGTACGCCCAGAACGCGCCGGGTGGGGGGGTGGAAACCCTGCAGGTGTACGTGAAGGTTTACGACGTGTCGGGCAGGTAGGAGCACGAGCTCAAGCGCTCAAGGCAAGCCAATCACTGATTCTCCCCCGCCAGCAACTTCAACCTCTCCCACGGTTTGAGATTCTCCGCGTCCGCGAAGAGCGCCTTCATTTCATATAACTCATCCCGCAACGCGGCGGCCTTCTCGAATTCGAGATTCTTGGCGGCTTCCTTCATCTGCTTTTCCAACTCGTCAAGGATCTTCTTCATCTCGCCTTTTGGCATTCCATCGGTCGCCTTGACCTTGTACTCGCCCCTCATTTCAGATACCTTTTTATCGGTCATCTGGTCGGTGAGGTCGCGGATCGCCTTGTGGATGCTGACCGGGGTGATGTTGTGTTCCTGGTTGTACTTCACCTGTTTGGCGCGGCGGCGATCCGTCTCGTCGAGGGCGCGCTTCATCGAGTCGGTGACGCGGTCGGCGTACATGATGACGCGTCCGTTGATGTGACGCGCGGCCCGCCCAATCGTCTGGATGAGAGCCGTGCCGGAACGCAGGAAACCTTCCTTGTCCGCATCCAGGATCGCGACGAGAGAGACCTCGGGCAGGTCGAGTCCCTCGCGCAGGAGGTTGATGCCCACGATCACATCGAACACGCCCAGGCGCAGGTCACGCAGGATGCCAATGCGTTCGAGCGTTTCCACTTCCGAGTGCAGGTAATGCACCTTCATGCCCAGTTCCATCAGGTAGTTCGCCAAATCTTCGGACATGCGCTTGGTTAGGGTAGTCACTAAAACGCGCTCGCCATTTTCCACGCGCAGGCGGATCTCTTTTACGAGATCGTCCACCTGCCCCTTCGTCGGGCGGACTTCCACCTCGGGGTCAACGAGTCCCGTCGGGCGGATGATCTGCTCGGCCACTTGTTCGGCCTTTCCCATCTCGTACGGCCCCGGTGTGGCGGACGTATAAATGGTGTAGCCCATCACCTTTTCGAACTCATCGAACTTGAGCGGACGGTTATCCAGCGCACTCGGCAGGCGGAAGCCATATTCCACCAGCGTCTCTTTGCGCGAGCGGTCGCCGTTATACATGCCGCGGATCTGCGGCACGCTCATGTGCGACTCGTCAATGATCAGCAGGTAATCGCTTGGCAGGAAATCAATCATCGTCCACGGATGCGTGCCGGGAGCGCGCTGATCCAGGTGCCGCGAATAGTTTTCGATCCCGGAGCAGTAGCCTACTTCCTTTAACATCTCCAAATCGTAGCGCGCCCGTTGTTCGAGTCGCTGGGCTTCCAAAAATTTGCCCTGCTCTTTGAAGAGCGCCAGCCGTTCACTTAATTCGGTCTCGATGTCCGCGATGGCGTCCTTCATCTTGTCCGCGGCGGTCAGGTATTGCTTGGCGGGATAGATCAAGACCTCGTTTGGTTCGTCGAAGACTTCACCGGTCAGCGGACTGAACTGCATGATACGCTCGACTTCGTCGCCGAAGAACGTGATGCGGAAGCCGCGCTTGTCCTCGTAAGCGGGGACGATCTCCAGCGTATCGCCCCGGACCCGGAAGTTGCCGCTGCGTAAATCAACGTCGTTGCGCTGATATTGACTCTCCACCAGCTGACGGATCAGCGCGTTGCGGCGATAGATCTCCCCTACCCTGAGCGTGACCGTCCCTTTGCCGAATTCCTCCGGCGAACCGAGGCCGTAGATGCACGACACCGACGCGACGATGATCACGTCCTTGCGCGAAACCAGCGACATGGTGGCGGCCAGACGCAGGCGCTCGATCTCCTCGTTGATCTCGGTCTCTTTCTCGATGTAGAGATCGTGACGCGGGACATACGCCTCAGGTTGGTAATAATCGTAATATGAAACAAAGTACTCGACCGCGTTCTCTGGAAAGAAATCCTTGAACTCGGCGTAGAGTTGCGCGGCGAGAGTCTTGTTGTGCGCCATGATGAGCGCGGGCATCTGCAACTGCTGGATGACCGAGGCAATCGTGAACGTCTTGCCTGTTCCGGTCGCGCCGAGCAGGACCTGGTGGCGCATCCCGTTTTGGATACCGTTCACCAGTTGAGAAATCGCTTCGGGCTGGTCGCCCATGGGAATGAAGGGGGCTGTGAGTTTGAAGGTCATGGTTTTGTTTGGGCTTGGAATATGGGAACGTCCGTTCTATTTTATCACGACTGGAACGCGAATTGAAAACCGGCACAGCGGCGGTGTATAATTCGGATCGAGGAGCAATCGCATGGTTATCTCCATCCTGACAGAAACCGTCCCTTTGGAAACCGACCCCGATGGCGTGATGCGGGTCAGCCAGACGCGGGTGCCACTGGATACCATCGTCGCCGCGTTCAAGGAAGGCGCGACCGCGGAAGAAATCGCCCAGCAATATCCGTCTGTCCCGTTGGTGGATGTCTACCAGGTCATCGGCTACTATTTACGAAGGCGCGTTGAATTGGATGCCTACCTGCAAAAACGCAAACGGGAAGCGGACGATTTACAAAAGCAAATGGAGGCGCGCTTCAACCCGGTTGGCATACGAGAAAGACTGATGGCGCGGCAAACGAGCGGGGAAAACTGATATGCTCCTCCTGGCGGCGGACGAAAATTTCAACAACGATATTTTGCGCGGTTTGTTGAGGCGCGATCCAACACTGGATATTGTCCGCGTTCAGGATGTGGGTTTAAAGCGCGCGCCCGATCCAGTCGTTCTTGAATGGGCCGCGCAGGAAAACAGGGTTCTGCTCACACATGACCGAAATACGATCGTTAAATTCGCCTACGAGCGAGTCGTTACGGGAAAGCCAATGCCAGGTGTAATCGAAATAGATCGTTCCGTGCCGATGAATATCGCAATCGAGGATATTCATCTGCTGGCTATCGCAAGCGACAGCGGGGATTGGGAGAGTCAGGTTGTTTATCTGCCGTTACAGTGATTACAATCACGGCATGGGCGGGAACGTCCCTTCGGGCGCGTACCAGTCCGCAGGGTCAATGCCCGACGTGTCCTCCCCCGCGGTCACGGTCACGTCAATCAGCGAATGGTCGGCGCATTCAAAGGAGAGTCCGCACGGGACCGCGTACGTGTATCCGCCCGCATAACTCCCATCCATGATATACACCACCACGTGATACACGCCAGGCGCGAGTCCCGTGATCTGATAGTTGCCTTGATCCTGCATGGTGTCCACGTAACGGTAATTCAAACCATTCACGTTGAAGACCACCACGCGCAGGGGCGGAATAAACTCCGAAGGGTAGGACAACGCTCCGCTCACGGAACCCGGCACGGGCGTCGGTGTGACCGTGATGGTCGGCGTGGGCGTGCGCGTCGCCGCGTCCTGCGCGGGAGACGGCGTGAGAATCGCCTGCGCGGTCATCGCCGCGAAGGTCTGCTCGACGATGACGTTCACATCCGGCGTGTCGGTGACGGGCGCATCCGTATCCTGCGCGGCAGATGGGACGCAGGCGGCAGCCAGTAAAACGACCAGGCCAAAAATCATTCCTCTTTGCAATGGTTTCATCTCAACTCCTCGTGTCAATAATGCCTATTATAGCCGCATAGTATAATCACTTTTGATGCTCAAACGCCTGCACGAAAAAATCGCCCCATATCATTTTCCGCTCGCCCTCCTCGCCGCAGGGATTTTGGCCTTTGGCTTGCATCTCCCTTCACTCGGATTTTTTCAGGACGACTGGCATTTCGTCCACTACGGAAGCGCGGCGGGCGCGCGCGGGATGCTGGATTTTTTGACGATGGACGGACGCCCGACGGCCGCGTGGGTCTACGCGTTGCTCTACCCGATTTTAGGATTCGCCCCCCTGCGCTGGCACGTTCTTTCCTTGACCTTGAGGCTGGTGACTGTCATCCTGGCCTGGCGCGTCCTCCAAACCCTCTGGCCCACGCGGACGCGCACCAACCAGATCGCGGCCTTCTTCTTCCTGCTGTATCCCTTCTTCACCTTGCAACCGCAAGCCGTGGTCTACACCGAGCATTGGATTTCGTTCGCGCTGTTCCTCGCCTCCATGCTGTGGATGCTGCGCGCCATGCAGAATCCCAAACGCTGGTTGCCCTACACCGCGCTGGCGATCCTCACCGCGACTCTGCACCTCTTCACCGTGGAATACTTCGTCGGGCTGGAGTTGCTCCGTCCGCTCGCGATTTGGATGATGGTAGAGCGAAATAATATTTCGCCCTACGCTCGGATAAAACGCGTCGCCCTGACCTGGTTGCCGTACCTGCTCATCCTCCTGCTCTTCCTCGTCTGGCGGACAGTTATCCTCGGCGGCCTCGGCCTGCGGAACAACCCAATGGACGCGTTCTCATTCCAGACGATCCTCGCCACCCTGCAAAATCTCGGCTCGGATATCGCGCTGGTACTGGTCTCCTCGTGGTTCAAGTTGATTGATCCCGCCGCGCTGGAATTGACCCGCGCTCGCAATTTTATCGTTCTGGGAATCACCCTCCTCAGCGGCCTGATGGCCTACTTCTACTCCCGTTCCTTTTCCGAAGAGAACACCAACCAATCACCAATTACCAATTACCAATTACCACGCACCACTTCCTACCTCCTCAGCGGTTTCCTCGCCTTCCTCCTCGGCCTCGCTCCCGCCTACGCGGCCAACTTCATCATCCACCTGAAACTCGAACCCTGGAACGGACGCTTCGCGCTGGCCGCCCTGCCCGGCGCGGCAATGACCCTCTCGGTGGTTTTTGAATCCCTCTTCTCGTCCGCACAGACGCGGCGCGTCATGTTCGCGATCCTAATCGGCCTGCTGATCGGCTGGCACAACCGCGTCGCGTTCGATTTTAAAGCCGCGTGGGAGAAGCAGGTCAATCTTTACGAGCAGTTGACCTGGCGCGCGCCGTCCATCGAGCCTGGCACGGCCATCATCACCGACCAGGAAATTCTCAGTTACATGGGCGACTATCCGACCAGTTTTGCGCTCAACACGATTTATCGCGAAGCATCCCTGTGGGACGATACCAAATCCCTGCGACCCAGCCCGTACTGGTTTTTCGCGATGTCCGAGAATCTCGGCACCGATGCAGACAGCCTCGTGGATGGCGTGAAACTCAAAGCGAAAAAATACGCCTCCACATTCGTGGGCGATAGCCGCGACAGCCTCATCATTGTGTTCGAGCCGGAGAAGAATCAGTGCCTGTGGGTTCTCCGTCCGCAAGACGCGGCTTACCGCGCGATCCCGGAACAGGTCCGGACAGCCGCGCAGGTCTCCAATCTGAGTCGCATCCACGACCAGTCACAGTCGGATTTCGCGTTGTTCAGAACCATCGTCCCCGAGGAACGCGGTACATGGTGTTTCCACTACGAGCGCGCCGACCTTGCGCGGCAAATGGGCGATTGGGAACAAGTCAGTTTCTTTTGGGAGTTGGCGCAACGCGGGGGATACGCGCCCGGTCACGGCTTCGAGTACATCCCCTTCATCCAGGCCTACGCCCACGAAGGTGATTGGAAGACAGCCTTCGCGCTGACCAAGCAATCCAACCGTGTCAGCGCGAACATGAAAACGATTCTATGTCCCGTGTGGGAGGAGTTGCTCGCGACAACCTCCGCGTCCCCCGAACGCGATTCAGCATTTGACGACGCGAAGGAATTATTGGGCTGTCAGTAAAACACATCTAACCGTCATTGCGAGGAGGGCGCTCTCCCCGACGAAGCAATCCCCACTACAGCGAGGAGATTGCTTCGGGCAGAAGAACGCTGCCCTCGCAATGACGGCACCCTACTGCCGCACCATCTCCAACACTTCCAGCAATCTCGGCATCCAATTTTCCATCTTCGTAAAGTTCACCCAATAGACGTTCCTGCCGCCGCGCACATCCGCGGCGAGATCGGGCAAGCGCTTCGCCTCCGACCCTTCGGCGGGCGCGGGGAATTTGAGCGCGACCTGTCCCGCCTCCCAACTGACGGACGCCAGTCCCGCCTGTTCGGCTTTCAATTTGACGCGCATCTGATACAGCAGGGAATCCACCATCTCGGGCAGGGGGCCAAACCGGTCGCGGAATTCGGACGCCAGCGCCTCGATCTCGGACTCATCCCGCAGGTCCGCGATGCGGCGGTAGAGTCGCAGGCGCAAATCCTGGTCGGGGATGTAGTCCGCCGGGATGCCGATAGCGAGGGGCAAATCCACGTTGACGGGCATTGCCAACGGAAGGTTAAACGAACGGTCAGCGTTTAACGTTTCGGCAGGCTCAGGGACTCGCCTTCGACTTTCGACTCTGATCTGCCGCACCGCGTCTGCGAGCAAGCGCGTGTAAAGATGAAAACCCACATCCTGAATGAATCCGTGCTGGCGCGTGCCAAGCAGTTCGCCTGCGCCGCGAATTTCCAGATCGCGCATCGCAATCGAATAGCCCGCCCCGAGTTGCGTGTTCTCGGCGATGACCTCCAGCCGCGCCTGGCCGTCTACGGTGGGATTGATCTTGTTGTGGCGGAAGAAATACGCGTAGGCTCGCATCGCGCCGCGTCCCACGCGTCCGCGCAGTTGGTAGAGTTGCGCCAGGCCAAAGGTATCGGCGCGGTCAACGATCAGGGTATTGGCGTTCGGGATATCGAGTCCCGACTCGATGATGGAAGTCGAAAGCAGGATGTCAATCTCGCCCGCGGTGAAACGGTGCATCACCGCCGATAATTCGCCCTCGTGCATTTGGCCGTGGCCGATGTCCACGCGCGCTTCGGGGACGAGTTTCTGCAAATGCGCCTTCATCGCATCAATCGTGTGGACGCGGTTGTGGACGAAGAAGATCTGTCCGCCGCGCTCGAGTTCCCTTAAGATCGCTTGCCGCACCAGCCGCGGCGCATACGGCCCCACGTGCGTGACGATCGGCAAACGTTCTTCGGGCGGCGTGTTCAAATTGGAAATATCACGCACGCCCGTCAGCGCCATGTACAGCGTGCGCGGGATGGGCGTGGCGGTCAACGTCAGCACGTCCACTTCGGTGCGGAGTTTTTTCAGGTGCTCCTTGTGCGCCACGCCGAAACGTTGCTCCTCGTCAATGACGACGAGTCCCAAATCCTTGAACTGCACATCCGACGAAATCAAGCGGTGCGTGCCGATAACGATGTCCACTTCACCCAGCGCCAGCCGCACCAGCACATCCTCCTGTTCTTTGGTAGTGCGGAAGCGCGAGAGCATCTCCACCTTCACCGGGAAAGCCGCCAGCCTTTGCAAAAATGTCTCGTGATGTTGTTGCGCCAACACAGTGGTCGGCACCAGAATCGCCACCTGCTTGCCATCCATCACAGACTTGAAAGCGGCGCGCAACGCCACCTCGGTTTTGCCATAGCCCACGTCGCCGCACAAGAGTCTGTCCATCGGGCGCGGGCGTTCCATGTCCATTTTGATGTCCATGAGCGCGCGCGCCTGGTCTTCGGTCTCCACGTACGGAAACGAGTCTTCCAATTCCTTTTGCCACGCGCTATCGGATGAAAACGCATGGCCGACCGAGACGTGACGACGCGCGTACAGATCGAGAAGTTCCTCCGCGACTTTCTGGACTGCTTCTTTGACTCTTCCCCGCTTCTCGATCCATGCCTGACCTCCGAGTCGGTCCAGCGACGGGACGCCTGCATCCGCGCCGACGTAGCGCGTCAACCTGTCAGCCTGGTGCACGGGGACGAAGAGCGTATCGCCAGCCTCGTACTCCACCGCCAGGAACTCGCGCTCGTGCCCCTCGAGTTGCCGCTGGACGAGTCCCGCGAAACGCCCCACGCCGTGATCCACGTGGACGACGTGGTCACCCGCTTGCAGGTCCGCGTAGACCGCTTCGGGAGTCTCCGCGGCGGCGCGGGCGCGCATCCGGGGAGTCGGGCGTTCCCAGCCGAAGATCTCCGAGTCGGTGATCAGGTAGAGGTCGCCGAGTTGCCAACCTTCGGTGAGGGAGGCCTCGATGAAAGTGACGGGTGACGGGTGTCGGGTGTCGTCGCGTTGATTCCAAAGTTCTTCGAGACGACCGCGCTGGCGCGAGACGATGACGATTTGCTTGCCCTGTTCAACGAGACCCGCGAGATATTCTTCAAACGGCTTGAGCCGCCCCGCGAATCTTTCAATGTGACCAAACTGCATTGCAAGACTGATGACTGATGACTGATGACTGATGACTTCTTCTGTAGCGCGTCCCAGCTCAACAAGCGGCTTCTCCCCCAAACTATCACCCAACTCCGACCACGTTAAATACGGGATGGGAAAGTCCGCCGCGAGGGTGCCTTCCTCGATGGATTCTTTTCTGTATCGAACGGCCTGTTCCTCCACTTCCTGCATCATGCCTTCCACGAGACTGAGATCGTCCACCGCGATCAAGGCTTTATTGGGAAGGTAATCGAACAGGCTGGCGGGAAAAGTATGCAGGAGAGGGATGTGAAATTCGCCAAGGGTGTCGGGCGACCATGTAGTGGCGACTTTAGTCGCTGGCTCTGGACGACTAAAGTCGTCACTACGTGGAATCACATACTCCCGCGCGGGAGTGACGAGGATGGATTCCATCTTTTCAATCGTCCGTTGCGTGCCGGGATCGAACCTGCGGATGGTTTCGATTTCATCGCCGAAAAAATCCAAACGGACGGGTCGCGCTTCCGCCATCGGCCAGATGTCCAGCAGGCCGCCGCGGTGGGAGAATTGTCCCGTCTCGAGGACAGTGTCCACGCGCTGGTAACCAAACTCGATCCACGAATGGATCAGTGTGTCGAGTTGAATTCTTTGCCCCGCGGACAACTTCTTGCAGGCTTTGAGATAGTCGCGGCGCGGCAGGGTACGCGTCATCAGGGCGCGGGCGGAGGCGATGATGACGGGAGGAGTTTGGGGGTTCTGGGTAAATGGTAAATGGTAATTAGCGAGCGCGGTCAGGGCTTGCAGGCGTTCGCGGCGCGTGGACGCGCCCCACTGGGCTTGTTCGTAAAAGAGCGGGTTCGGTTCCGCGAAAAGATAGCGCGGCGCGCCGGGAAGCCAGAAGCCGAGTTCATCGAAGAGCGCGAGGGCATGGTCGGCGCGGTCGGTGATGAGCAGGATGGGCTGGTTGAGGTCCGCGTGGAGGGAAGCCAGCACAGGCAGGCGCGCTGAACGAGGCAGGCCGAGGGGACGCGCGGACAGATTCCCCAGCAAGTTTTTATACGCGGGGAGGGAACGGATGTGCTGGAGGAGGAGATTGGAAGACACGGGATGTGAGATAGGAGATGCGAGTTAGGAGTTACCGTTTCAAGAGTTCCGCCGTCCTCCCGAAGAGCATCGGGACTTCGTGAGCGGAGGGTGTTCTTCCCGCAGTCGAAGGACGGGTCGCAAGTGCAAATATTGTTCCATGGACTTGCCCTTCGATTCGCGCCACGCGCAGACATGACAGGTTTCATCGTGGAGCGAGTCCATCAGACTTCTTCGAGTGAAATGCGACTCAATCAATTAAGGTTCTGTGGAAACCTGTCATGTCTCAGGCGCGCGACAGAAACTATCAAACTACCGAACTACCATTGTATTTATTCATCGCCTTATCCAACCCATCGGTGACAAAGGTCAGCACAGCATTTGCGGCGCGGTCGAGGGTTTCGGAGACGATGAGCATATCGTCGCGGGAGAAATTTTGCAAAACATACGCGGCGGGGTCCATGCGGCCGGGCGGACGTCCGATGCCGAGACGCAAACGCGGAAAATCCTGCGTGCCGAGGCGTTCGATGGTGGAGGCCATGCCGCGCTGTCCGCCCGCGCCGCCGCCGGGGCGAATGCGGATCGTGCCGAGAGGCAGGTCAAGGTCATCGTGGGCGACGATCAGGTTTTCGGGCGGAATCTTGTAGAAGTGAAGCAGTCCCTGCGCGGACTGTCCCGACAGGTTCATGTAGGTCTGCGGCTTGGCGAGGATGAGTTTGCGTCCCTCGTACAACGCGCCGATAACAATGGCCTTGGATTGCAACTTCATGCCGCGCGCGTCGAGTCGCACCGCCAGCCGGTCTATCAGCATGAAGCCGATGTTGTGGCGGTTGTCCCTGTATTCGCGGCCCGGGTTGCCGAGGCCGATTAAAAGATAGGTATCAGTCATCAGTTATCAGTTATCAGTGATCAGTCATCAGTCATCAGTGATCAGTTGCGGCGGAGGCGGAGGAAGATGCCTACGACAACGAAAGAGAGCAAGGCCAGCAGGATGCCGCGTCCGAGGAAGGAGTAGATTTCGGTCGGGGTCACCGCCGCGGGGTTGGGCGGGAGCGGCGTGGGCGTAGGATAATGCGTCGCCGTGGGAGCAGGCATGGGCGTAGGAGGCAGAGGCGAGGGCGCGGGAGTAGGATCAAATTCGGGAGTCGAAGTCGGCGCGGAGATGGAAGTCGGCGCGGGCGTGATGGTCCCGATCGAGGTCTGGTTGCGGACGCGCAGTCCCGTCACGAGGGTTTCGAGGATGCTCCCGTCCTGCAGGGTGACGCGCAAACGCAAATCGTAGTCGCCGTCGGTAACGAGGTTGGTGTCCCACGCGGCAAGCAGGCCTTCGGTCACGGGTTGATCGGTGCTGTAGATCAGGAACCAGGTCGAGGTCGGATCGGAGACGTAGGCGAAGGATAGTTCGGAGGCGAAGAATCCGTCGGCCGCGCTCGTCCCCGTGACGTTGACCAGTCCCTGCAAAACGTCACCCGAGGCCGGCGCGGTAATGCGGATGTTCACCTCCGCCTGCGCGGATGCGACAGTTGGGAGGAACAACGCGAGAGCGAGCAGTCCCGCAAACAGCCAGCGCATTAGAACAGTTTCAACCAGTCGGTGTTGCCGAAGATTCCGCAAGCGATCAGGATGAAAATAATCAGCAGGATAAACCCGCAGCCGAATCCCGAACAACCTTTTCCAAAGCCGAAGCGCGCCTGGAGCCAGTCGAAGAGTTTGTCGAGCAGGAAAAGTTGCAGTAAGCCAGCCAGACAGCCTTGTCGGTCTTTCATGGTGATCTCCTTTTTGGGTTGCAACTGGTAAGTTTAACATGAAGGATGGGATGGGTCAAATTTGAAGTTACGTCCAGTTTCATTGAGCCGCGCTTCTCATGGCTCAAACGTCCCGCAAACGATGTGTATAAATGGTATAATTCATACACATCGGAGGCAAGTATGAGAACCAATATCGTGATTGATGAAGACTTGATGAGCAAGGCAATGGCCGCCAGCGGTTTAAAGACAATGCGCGCCACCATTGATGAGGCGTTGCGATTGTACGTCCAGATTCAAGGACAGAAGAAAATCCGCAAGCTAAGAGGCAGGATTCACTGGGAGGGAAACCTTGAGGAGTCGAGATTGAGCCGCGTCTCGGACGAAAAAGCGGATTACAAGCCATGATCGTTGTTGACACCTCCGTTTGGATAGACTATATGCGAGACATTGAAACCCCGCAAACCACGTGGTTGGAGGCTGAATTGGGGCGCAACCGTCTGGCAATAACCGATTTGATCCTGTGCGAAATCTTGCAAGGAGTCCGGGATAACAAGGAATATCGTGAGATTCGCACAACCCTATTTCAGCTAGAAATATTCCCCACCGGTGGGACGAACCTGGCGCTCGCCGCGGTGGACAATTACCGAAAGTTGCGAAAAAAAGGTCTCACCATCCGCAAAACAATTGACTGCCTGATCGCAACTTTTTGCATCTTGAACGGTCATTCCCTCCTGCACAGCGACAGGGACTTCGACGCGTTCGAAAAAGAGTTGGGCCTACTCGCCATTCATCCCTGATGAAGTTGGTGTACCCCGCAATTCTCGCAGAAAATTTTTTTATGGTAAACTTTGCCACAATAACGTCCCAGGAGCGATCCCAAATGAGTAAATCCCGCAGTGAACAAATGGTGGAACGCTTGCGCTCGATGCAGGCCGCCGCCCCCGATGTCGAAGCCTCCGCAATTGTATCCGTAGACGGCCTGATCATGGCCTCCGCCCTGCCCCAGGAAGTGGAGGAGGACCGCGTCTCAGCCATGTCCGCCGCGATGCTCAGCCTCGGCGAGAGAATCTCCGGCGAACTCGGCCGCGGCGGGCTGGAGCAGGTCTACATCAAAGGCGACCAGGGCGCGATTGTGCTGACCTCCGTCGGCACCGAAGCGGTGCTGACCGCGCTGGCGCGTCCCGACGCGAAACTGGGGCTGATCTTCCTCGAGATGCGGCGCGCCGCCGAAGACCTGACGAAACTGGTCGGATAAAACGCCGACCCTCGAATTTCCCAATTCCAATGTCAACCCCAGTGGGGAGGGCGCAACTGCCCTCCCCACTGCCTTTACTGCTCCTTGCATAAATCAGTGAATTGGTTTTTACCGAATCATCCTCGATAAATGCTATAATTGCCTCATGCAAGCCACACTTGACACCTTTCCAAAAAACATCTCCCGCCACGCGCTGGCCCGCCTGGGCGATGACTTGGCGCGCCGCGAGGCCATTCTGCAATCCATCATTCACCGCTTTGAAACGCAATACAACGTACCACTGGAAGCTTTCGAAGCCCGTCTCGCGCAAGGAAAAGGGCAGGAACACCCCGACTGGGAAGACTCCATCGAGTGGCGCAATGCGCTCGATGAACTTAAACAGACAGACCTGATGAAGAGGGTGTTGGAATGGCTGCTACACTCGAAGGCGCGCTAAACCATTTCAAAGCCAACTGCCCGCTTGTCGTCTCGGTTCACCACCTGATGACCAAGTGGCGCATTCAACTCGAGGGCGGCTATGCTCTCGACTTTTATTTCAATGCAACCAGCGGAAAATATTCCTACACATTATCGCAAAACGACAATCGTGTTCTGGGTTGGGACAACGCCCCGCATCACCCCAACCAGCCGAATTACCCACATCATTTTCACGACACGGACGGAAACATTGTTCCGCCTCAGCTAAACGGAGACCCAGAGCACGACCTGGAAATTGTCCGCGCTGAGATTGAACGGGTTCTGGCAGAAAAATAAGCCGGCGGTATGTTTATGGCAACCGTCACCAAAATCAACAAAGCCAAGAGACCTCGTTGCCACACGCGTTCCTTCCGCAAAACCCTGCGCTGGATGAAGGAGTGCGCGCATCGGATGTATCGTCACGCCAGCAAATATACTTTCTAAACAGGATAGGAGATAAACACACATGGACACAGGTCATCAGGCTCTCGTATTATTCTATGCCTTCTTTTGGGCTGCGGCACTGAATGTAACCGGAAGATTCCAACCGTTTGATACTCCTTCTATAATGGCACGAGACATTAAGGCATCGCGGCGCTTGCTCGTTTCATTTTTTGTTTTAAACTTTTTTCCAGTAGTTTGGTTTATCATCCTTTACGTAAATGTAATTCCTGACAAAAGAGGCTGGGCACCCATCGCGGCAGCGGCCGCAGCATCGCTTTCAGTATTTGGTTTTCATCGGATTCTTCATGCAGTCATTGCCAGCGAGAAAACATTTCACTTTTTTTATACCAAGGAACAGGTAGAAGTCGTGCGTGATCGTGGAGAATTCTTCAAGCAACCGCAGACATTTATTTCTCACTTTATTCCTGGCCTCAGTTACCTTGTCCTTTTTGGCGGCGCGGCGTGGCTCATAATTAGGATTTTTACACAGTAATTGGTCGGGTGCTTACGATTCTTCGAGGCTCTATCGAAAAGGATAATATGACTAAGCTCGAGACCTGTTACATGTGCGAAAGAGAATCAACTTCGAGAGAGCATGTACCGCCTCAATGTTTTTTCCCTGGAAGCAAAGATTCATTATCAGGGAAAGATTTAAGAATAAATCTTATTACGGTTCCATCCTGCGGCGTTCACAATAACAAGAAATCTGGTGATGATTTGTACTTGCTTCACATAATCGCAATGGCTTACAAAAATAACCCAGAGGGTTTACACCTTTTCAAAAAAAGGATAAGAAAAACAGCAGAAAATTACCCCCATTTGCTAAAATCATTTTTTGCCGAGCTTGAGAAATCCTTTTCTAAAAATCAAGTGCCACTCGCATTTGAAGTCGAAATGAAACGATTTGAATCAGGAATGACCTGCATGGCACATGCCATCTATTTTCATCATTTCAAAACTAAATAGCGGGAATCAATAGAAATTAGTTCTCCATCTTTGCGCTACCTCCCAAAGATGCCAAACTATGTTGATAGAAATACAGTTTTGGCAGAGGTAGAAAAATTTGACGATGGAACTCAGAAATATGGGAAAAATCAAAATGTTTTCTTTTATCAGTTTATTGAAGGCCCGCGCCCCGACCATAAGTTGGTGCGGTTGGTTTTCTATCAAGGCTTTGTTGTATTGGCGATTCCTATCAAAAGAATTGCTTTCCTAAGACAAAATTCTTCATAGACATTCTACCCAAACAGCCTCCCCAACCCTCTTGTCCCTGATTTCTGAATCATCTTCATCATCTTCTGCATCTCGCGGAACTGCTTGACGAGTTCTGAAGGTTAAAGCCCTCTTTCAATTATTTTTCCCAAGGGTATAATCAGCAATATTTCATTTCAGGATGTGAGTCATGACGGCAATAATCATTGGTGCGGGATTTCCGCTGGGAATGCTTTTTGTAATGTACTTCTTCGGCATGTATACCCAGCGAAATTTTGGCTGGGTTTTACTTTGCCTGGCCTGGGGAGCAATTGGTTACGGCGCAAGCACCCTGCTAAACGCCAATCTTCTCAAAATAGGAATGAGCCGGGATGTGTTGATCGTCATCTTTACACCGCTGACCCAGCAGATCCTCGTGTCCCTGGGGGTTCTCTTTGTTGTCTTTCGCCAAAAATTCGATAACATAGTGGATGGGGCGGTTTATGGATTTGCGGCCGGGCTGGGTTATGCCATTCTTGAAAATACTGCATACGCGCTGGCAAACTCAACCAAAGCAATTGAAGTCGCGCTCCTGCGCTCCTTTTCCACTACCCTGGTGCTAGCCACGGCTTCGGGCATCGCAGGCGTGATCATGACCCAGTTTTACTTCCGTCATCGAGCCAATCGCCTTGTGATCCTGCTCAGCGGGCTGGGAGCCGCCATTGGGTATAACGCGCTCTTCAATCTGCTGGTTACTCGCCAGATTGGAGGAGAGATCCTGCCGGTTGCCTTTGGGATTGGCGGCATCACATTGGTAGGGCTTTATATCACCGGGCAGTTGCGCACCATTTTGATCCAATTGGCTCTTGAGAAGAAACGCTCGGAAAGCCTCCTGGAAATCGTCATCCCCATCGGCGTGCAATTAAGCACGGAGAAAAATTTCGCCCGCCTATTGGAAAACATGCTGGTGGAGGCCAAGAAGTTTTGCAAGGCAGATGCGGGGACGTTGTATCTGGTCAAAGATAAAATATTAGAGTTTGCAGTGATCCGCAACGACACCTTGCGCATCGCCATGGGAGGCACAACCAATAACGAGATCACCATGCCAGCGCTGGCTTTGTATAATCCCGCCGGGGGAGCCAACCATAGCAACATTTCCACCTACGCAGCGCTCACCGGTAAGTCGGTAAATATCGAGGATGCATACGAAACGAAGGATTTCGACTTTTCAGGCACGCGCGCCTTTGACAGGACAAACGGCTACCAGTCCACTTCATTTCTGACCATCCCCTTGATAGGGAACGAAGGCAATGTGCTGGGTGTATTGCAGTTGATCAATGCCCTGAATTCCAAACGGGAGATCATCCCCTTCGATAAAAACCTGCAACGGTTGATGGAATCGTTTTCGTCATTGGCGACGGCGGCCCTGGAAGGTTACATCCTGGAGCAAAATCTGCGGAAGGAAATCCAGCAACTGCGGATCGAGGTCGACGCGGTGAAACGCACCAAGCAGGTGGACGAAATCACCAATACCGACTATTTCAAGAATTTACAGGAAAAGGCAAAAACACTTCGCGGGAATACAGGGCCAATAGAAACACCCAAGGGTTAAGCAAATCGGCGGAACGAATGTCCCGCCGATTTTTTACCCAAACAACCTCCCCAACCCTCTCGTCCCCGATTTCCGGATCATCTTCATCATCTTCTGCATCCCGCGGAACTGCTTGATGAGACAGCGCTCAGGGTTGTGCTATACTTCGGACAGGAACCAATGCAAGGAGAGCATATGCCAGTGATCGCCCGTTTCTACGGCATTATCATCAAGATGTATTTCAGCCAGAGCGAACATGGAGTCCCTCACTTCCATGCCGTTTATGGCGAGTACAATGCTGTCTTCAATATTGCCACACTGGAAATGATGGAAGGCGACCTGCCAACACGCGCGCATAAATTAGTCAAGGATTGGGCTTCGGAATATCAGGGCGAACTGCTTCACATGTGGCAGTCAAATGAGTTCAAGCAACTGCCTGGATTGGAGTAGGAGAATGGACACGCCAAAAATTTTATTTGTTCAGCCTTTCGAAAATAAAAAGCTATTGATCAGGTTTGTAAACGGGGTTGAGAAAATTTACGACTGCAAACCGCTCGTGGATCAGTTCGAGCCATTCAAGGCGCTTGAAAATGAAGCGTTTTTCAAGCAAGTCAAAGTGGACGGCGGCGGATATGGGATTTCATGGGATGACAAAGTGGATCTAAGTGAATATGAATTGTGGACGAATGCCGTTGAAGTTGTAACTGCATGGGATTCATCTCAAGGGTAGATCCGCCCATTAATCGGAAAACTCAACCCGTATGGTGCGACGCATTCGCGGTTACCCAAACAACCTCCCCAACCCTCTCGTCCCCGATTTCTGAATCATCTTCATCATCTTCTGCATCTCGCGGAACTGCTTCATCAGACGGTTCACGTTCTGCACATCGGTGCCGGAGCCAGCCGCGATGCGGCGGCGGCGGGAGGCGTTTAGCAGGTCGGGGTCGCGGCGTTCCTTCAGCGTCATCGAATGGATGATGGCTTCGGTCGTTTTCAAATTCTTCTCGAGGTCTTTGGGGTTCACCTGCTTGGCCTGTTTGCCTAACTGACCGGGCAACATATCCATCACCTGCGAGAGCGGTCCCATCTTTTTCATCTGCTTCAATTGGTCGAGCCAATCCTCGAGCGTGAACTGTCCCTTCATCATGCGCTCGGCAGTTTTCTGCGCCTGCCCCGCGTCGAAAGCGGACTCCGCCTTTTCGATCAGCCCGAGCATGTCGCCCATGCCGAGGATGCGCGACGACATGCGCGACGGGTCGTAGGCTTCGAGCGCGTCCAGTTTTTCCCCCACACCCAAAAACTTGATCGGCACGCCCGTCACCGAACGGACCGAGATGGCCGCGCCGCCGCGCGCGTCGCCGTCCATTTTGGTCATCACCAGACCGGTGATCTGGATCGCGTCGCGGAAGCCCTGCGCGATGTTGAGCGCTTCCTGTCCGATCATGGCATCCACGACCAGCAACGTGTCCACGGGGTTGACCTTCGCGGCGATAGCCTTCAACTCGGACATCAACTCCGCATCCAGCTGGGACCGTCCGGCGGTATCCACGATCACGACGGTGAATCCACCCTTCTGGGCTTTGTCCAGCGCGCGCGCCGCGAGTTCGGGCGGCTTGAGATTCAGGTCGGCTTCGACGGGGACGTCCGCGCGCGCGCCAAGTTGCTGGAGTTGCGCCACTGCCGCGGGACGGTACGGGTCGCCCGCCACGAGCATGACGCGCTCCCCTTTCGAGCGCAGGAGCCGCGCCAGTTTGCCTGCGGCAGTCGTTTTGCCTGAACCCTGCAAGCCTGCTAGTAAGATAACCCGCGGCTTCGGGCCGGTCAGATTCAAGGGCGCGGGTTCGCCCAGTAAAGCAATCAACTCATCGTTTACGATCTTAATGATCTGCTGGCCGGGGTTCAGCGCCTTTGATACTTCCGCGCCGACGGCGCGTTCGCGCACACGGGCGAGGAAGGTTTTGACAACGCTGAAATGCACGTCCGCTTCGAGCAACGCGAGGCGCACTTCACGCAACGCGGCGTCCACGTCCGCTTCGGAAAGTTTGCCGCGGCGGCGGAGTTGGTCAAAAACCTGGTTGAGGCGGGAGGTGAGGGATTCGAACATAGGGTAGGTCAGGGCATTTTAGTCGGGAACAGGCCGAGGGTCAAGAAAAGAGGCGTTCTTCATCTGCGCTTCGTTCCGCTCAGAATGTCGCGCGTTTTTGAGTTGACAGTCGAATTCTATTCTGATAATATCTGCCAACATTTACTTGTACTCTCGGAAGGAGAGAAACATGCTCAACGAAATCGAAACCCAGGTTATCAACATCTCCCCCGCCGCGGCGCAGGCCGTGCAGAATATTCTCACCGAGCGCAAACTGGACGGCTACGCCCTGCGCGTGTACGTCTCTGGCGGCGGTTGTTGCGGCGCGCAGTTCAGCATGGCGCTGGACAACGCCTTCCGCGACGTGGACACCACCTTCGACGCCGAAGGCATCAAACTGGTCGTGGACGATGTTTCGCTGGATGCCCTGCGCGGCGCGTCCATTGACTTTGTGAATGATCCTGTCAAAGGCAGCGGGTTCGTGGTGAACAACCCGAACGCAAAGCAGGGCCAGGAAGGTTGCGGCGACGGTTCGTGCTCGTGCAATAACTAACCAACGAAAAACCAGGATTCTCGAACCCTACAGGGCGCTACGCGGGAAGCCTGGTTTTTTGTTTATCACCTGCCGCGCAGGAACGAGATGACCGCAATCAACATCCCCACAAATGCGAGACTTAGCACGATCAGTCCCAACGGGACGCGCGATGGGTTATTAGTAGTATCTGCAAAGACGGGATTTTCCAGCGGCGCGGGCGGCGTGAACGTGGGCAGGCGCGTGGGAGTCTGCGGCTGGATGTAGGCGGACTCGAGCGTGGGGTTAATGGTGGGCGTCGCGGGCGGAGTGGGCGTGGGCGGCGCCTCCACCATCGGCAGGAAACCGGAAGACGTGAGGCTGACATTTGGGGCGTAAATCCAGCCTACGTTACCAGGCACTCCAAGGTAATACACCTGGATCCAGTTCCCTTCAGGCGAACGTCCCAGCGCAGGGGCGATCTGTCCGCGCATCAGGATGCCGATCTTGGGATAAAAATATTCGCTCGGCCCCGAACGCACGTTGACAAAGTCCACGTCGAGATTGACGGTAATATAGGGGCCGATCGGTGTGCCGGTTACGGTGGGGATGGAACCCGTAGGCTGTTGCGCCTGCACCGTCACCCCCGACGGCAGGGACAGGGCCAGCAAACTTCCTCCCAGGGCGAGGGCCAGCAAAACCACAAATTGAAGAGGGCGCGAAGACATGCAGAATCTCAACGTTTCAAAAAGAAAGACAGGAGCAGGACGGCCAGTCCAAGCACGGCAACCGCAACGATCAGCGCGCCTTGCAGATTGCCGCTCAATGGCAGGGACGCGTTATCCGCAAAGACCGGGGGCGTCTGCGGCGCGGCAGGGGTAAATGTGGGCAGGCGCGTAGTTGTGGGCGGAACGGGCGGAAACGCAACGGCCAGCGTGGGATCCACGGTGGCGGTGAAAAGCGGCGTGGCCGTGGCCGGGATATCCACCACAGGCAATTCGCCCTGCGCGGTTAATGTCATGTTGGCGGCATAGACCCAGCCCACGCCGCCGGATACAGCCGGACAGGCAATCTGAAACCAGTCGCCGCCGGGAGAACGTCCCAACACGGGCGCGGATTCGTAGGTGAAGAGGATGCCGATCTTACCGTACAAGTAGGAGTTCGGTCCGCTTCGCACATTGACCCCTTGAAGCTGGTCCGCGTTGACGGTGACGTACGCGCCGCCCAGGGCGGAGGCCGGCGCGGCGCACAGGGAGACCTCCTGCGCGCGGACGACGGTCAGCGTGATGCAGGCCGAGAAAATGGCAAGCAGGCCCGCGGTCCAGAAAGTTGCGAACCGTCGAGTGAAACGGAATCGAGGCATATTCGTTAATCTCTTTAGGGCTTGTAAATGATTTATTTCCCTCACTACCCGCCGTACCCGTCATTGCGACCTTCGGGAAGCAATCTCCTGGAAAACGGCGGGGATTGCTTCGCAAAGAACGCTCGCAATGACGGTCTGCGGGAAGTTATTTTTTACAAACCCTTAGCAAGGATGCAATTGAGATTATAATGCAAAACATGAACAGACGATTTTTCCACGGCAATTTATCCCCGGTTGACCTGGCCCAGTCCCTGCTGGCGGAGTTCAACCGCACGAACCTGCAAGCTCAGACGTTGGGCGACCGCGACAAAATGATCGTGCAGATCGCGACGCGTCCTGGCGCGCCCTCCGGCGGAGAGACCGCGCTGACGGTGAGCATCGAGAAGGCCAGCGATGGCGTGATGGTGCAGATGGGCCAGCAGGCCTGGATGGGCACCGCCGCCAGCCTGGGCTGGAGCGCCTGGACTGCGCTCCGCAACCCGCTTTCCCTTTTGGGACGGATTGACGATATCGCGCAGGATTTGGAAAACCTGCAATTGACCGATAATATCTGGAAGGCCGTCGAGCGCGCCGCACAGGCCGCGGGCGCCTCGCACCAGCTTTCGGAACGACTGAACCGCGTGACCTGCGAATATTGCGGCGCGGCCACGCCTCCGGGAGAGCCTACCTGCCTGGCGTGCGGCGCGCCGCTGGGAAAAGCGCAACCCACTGCCTGCGGCAATTGCGGATTTGTGATTCTGCGCGGGGAAACCACCTGCCCACATTGCGGGAAGAGGATTTAGGAGTTCCCGCGTCATTATGGACACCCTGACACAAGACATTATCAAAGTAGGCATTGCCGTCCTCGTGGGCGGCGCCATCGGCTTGGAGCGCGAAGTGCAATACAAGGCGGCCGGGTTCCGCACCATTATCCTGATCACCCTCGGCTCAACGCTGTACACGCTCTTCTCCATCTCCATCGAACCAGACCCCAGCCCCTCGCGCATCGCATCCAACATCGTGACCGGCATCGGCTTCCTGGGCGCAGGCACCATCCTGCGCGAGGGCGGACGCATCGGCGGGCTGACCACCGCGGCCACCATCTGGCTGGCCGCCGCGCTGGGAATGGGAATCGGCGCGGGAGAGATTGACTTCGTGCTCGCCGCGACCGCGATCACGCTCATCATCCTGGTCTTTTTCCCCAGCGTCGGCGCGTGGATTGACCGCCTGCGCGAAGCGCGCACCTACAAAATCATCGTCGACTCCGGCGACATTGCATCCATCGAGTCGCTGCGTAACACATTCAAACAATGCCGCCTGCGCGTGGCCGAAGACCATTTCGAGATCACCGAAAATTCCATCACCAGCACCTGGCGCACCATCGGCAAGCCGCACAACCAGAAAAAATTCGTCGCCCTGATGGCGAAAGACAAGAGCATCTGCAGGTTGGAATATTAAGATTTCTCAAGACCATGTAGTGGCGGTTTCAACCGCCAAATCCAACGACTGAAGTCGTCACTACGTGGTTTTATAAACATCGGGGTTCACACAGTTCGGCAGTCTCCGCCCTTCTAATCCCGCGAGCAAATTCTCGCAAGCCATCTCCGCCATGCGTTTGCGCGTTCCGTGCGTGGCCGAACCGATGTGCGGCAAAATCAAACAATTCGGCAGGGCGTACAACGCATGGCTCGGCGGCAGGGGTTCGGGGTCGGTCACGTCCAGCGCGGCGGACGCGATCCAGCCTTCGGTCAAAGCGCGGACGAGCGCGTCGGTGTCCACCACCGGGCCGCGCGAGGCGTTGACTAAAATCGCGGTCGGCTTCATCTTTCGCAGGGCGGACTCACCGATCAGTCCGCGCGTCGATTCGTTGAGCGGACAATGCAACGTGACGAAATCGCTGGCGGACAATAACTCGTCAAATGAGACGTACCGCGCACCGGCCATCGCTTCATTCTCTGGACTTCGGTCTGGTTGCCAATAACTGACGCGGAGTCCAAACCCGCACGCTCTCTCGGCCACCGCCCGACCGATCTTCCCCAACCCGAGGATGCCCAACGTCGCGCCGCACAGGTCCGCGCCCAGCCAGCCGGTCGGCGACCAGGTTGTCCAGCGCCCCGCGTGCGCGTCCCGCGCGGCCTCGGGCAATCGCCGCGCGGCCGCCAGCAGCAGGGACATCGTCAGATCGGCGGTGGCGTCGGTCATCGCGCCGGGCGTGTTGCCCACCGGAATCCCCCGTTTGGTACAGGCCGCCACATCAATATTGTCCACGCCGACAGCCATGTTGCTGACTACGCGCAGGCGGGGTGTTTTTTCGAGCAGGGACGCGTCCACGCGCGCGGTCAGCAGGGACAGGAACCCGTCCGCCCGAGGCAGGGACTCCAGCAGGTTGGCGGCCCAGCCCTGCTTCTCGTCCGGGCCAACGATCAGGTTCACGCGGCCCGCGAGCAAAGCGATCCAGTCAGGGGGAAGAGGATGGGTAAGCAGGACAGTTGGTTTCATTTTCGGCATCCTTTTGCGAGGTCACAAAATGCCCGCCCGGCGGAGAAATTTCGGAAACGGAGACAGGACAAAGGTCAAGTGTGAGGCGGGGCTACGTCCGCAAGGCAAAGTATATCAGGTGGGACAGTTATATTTTTATGATATTTATCTATATTATTGACAGGGCAGTCGGGCGCGGGTATACTCCCCCATCATGAAAAGCACTCGCGACCGAATCCTGCAAACGCTTTTGCACCAGCCACGCGCATCCATCAATAAATTAGCCGAGGCGGTGGGCATCAACCCCATCTCCGTGCGCCATCACTTGACCAACCTGCAAATGGAAGGGCTGGTGGACGCGCAGGAGGAACGTCACGGGGTGGGACGCCCGCGCCTGGTGTATGTGCTGACCGAGGAGGGCATGGAGCGCTTCCCCACCCGCTACCTGCGCTTGACGACGCGCCTGCTGGCGCAAATGAAGGAATCCATGCCCCAGCCGATGGTGAGCAAATTATTCACGCAGGTGGCCGAGGATCTTGCGGCGGAGTATACCGAGCAGTTAAAGGGCTTGAGCATGGAAGAACGGCTCGAGACCGTCAAGACATTGCTGGGCGAGGAAGGCTTCACCGTGGAATGGGAGAAGTCCGCGGATGGGTATCGCATCCACGAGATCACCTGCCCGTATTATCAAATCGGCCAGAACCATCCCGAAGTTTGCACGGTGGACCAGACGCTGATCTCGCGCATGCTGGCTGTCCCGGCCAACAAGGTGGAGTGCATTCTCTCTGGAAGCGCACACTGCACGTATGTGGTGCATCCGAAGTAAACTATCTGAGACCTGACATGTCTCATCCGCGCCGCAATCTTCACAGTTCATGGCACGGACAAAGAACATGATTTATAAACGCCTCTCGGAGACACCTTCGGCAGGTCTTACAAAACAACCGGTGAACAATGACTGACAATCCTGAAACCAAACACATCCAGTGGACCATCCACACTACGCATCCCGATAAGGTGGAGGCGGCGCGCGCCTCCCTGTCCGAGGTGGTGGACCCCGAGATCGGGATGAACATCATCCAGTTGGGGCTGGTGCGTGATATCCAGATCGAGAACGATATGGCGCGTTTGAAAATGATCCTGACGACGCCGTTCTGCCCGTACGGGCCTGCGATGATCGAGATGACCAAGGCCAAAGCGATGGAGGGATTGAAGATGCCCGTCACCGTCGAGATGAACATGGATATGTGGGATTTCTCGATGATGGAGGATCCGTCCGCGCTGGACTGGGGCATGTACACATAAACTACTTTTCAAAAAACAACAAAATAACCCGCCAGGGACTCCTGGCGGGTTATTTTATTAATTTTTGCATGAAATTACAATTATGTGGCGAATAGCACAATATGACAACCAGCATTGTGAACAATGACACATGTCACGCCCTTAAAAACCGGGTTTTGTTGTATATTAGCATGGTATTAAAAAGCGACTATAAATGTATACATTACATGTGGCTGGAGGTGCCCATATCAGACAAAATTTAGTCACTTCACTGTTAAAATTCAAACCCAAACCAAGGAGAATGTAAGAAATGTCACACAAAAAAGTTCTTTTGCTCGCTAGCATTCTGTTCGCTGCTATCGTATTGACGGCTTGCGCAGGGCCAGGTCCTGCCGGTCCCGCCGGTCCTGCCGGCCCTGCCGGTGCCGCCGGCCCTGCCGGCCCTGCCGGTGCAGCGCCTGCTGCAACTGATCTGACCTGCACCCAGTGCCACAATGACACCACCCTGCTCGACGGCAAAGTAACGGCGTGGGATTCCTCCCTGCACGGAAGCGGCACAACCACCGCTTATGCGGGTCCTAGAGCCGGCTGCAACGGATGCCACTCCGGCGGAGGTTTCATGGATCGTATTGCGGCGGGGATGAAAACGTCCGATATCAAGACCGCAGATCCGAATGCGAGCCGCATTGATTGCCGCGCCTGCCACCAGATCCACACCACCTACACCAAGGACGACTTCGCCTTGAGGACCACTGCCTCTGTAACGCTCGAGGCTTCAGGTGCTACCTACGATGGCGGCATGGGCAACCTGTGCGCCAATTGCCACCAGCCGCGCACCGCTTTCCCGGCCGCGACGGATGGCAAGGTCAGTGTCACCAGCACTCACTGGGGCGCCCATCACGGTCCAGTAGCCACGATGATTCTTGGCGTCGGTGGCGCTGGCGGAGTTGAAGGCAAACCCGCAGCCCACTACACAACGGTGAAAGACACCTGCCAGGCCTGCCACATGGGCGGCGAAAGTGTCAATCACACCTTCACGCCAAACGTTGCGAATTGCGTGACCTGCCATGCCGATGCAAAGAACTTCGATATGAACGGCGTGCAGACCACCATCGAGGAAAAACTTGCGGAAGTCAAAGCGGCTCTACAAGGCAAAGGACTGCTTGACGCAGATGGCGTGATCGTTGTCGGCGACTACCCCGAAGCCCAAGCGGCTGCTCTCTGGAACTACCTCTTCGTCGAGGAAGACAAGAGCATGGGTGTCCACAACGCGGACTACGCCAACGCTCTGCTCGATTATGCATTGGAAGCGTTGAAGTAACCAACGGACAACGCAAGGAAAGGAACAGGGCTACCGGTGCGGTAGCCCTGTTTTCATATTCACGAAGCCGTTTACAACCCTATCCTTGTCACACCACAAATCACACCATATTTGTGATATTCAACACTTTCCAACAGGGTAATTTGCTTTAAAATTGGGCAATTCGACCCACGAAGCATCAATTTTCACAGAACAAGAACACCGCGGAATTCAAGGTAACATTCAACCATCTTTCGGAGGCACAGCATGTTCAAAAAAATGATGACGGGGCTAAAGAAATTCTTTTTTCCGCCGGCAGAGTCACCGCGCTGGATCAGACTATTGCCGTTTGCGGTACTGGGCCTGCTGACCGTATCGCTGCTCGTCGGCGGCGCATATACCTGGCAATACACCAATTCATCGCCTTTCTGCGGCACCTCCTGCCATACGATGCCACCGGAATACGCCGCCTACCAATCATCCCCCCACGCGCGCGTCGCCTGTGTGGAATGCCATATCGGGCGCGAATTCGTCGGAAATCAAATCATGCGGAAAGCCGGCGACCTGCGGCACGTTGTCGCGATGACCTTTACAACTTATGAATATCCCATCATGGCTGGAAACATGCGCCCGGCGCGTGATACGTGCGAAACGTGCCACACCCCGGAAAAATTCTCGGATGATAGTATGCGCGTGATCAATCATTATCAACCAGACCTGGACAGCACTCCCTACCAGATCTATTTAATCCTAAAGACCGGCGGGGGTACGAAGCGCGAGGGTTTGGGCCAGGGTATTCACTGGCACATCGAAAATCAAGTTTATTATTACCCAACAGATAACCTGGAACAAAGCATCCCATACATCCAGGTAATTGATGACGCCGGTAACAAGACAGAATACGTGGATGTTACGTCCGGCTTGGACGCGGCCACAATGGATGAAAGCAAGCTGAAAAGAATGGATTGTATTACATGCCACAATCGCATTACACATCGCGTCTACACACCGGAAGAATCTATTGACAGGGCTTTGCAAGTCGGGACACTGCCCGCCGAAATCCCATTTATCCGCCGCCAGGCTGTCGAAGCCTTAGGCGCAACCTATGCCACGCAGGAAGAAGGGCTGGCCGGGATTGGAAAACTTTCCGACTATTACAAAACCAATTATCCCGACTACTATGCCTCCAATCAAGCCCAAGTTGATGAGGCGATCAATGAGATCAAAACGATCTTTAGCGACTCGGTCTTCATCGAACAGAAATCCGATTGGAACACGCACCCAAACAACATCGGCCATTTTGATTCAGCCGGGTGTTTTCGTTGCCATGACGGGAAACATTTGAATTCCGACCAACAGGCTGTCCGACTGGAATGCAACTTATGCCATTCGATCCCGAATGTAACCTATCCCCAGGATTTTGTTACAAAAATCGAGATCAGCCGCGGGCCCGAACCCGAATCCCACCTGAACGCCAACTGGATCAGCCTGCACAACCAGTCCATGGATTCGACCTGCGCCAACTGTCACACCACCGAAGGCGCGGGCGGGACCAATAACACTTCGTTCTGTTCGAACAGCGCCTGTCACGGAAATGTGTTTACCTTTGCGGGATTCGACGCGCCCGCACTGCGGGAAATCCTCAAATTGCAAATCCCCACTCCCGCGCCGACCATGCCGCCAGCCTCTAAAAATCCAACCTTTGACAACCCCATCGGCGCGCTCTTCGCTGCGCGTTGCGCGGCCTGTCACGGCGCAACCCCCTCGAAGGGGCTGAGTTTCCTCACCTACGCCGATACGCTGAAAGGCGGGCAGGACGGCGCGGTCATCCTGCCCGGCGACAGCGCCAACAGCCCGCTGGTCAAGATCCAAAGCCAACCACATTTCGGTAATTTCACGCCCGAGGAGCTGGCAATCGTCATCCAGTGGATTGACGCCGGCGCGCCGGAAAAATAACCTGCCCTGTTGATACGCAAACGGCGGACGAAATTCGTCCGCCGTTTTTGTTATTCTTCAATCAATTTTTGGTGCGCCGACAATCCGCGATCGGTCTCGGAAAAATCTGCCAGCATGATCAAGGCATTGACCACTGTATTGCCGGGATTGCGCCAGCGGTGGCGCAGACGCGCCGCAAAGATCAGGCTGTCGCCAGGTTCCAGCAAAAAGACCTGGTTTTCCACCTGATACTCCAGCGCGCCGCGCAGGCAAAAAACAAATTCATGGCCGCTGTGCAACATCGCATTAGGCCCGCTGCCTCCCCCATTCTCAAGCGTCAGGACGAACGGCTCCATGCGGCCGATAAATTTCTCGCCGCCCAGATCCTCCCACACGCCGCGCTGGAAGGAAACGCGCGGCCGTTCCGCGGCCTTCATGAAAACAATCGGCTGGCGCTCCAACGACTCTCCAAAGAACGCCGTAATATCCACTCCCATCGCATCTGCCAGTTTATATAATGTGCTGACCGAAGGACTGGCCCTGCCGCGTTCGATCATGCTCAACGCATTGGCCGAAAGTCCGCTTTTCACCGCCAGGCCGCGCATCGAGATGTTGCGTTCCTCACGCAATTCTCGCAAACGACCACCGACATTCACCGAGGGGGCTTCTTTATCTTGCATCACCATTGCGATCTCCTTGCCACATTATAAGGGCTGATAACGAATTTTACACCGGTTGGCAGAAAGATTAATATTGCAGAAGTTTTAGTGACATCCTGCTCAAACATTTGTGACATGTTTCACTATAGAGGTGTACAAGTAAATGTTACGATATGGGCGATATTGTATATATTCGATCATACACATAAAGGAATTGAATGATAACTCCATCCCTTGCCCAGGAAGTTTCGCAACTTGAAGCCGAGTTGTGCTTTGCACTGGCCGACCCCACCCGCATCCTCATGCTGTACGCACTGGATGAACACCCGCGTAATGTGACCGACTTGGGCAACTCTCTTGGCATCACCCAACCAACCACTTCACGCCACCTCAAAATCCTGCGCGAGCGCGGGCTGGTCCGCACCGAGCGGCACGGCGTCGTCGTCAAATATCATCTCAACGACCGCCGCATCATCCAGGCGCTGGATTTGCTCCGCTCCGTGTTGCGCGACCGACTCATGGCGCGCGCCAACTTGATGGAAGAAATTACTCCCTGAACTGGAGAATGCAATCATGAAGAAGACTCGCTCTTTCTGGACCCTCGGCCTGGGCGCGATTTTCCTGGTCATCCTCCTGCCTTTGGCGTTTTTCTGGCCAAAGACCGCCGAAGCCAAAGATGACCCCTGGGCTAACGTACCAACCCACCCTACCCACGTGGACCATGAAAACATCATCAAAGGCACGTTTGTCACGGGACAGGATGTGACGCGTGCTTGTCTCGAATGTCATCCTGAATCGGGCGAACAGGTGGCACACACCACCCACTTCACGTGGGAGAGCCAGCCTTTCGATGTGCCCTGGCGCGACGAGCCGGTCACCATCGGCAAGGCCAACCAGATCAACAACTTCTGCATCGGCACACAGGGCAACGAAAAGAAGTGTATGACCTGCCACACCGGTTACGGCTGGACGGATGCCAACTACGATTTCAACAATCCCGAAAACGTGGACTGCCTCGCCTGCCACGCGGACACGTCCGCGTATGCCAAAGGCGAATATGGCAATCCCGCCACGGGAACCGACCTGCTCGCCGCGGCAAAGTCCGTGCGCGCACCCACGCGCGATAACTGCGGCAAATGTCACTTCGACGGCGGCGGCGGCAACGGCGTCAAGCACGGCGATCTCGACGAGAGCCTCTATTTTCCCGCGGAAAACCTGGACGTTCACATGGGGCGCGAAAACTTCCTCTGCACCGATTGCCACACCACCAAAGACCACGTAATCAAAGGCCGCATGGTGGCCGACAACTACACCGTTGACCCAAACGAGCAGGTAGCCTGCGAAGACTGTCACGCCGCGCAACCGCACACCGACGCGCGCCTCAACCTGCACACGGACGCGGTCGCCTGCCAGACCTGCCACATCCCTAACATCGCGCTGAAAGACCCAACGAAAGTTTCGTGGGACTGGTCCACGGCCGGGCAGGATCGGCCCGAGGATCATTTCACCTATTTGAAGATCAAAGGCTCCTTCGTCTACGAAAAGAATTACACCCCCGTCTATCTTTGGTTCAACGGCAACCTGTCCTATCGCTATCTGCTCGGCGACAAAATAGATCCGCTGAAACCCACCTATATCAACCTCCCGGCTGGCAACATCAAAGACTCAAAAGCCAAAATATTCCCCTTCAAACTGCACGTTGCCAAACAACCCTATGACACAGTCTACAACTATCTGCTCCAACCGCGCACGGGCGGAGGCGGGAACGGGGGCGGCGGTTTCTGGGAAACCTTCGACTGGCCCTCCGCGCTCGCGCTCGGCGCGCAGGATACCGGCTTGAAATTCTCCGGTCAATATGGCTTCGCCGAAACCTGGATGTACTGGCCCACTACACACATGGTACAGCCCAAGGAAAACGCCCTGCAATGCGATGCCTGTCACAGCGACAATGGCCGCCTGGACTGGAAAGCGCTCGGCTACCCTGGCGACCCAATCGAATGGGGAGGGCGCTAACCGCGTACCGCGAGATTCATCTCGCTATTGCGTAAGGAAAAACTATGAAGACTTCCATTAAGCTCTTTCTTCTCGGTACGTTAGTCATTGCTCTCGCATTCGGGATTAACGCCGCCTCCGCAAAAAACGAAAGCGCGCCCGTTCCATCCGCCTCGCCCATTCACCCCACTTTCGCCCTGCTCGATGTGGACGGAGTCAATGTGCTGGAAAGCGGACAGGCCGTCTCGACGATGAAGACCTGCGGCGAATGCCACGACACCGAGTTCATCGTCTCGCACTCGTACCATTCCGACCTTGGCCTGCGTGACTACGCCGCCAGCGCGGAAACGTGGAACGCGTCGGATGGGTTGTTCGGAGAATTCGATCCAATCACCTATCGCTATCTCTCCGCTGAGGGCGATGAACGTCTCGACCTCACCACGCCCGATTGGCTGATGACCTACGGGTGGCGCGTCCCCGGCGGCGGGCCGGCGGTCTATAGTCGCAGTGGCAAGCCCCTCGTGAGTCTGAGTCCGGACGGGGAAAACCCCGAAGCCAGCACGTACAACCGGGAGACGGATTCCTTCGAGGCGTGGAGCTGGTCTCGATCCGGCGTAATAGAAATGAATTGCTTTCTGTGCCACATGACCGCGCCCCCTTCGGGCAACGAAATGCGCGTCTCAGTCATCGCGCGCGGCGACTTTGGCTGGGCGAACACCGCCACACTCGTGGGCACGGGCATCGTCGAGCGTTCCAGTCTCGGCGCGAACGGCTTTGCCTGGAACGCCGAGGCCTTCAACGAGAACGGCGAATTGAAAGAAGAATTCGTCCAACTGCAAGACCCCACGAATGAAAATTGCGCGGCGTGCCACGGTGAGATCCACGAAGACCCAATTGCACCGCTCACACTGAACGCCTGCGACGCGAGACAAACGCAGACCGCCACCACGGGACAGGTGATTGCCTCGCAAAAGATATCCGAGTCGGGTTTAAACCTGAGCGACAAAGCCGGCCTGGACCGCGCCTGGGACATTCACGCCGAGCGCGCCCTGAAATGCACCGACTGCCATTACTCGCTCAACAACCCCTCGCACGCGCAGGACGAAAAAGCCGCCAATCCCGAGCATCTCACTTACGATCCGCGCAAACTGGAGATCGGCGAATATTTGCAAATGCCCGACCACAACTTTGCGCGCGGCGTGAGTGCACAGTTCAGGATCGCGCCCGAACTCAAGAGCACCATGCGCCGCTGCGAGTCCTGCCATGACACGAATAAATCGCACGCCAACTGGCTCCCCTATAACGACCGTCACATGCAAGTGGTGGCCTGCGAGACCTGCCACGTCCCGAAGATGTACGCGCCTGCCTATTCCAGCGTAGACTGGACCGTGGTGCGACTCGACGGATCCGCCCGCACCGAATGCCGCGGCATCAATGGCGCGGATACAACGACCGATCTCGTGACCGGTTACCAGCCTGTGCTGATGCAACGCACAGACATCGAAGACGGCAAGACCTTGCTCGCGCCGTACAATTTGATCACCTCCTTCTTCTGGATTTACGAGGATGGGAACGGCAACCTGCGCCCGGTTCGCAAAGCGGACCTGGAGGCTGTGTACCTCACGAATGGCAACTACGCGTCTGACGTGCTCTCCGCCCTCGACGCGGACGGCGACGGCAATCTCTCCGACGCGGAACTGGTGCTCGACACCGAAGCCAAACAAAACCTGATCGCGGGCAAACTCGAATCGCTTGGGTTGAATAACGTCCGCATCTACGGACAGGTGCAACCCTACTCGATCAACCACAACGTGGTGGACAGCGCCTCCGCCACCCGCGACTGCGCAGCCTGCCACAACACCGACTCGCGCGTCACTGCCCCGATCCTGCTCGCGGACTCGGGACCTGCCGGTGTGACGCCTGAATTTGTGCCCGGCGTCAATGTGACCGCGACGGGAAGCATCGTCAACGAGAACGGCGCGCTCTATTACGACCCTGCCAATGAAAAGGATAAGACCTATATCTTCGGCCATAACCGCGTCGCATGGATTGACTGGTTCGGCGCGTTGCTCTTCCTCGGCACAGTTGCAGGAGTGGCAGTACATAGCACCCTGCGCTATATCCTGGCGCGCAGGCACGGCAAGCGCGCCGTCGAAACGAAACCCGTCTACATGTACGAAGTCTACGAGCGCTTCTGGCACTGGCTCCAGACCATCGCCATTGTTGTGCTCCTGATGACCGGACTCGTCATCCACCGTCCCGATCTGTTCGGCGCTTTCTCCTTCCGCTATATTGTGACCATCCACAACGTGCTGGCCGCCCTGCTGGCGATCAATGCCCTGGTCTCGATCCTCTGGCATCTCATCAGCGGCGAGATCCAGCAATACATCCCGCATCCCTATGGTTTCATTGACCAGGCAATCGCGCAAGCCAAATACTACCTCCAGGGTGTCTTCAGGCACGAGCCGCATCCGTTCGACAAGACCAAAGAACGAAAGTTCAACCCATTGCAAAAGATCACCTATCTCGGCCTGCTGGGCGTCCTGCTCCCCTTGCAGGGCATCACCGGCATGATGATGTGGATGGTACAGAAGATCCCCTCCATCCAGACCTGGTTCGGCGGCCTGCCCTTCCTCGCCCCGATGCACACGCTGATGGCCTGGCTGTTCGCTACCTTCATCATCGGCCACGTTTATTTGACGACCATTGCGGGACCCGAACCGCTGGACAGCATCCAGGCCATGGTCACGGGCTGGGAAGATATGGAAGCGAAAGAGCAGTGAGCAGTTTTCAGTGATCAGTCATCAGTGACCCGCTGCCCTGAGCGGAGCAACCGAGTGAAAGTCGAGGGAGCGAAGTCGAAGGGCAAGTCACTGCAACAGTACTTGCTCATGAAACCCGTCCTTCGATCGCGCAGCACTCAGGACGGCGATTACTGGAACAAGGAGAATAAAAATGACAGCAACTACCAAAAATGGTTTGTTCAACAGTAAACCAAAACCATACGTTCATCCGTATTTCGGCGGGATGGTGCTCGGCATCGTGCTATTCCTGGCGCTCTTGCTGACGGGCAACGGTCTCGGGTCGTCCGGGGCCACCAGCCGCATCGTGACTGCCGCTGAAGACGCGGTTGCGCCCGATCACGTGGATCAGACTCCCTACCTGCTCAAACTGGCGGGCGGCGACAAAAATCCCTTCGACGATTGGATCATCCCGGTTTTCTTCGGCGCGCTGGTCGGCGGATTCTCGTCCGGCATGATCTTCGGACGCGTCAAACTGGAGACGACCAAAGGCCCCCACATCTCCAACCGCACGCGCTGGCTGGTGTCCTTTCTCGGCGGCGTGTTGTTTCTGTACGGTGCACGCATGGCGCGCGGCTGTACTTCGGGACAGGCGCTCACGGGCGGAACCACTCTCGCGGCCGGCTCCTGGGTCGTCATGTTTGCCATCTTCGGCGGCGCGTATGCCGTGGCGTATTTTGTCAGGAAACTTTGGTTGTAGAAATATGTTGGTCGAGTAGGCCGAGCGCAAGCCGAGGCCGTACACTTGCACCAGCACGCAAGTGCAGGTGTCGAGACCAACGATGCACATGAAAAATACTTATAACCAAAAAGTCTTTTCTGTGGTCTCGATATGGCGGAAAAGCACCGCCTACTCGACCACCACATAAAACAGGAGACACCCATGCAATTCCCTCTCTCTTCCTTCATGGCCGTCAGCGCCTCAAATCCCTGGACATACATTGTCTTCGGCTTGATCGGCTTTGCCTTCGGCTTCACCCTCGAAATGTCGGGCTTCGGCGACTCACGCAAACTGGCTGCCCAGTTCTACTTCACCGAAATGACCGTGCTCAAGGTCATGTTCACGGCCATCGTCACCGCCATGGTCCTGCTGTTCGGCGCGGTGAGCCTCGGCCTGCTCAACTTCAACCTCGTGTGGGTCAACGAAACCTATCTGGCTTCGGGCATCCTCGGCGGGCTGATCATGGGCGTCGGCTTCATCGTCGGCGGGTTCTGTCCCACCACCTCGCTGGCCTCCGCCTCCACCGGCAAAATTGACGGGATGTTCTTCATGATCGGCGGGTTCTTCGGCGCGCTCCTGTTCGGCGAAACTGAAAAATATTTCGATTATTGGTACACCCACGCGGGTTACTTTGGCCGCCTGACCCTCGACCAGGTTTTCGGACTGCCCGTGGGCGTGGTGGTTTTGCTGGTGGTGTTCATGGCCCTGTTCATGTTCTGGGGCGCGGAACAACTGGAAAGAATTTTCGGTAAAAAAGACCTGACGAAGGAACCGAAACTCCGCCTCGCGGGCGCGGGACTTTTAGTGGCCGCGGCCATCTCAGTCGCCCTCATCGGGACGCCTTCCACCAACGCCAAATATGACCGTCTCACCTTCGAGCGTGAAGTGGACGGGCAAAAAGTGCAGTACACCGCTGACGAAATGCTGGCCCAGCGCAAGGTGCAAATCCACCCCGGCGAGTTACTCGCCACGATAGCAGATGACCGCCTCATCGCATCCGTCATTGACGTGCGCTCCGAAGCGGACTACAACCTGTTCCACATTGCGAACTCGGTCAACGTTCCGCTGGCGGATATCAAGACCGTCATCCCGTCCCTGCTCGCGGACCAGGCCGCAAACAAAGTCTACGTGGTCGTCAGCAATGACGAGGCCGCCGCGACCGAAGCCTGGAAGATTCTGGTGGCTGAAGCGGTGCCGAATGTTTACATCCTGGAAGGCGGCGTCAACAACTGGATCGCGGTCTTCGGTGAGAACGAGGATGGCATCCGCCTGCTGACCCTTTCCGCCGCGGACGTGTTCCGCTACGCCTTCAACTCGGCGCTGGGCGACCGTTACGAATGCGCCAATCCCAGTCCGCTGGCAGAATGGGAATTGGAATTCACGCCCAAGATCCAATTGCAACTCAAGCGCGATAAATCCGGCGGAGGCTGTGGCTAGAGCAAGTGAACAGTCGTCAGTCATCAGTGATCTGTAATCAGTAACCGGAAAGCCCCGCGCGCACGTTACGCGGGGCTTGATGTTTTATCAGGCTGATTTACCCGAAATTCAGTAAACCACAGGTTTCTCCGTCACACCTGCACTGCACCAAACGCAGTGCGGTGCAAGTGTTGCGAGGCGGTGCTCTCCCGAAGGGGTCCGAAGCAATCCTCTTTTAACCATTCGTCGTGTCATCCTCCATCGTCTTCATCACCCGCCGATCCTTTCGCCGCGCCACGATCACCGAAATATTGTCCGGGCCGCCGCTCTGGTTGGCGAGCATCGCCAGTTTTTCCGCCGCATCCTGTGGATCGAATTCATTCGCCGCGGCCCACAGTATGGAATCGGGAACGACTCCCCACAACCCGTCCGAACACAGCAAAAGAATATCATCTGGTTCGAAACTCTCTTCTTTTAATATCGGTGTAATGGACGGGCGGTTGGCGCTCAGCGACATGGTGATGTGATTCCGCTTGCGATGATGCCGCGCCTGTTCGAGGGTCAACCTGCCCGCCCGCACCTGATCCATCACCCAACTCTGGTCCGTGCTGATCTGTTGAACCTCCTGTCCCCGCAAAAGATAGGCGCGGCTGTCGCCCACGTTGAGCATATCCACGCGCTCATTCTGTAGAAAAGCCGCCACCACCGTGCTGCCCATGCCTTTGAGATTCAGATCTTTGGCGGCCTGCTCGCGAATTGCCTGATGGGATCTCTCCACGGAAACGCGCAGGGCCCGCGCGGCATCCAGCGGGGGCTGTAACTGGATATAGACTTCGCGGAACGCCTCGATCACCAACCGGCTGGCCGTCTCGCCGCCGAGGTGTCCGCCCATCCCGTCCGCTACTACCAGCATGGGCGGCACGATGATTCCCTCCTCAGGCAGGAGCACAGCCAGCGCATCCTGGTTGGATTTGCGCTTGCGTCCCACGTCACAGGCGGAGCCGATCAAAAAATCACCGAAGGGAATGGAAGATGTCATGGGTTCCTTGCCCGTCATTGCGAGGATGTTCTCCCCGAAGCAATCCCCTACTGTACCTGGGAGATTGCTTCGTCGGGAAGTGCACCCTCCTCGCAATGACGAAACTACGGGAAGTTTTTACAGACTCTATCCAACTACCGAACTACATAACCGCTTCGCGCAACTACCGAACTGCTTTACATCTCACGCGTCCATCGTATCGCCCGAAGCCGTGAAGCCATCAAAGGTCTTCTCGTCACCCTGGCGGGTCAATTTGCCCGCTTCGTACTTCAAGCGCACGCGCTTGCCCAGGCGCACCTCGTCTCCGTTTTGCAGGAGGATGGACTGCACGCCCACTTCGTTTTCATTGACAAACGTGCCGTAGGTTGGGCGTTTGGTCTTGCCGGTTTTATCATCCATATCTTCCACTTCGCTCAGGAACAGTCCGCCGTTCTTCTCCTCGATCACCGCATGATGCCGCGAGACCGGGCTATCCTTCGGGAAGATGATGTCGTTATCTGCCTTGCGCCCCAGCGTGGTGCGGCGGTTCGTGATCTCGAAACGCTGGCCGAGCATGGATGGGTCATCGCTGGCAGTCACGGTCAACATGCCGAACGCGTCGGGGTTCATCTCCCACGAATCCATCGTCCGGTCCGAGCCGCCCGACATTTCCTCCGCGGTGGGCGTTTCGCCCAGTCCACCCACTTTTTGGTTCCATTCCAATTCGCGTTGTTGTTCCTTGCGCTTCTTGAGGATTACCATAATGACGATGAAAACGACCGCCGCGCCCAACAGGATGACCCCGCCGATAATAATGTAGATCAGATAGTCGGACAGACCGCCGCCGCTTCCTTCCTTGACCGGGGTAGGGGTGGCCGTTACCGGGCGGATTGCCACCTTTTGGGAGGTGTGCGCCAGCTCGATGCCCCCCGCACCCTGCGCGACGGCGTCAATCGTCAGGTTGCCTGCGGGATAGGTTCCAAGGTCCACCTGCGCTTCGTAAGGCGTGGTCGCCACAGTTGCGACGGTTGTCCCGTTGATCTGGAAAATGACCGACTCGATGGTCTCGCCCTGCCCGAAGGTTTCCACTTTTAGGGTGATCGTCCCGCTGACCTCCTGCCCTTCCTTGGGTTCCACAAACGAGAGTCGCAACGGGAAATTGGGAAGCAGGAAACCGCGTGTATCGGTATCCTGCGCGTTCAGGTATTTGGCAGTCACCGCCAGGGTATGAGAGCCTGGTCCCGCTGTGGATGAATATTTGATGGCGTATTGGGAACGCAATGTATCCGACAGGCGGATAAAGATCGCGTCCAACTGGTTGGAATCGGGAGAATAGAAGAAACGGCCTCCGGTATCCTGCGCAAGGCGCTGGAGGTTTTTCTGATCCACCGTGCCGCCCATGCCGAGCGTGTAGATCGGGGCGCGCGTGCCGGCCTCGGTGTCAATGTTGATCACATCGTCTGCATCGTGGACACTGCACGTCCCGCCGCCGGCTTTTTCGTCCACGCCGTCCGTAAACAGCACGACCGCGCGGCGTCCCGAAGGAACCGTGGCGGTCATCTGCACGGCCTGGTACGCGGCGTCGTACAGGCAGGTGCCCGCCCCACGCGTGGCGTCCACCAGCGACAGTTCGTTGCGCGCCGCATTGTGGTCGGCGGTAAAGTCAATGATGGTCTTGATAGTGTCGTCAAACGTCACCACCGCTACGCGGTCTTCGGGATTCAGCCCCGCGATAAAATTGGAAGCGGCAGATTTGGCGGCGGCGATGCCCGGGCCGGTCATGCTCCCGCTGGTATCGAGCAACAGCGCCAGGTTGATGGGCGCGTCCGCCGCGAGGTCCGCGCTGAGCGCTTCCACTTTTTGGGAGTCCTCCGCGAGGCTGAAATTTTCCGGCTTGAGATCCTTGATAGGATTCCCCGTCGAATCGGCTACAGAAACGTAAGCCGTCACATCGTAGGCAATCTTGTCTGCGGAAGGAATCCCCTCCACATAGTGAATGACCGCGTCGATGCTGGACTGGGCGAGCGCAGGTTGTCCGCCCAACGTGCCTGCGATGGTCAAAGCCAACAGGATGGAAAATGCGCGGAAGAGATGGTTTCGGATCAACGATGGCATGCCGGCCTCCCCGAGATTGGAGTGGCAGCGCGAGATGGTATCTCGCGCCCCTTTCGTGACGATTGTCAATTGACGATTAACTGTCCTTATTATATACTGAAACACATATCAAGAACGAGGAGCGGTAAACATGGCAAACTTGATCGGTCATTCCCTCGAAAGGTATCATATCCTCGAGCAACTCGGCGAGGGTGGCATGGCGACTGTGTACAAGGCCTATGACACGCGCCTCGAACGCGACGTGGCCGTCAAGGTCATCCGCACCGAAACGTTGGCCCTCGAAATCAGGGCAATCGCAGGGCATGTTATACTGTTATAAAATGAGCGTTCGGAAACACGGCAGGCGCTCCAGCACGCTCTCTGTAAAATAAAACGATTGAACGCCGGGCCGGCGAGCGGCAACATTCTCGCAGAGAAAGAGAGGCATGAAATGCTTAAAACCATCGAGGCGATGATTGACGAAAAGGGCACGTTGAGATTCCTTGAGCCAATCCAATTGCCGAAGAAGCGGCGAGTGATTATTACGATTCTCAACGAAGAGCCGACGGAAGAGGCTTTCAATCTTGCGCTATTGAGCGAAGCGGCGCTGGCGACAGACTGGCTGCGACCCGAGGAGGATAAAGCATGGTCACACTTGGCCCAGCTGCCATCGTTGTAATTCCGTTTCCGTTCTCGGATTTATCAGGCGCGAAACTTCGCCCCGCAGTTGTCATGGCAGATGCGGGGCGCGGCGATTGGCTCTTGTGCCAGGTGACAAGCAATCCCTACAGCGATCCAAGCGCGATTCGGATTACAAGTGAAGATTTGCAAAAAGGCGCGCTGACATCTAATGTCAGTTTTGCGCGGCCCCTCAAACTTTTATACGCACGCCAAAGTGATGGGGGGTTCGCCTGTTCGGGCGGCAGTTGAACTGCCGCCCCATCGGTTTGGCGCGCTAATAAACTTTTCACAGCCAATGAAACCGTCATGGCAAAACGCGTCGCAATTTTGAAGGATGAAACGTTCAAAGCGCTAAAGACCGCGGCGATTGAAGCGCTACGCAAAAACATGCCGAAGTAGCAAAGCCCTGTGGCCAGGAACTCCTTGCCGAGCCAAAGCGCATCATCGGCTGGTTGCTCTAGATGTAAAATAATTCCAGGAGGAAATATGACCAACCTCATCGGTCAATCCCTCGGACGCTATCACATTCTCGAACAACTCGGCGAAGGTGGGATGGCGATTGTGTACAAAGCCTACGACACGCGCCTGGAGCGGGATGTGGCGGTCAAGATCATCCGCACAGACTTGTTCGGGCAGGCCGTCATCGAACGCATTCTCAAACGCTTCGAGCGCGAGGCAAAAGCACTGGCGCGGCTCACGCATCCCAACATCGTAAAAGTGACGGATTATGGAGAGTACGAGGGCAAACCCATCCCATGGCAGGAGGCCACACGGCTCCTGACCCCATTGCTGAAGCATTGGACTTTGCCCACAGCCAAAACATGATTCACCGCGATGTGAAACCGTCCAATATTCTGCTTACCCAGCGCGGACATCCGCGCCCGCGTCGAGTCGGCGCGGGCGAGACAACGCGTGCGGTTCGCGGAGGCGGTTAACGTAGTCAGCAACTCAGACACGCGCGTGACCGAGACGCGTCAACCGCAGGTACAAATTGGATGAGACCAGCGAAAGTCTCGTGTGCGCGGCGACATCGTGCCGCGCACATGGCGCTGTGCGTGAGTCAGTTGCGGTTATCGGCGCGGGCGTATCATCGTATTCTCGGGTTAGCATGCACGATCGCGGATTTGGCGGGGAGTGATGCGATCCGGCAGGGTCATATCACCGAGGCGTTGCGCCTTCAGTCGTCCGAAGTTGATGATGGGGTAATTAAAGGCAATCAAACAAGAATCGCAAGGGCAGAAATCGCCTGCCCCTGCGAAAACCTTTTTGATTCACCTTCCACCTTTTTACGGGATCCAATTTGACAACACGTTCACAACGAAATCTGGATTGTTGGGGTCGTTCGTCTTGAGATGAACTCCGAAGTTGTGCGGGCCATCCATGCCTTCGTGCATCATGAAGACACTGGATTGGACGATTGTGCTTTCGCCGGGTTTGAGTACCATCGAACCGATGGTTAATTGAGGAGGTCAGCACCCCTCCAGTATTTCGATGTACGGATCTTCTTTGAAGCGCAGAGTGCCGTCGCCTGTGTTTGTTATTTTTATGGCGAAGGTCTTCTCCACGTTAAATTTCACATCGCCGTAATCAATCGTTTGCTGATCCACCGCAATGGATGGGGTTCCGCCGCCATCTCCGCCTTGATTGGCGAAAAAGAACGCGGCGACAATTAATAGTAGTCCTCCTATTATGATCAGTGGCCAGGGAATGACTTGCCTTTGCTTTTGCTTCCTGTGTTTTTTGCTCATGGTGTCTCCTTAGTAATAATTGAATTGAAAAGAGTATAGATACGCAATCAAGTCCCAGATTTGTTCCTCGATAAATATCGTTCCCCACATGGGCATACCCGTGCCCATGCCGCCGCGCAGGATTTTTCCTTGCAACAGCGCGGGACTCGCGCCGAGCATACCCGTCGGATCGGTGAAGTCAACAGGGCGGCCGTTATTTGCGCTCGACATGCCTTCGCCAAAGTCGGCGGCGACTTTATCCGCGAAGACGCCATCCCCTGCGCCGTTCTCGCCATGACAGGTCGCGCAGTTTTGGGCGTAGAGTCGCCGTCCATTTGCAAGGGATTCGGGTGTTGTGTTGGATTGCCAGAGGTAAGCAACTACATCCCAGCGTTGTGATTCTGTGAGCGATGTATTGGGCAATTCATCGAATACCTGGTAGGGAGAATGTGAGCGATAGTAATCAGGAGATTGGTAATTGGTAATTGGTAAATTGGCTGCCAGCTGCTGTCCGCTGTTTGCCGATGGCTGATGACTCGGAATGATGGGTGCGTCGTGCGGCGCGTCAATGTCGAGGCTGAGAGAAACATACAGCGGCGCGGGAGCAGGCTGAAGGCGCTGCCCTGAGCTTGTCGAAGGATCCGCAGGTGAACCGCTGACTTCAATCGTGCCGCGCATCCGCCAGTGATTGAGTCCGCACCAGCGCGTGCAAAAAAATGCGTAAATCCCAGGCTTGTCAAAAGTCAAAGTGATGTCAGTGACTTTGCCAGGCAGGACATCCACGCTTTGCATATCCATTTGACCGACCGCGAATCCATGAACAACATCATCGGATGTGAGTTTCAAATGCAGCGGCTCGCCTGCATTCGCATGGATGACATCGGGACTCCATCCGCCATCTTCCGCGACTTTGGCATGGATAAGCGGCGTGCGTGACCAAAAATATAGCGGCGTTCCGACCGCCCCGATGATTGCCGCCGTTATCAAAATGCGGGAGAGGAGTTCCGAGCGTTTCATAGGAGTAACCAGAGCATGACCAGTGTGGTGATAAAGCAAAACGCGATGACAGGTATCGAAGATGTTTTTATTTCGCTCGCGGCTTTCTGCGCCGTGCGCGCGGACCAAATCAAGCCGCCAACCAGCGCCAGTGTTTGCGCGGGCGCGAGAATGGATGTGAGCATGGGTTGCCACGCGACGTTTGCTGTGCCAAATAAATTCCAGCCGAGACCGAGCGGATCGGATAATGAGGCAAAAATGTAGGTTGCGTTAGTCAGCACAAAAGATAAACTGAACGCAACCCAAAACATCAAGCCGAGAGGAATGAGGGCGGTTGCGAGGGAAGCAAAACGTTGTTTTAGTGGGAGAGCACTTTTCGTTTTTAGAATGCCAAGTGTGAAAAATCCAGGAAGAATGACAAAAATAATTGCAAGAAAAATGATGGCATAAACAAACCATGCGCTTGTGCCGACATCGTAAGCCGCATTCTTAAGCGCGCCCCACGGACCGAGCAGAACGCCCGCATAGATCATTGCCGAACCGAGCATGATAAAGGCTTTGAAGGCTTCGTCAATTCTTGTGGATGGTTTTGCAAGGTCGGCCGCGAATGGACGAAGGTTGATCGCAATATTATCGTACGGGCAAGTGCGGATACATTCCATGCACAAACCGCAATAAGTGTTCTTTGTCAGTCCGCCAGGAAATACATCCCACGGACAGCCATAGCCTGCTTGCGATCCGTTGTAGCAGGGCTTGCCTTCACAAGCAACGCAAACCTGCTTGTCTTTGATCCGCAATTCGATTGGAGCAGTTTGAGAATACAAACCGATAAATCCGCCAACAGGACAGAGATAACGGCAAAAGGCGCGGCGTTCGAAGACCATGCTCAGTCCAATGGCGGCGAAAAGCATTGCCGCTAAAACGATCCCCGTAATATTCGGTGTGGTGAGAAGAACGCTACTAAATAATGCCAATAGGAGGAAAGAGACATTCTGTAACCAGATATTTCGTAACGCTTTGGGCCAGCGCAGATTGAGCCACTTTGGTTTTTTATCGGGCGGGCTTAATACCGCTCCGCGTTGGAGCCATTCGCCAGGAAGCGGAATTGGACACACCGCGCACCAACCGCGCCCGAAGAACGGAACGGCAATGAGAATGAGGATCGCCCACCACGCGATCCACACAAAGACAATGCTGAAATTGCGGCTTCCAACAGGTGTGCCGATGAGTCCCGCAAGGATGGCGAAAATATAGCCAGCGAGCATAACGATAAATACAGCCAGTTGTGGGTAGCGATTCTTGAGGGCGAATTTGAGGAGAGGCAGGCGGGTGAGTTCCATGGCAGTGATCAGTTATCAGTTATCAGTTATCAGTGCGGGGCGACGAGGAAAGATTAAGTACCCGATGCTCCCGATGGTTGCGATGATAGTGAGTCCAATCGAACGATAGAACCATTCATTTATTCCAACTCGCAACTTGCCGATCATGAAGGGATGCATCGCACCGCAGGTGACGTTACATCGAAAACGGAAGGAACCTGGCTTATCGGCGATAAAGGTTAACGTAGCAGTTTGGCCCGGGTCGGATTCAATGGAAATATCGTAGCCATCCACATACAATCCATGAACTACGTCCGTGCTGACGAGTTGAATGTTCACCGTGTCGCCAGGGTTGACTTTAAGCTCGGAGGGAGAATATGCAAATTGTCGCGCGTCAATCCGAAAGGTCCGTTCCTGAGGCGCAATGAGTCGGACTGGCAGCGGCGCGAACGCCACGACCAATCCAGCCATTACGAAGAGGAGAAGAAAGAAGCGGAATTTCATGAGATTATGGGATGTTCGATGGTCCGTACTTGGCATAGGTTGCGTCTACGTATACCCTGGCTTCTGCAGGCGTCTTCCCCTCTTGCAACATCCGCATAACATCCTGCGTAATGTCCACGCAGATGGAACAGCCGAGGGCGTGATTATCGAATTTGATATTGCCCTGCGCGTCCACATCCGAAACGTAGCAGTCATAATTCGATGTATGCCCAATATTGCCGCAACCACAATAGCACGGGGTGTTTTGCATCACGTCAGGATTAGCCGCCGCAAATTGATAGGACTCCTGCACTGCCACAGGCGCGGATTGAACTTCCGCAGGCATTTGATCCATGGACATCATGCGCAGGTCGCTTGATTGGCTTTGTGTGGAACAAGCGGATATCGCAGTGGTCAACAAAACCACTATGATGGAAAGAAGTAAAATTTTGCGTGTCTTTGAAAACATATTGAGCCTCCGTGATCGGATAGCCCAATAGTAGCCTGACAACTGGATTGTCTCCAGCGCAGGATGGCGGACGAAACTATACGCCAAATGGCTTATGACGAATGTCCCCGCTGATTTTGACTTTAATCTTCTTCGATGGGATGTTCCACTTCGCCCGCCATGAAAAGATCAGGATCCTGCTCGAAGACACGCAGGCAGGCGTGCGTGCAGAAATAGACTCGCTCGCCGCGATAGATGGCGCTGGGATATTTGGTCGGTTCTTCGAGTTTGCCTCCGCAGGCAGATTTGTATTTGGGCAATGGGGTGGCGGCAGTATCAGTCAAATTTCAGTTTTCCTTATGATGTGAATTGTGAATTATATTCCAGGCTCCAAACGCAAGAACAGATACTACCACACCAATCATTCCCGCGAGAAAGACCAACGCTGATTCAAGATTGAGCCAGTTCTTTCCAATTGACCAGAACAGGATGACGCCGATCAGAAATGCGGAGACACAGGAAATGGCGGGCCAATCTTCTTTATCGTTTTTCATTATCTGTCCTTTCTTTACTCAATGTGCTCGCGTTTTGTGAAAGCGTTTTGGGGTTCGATTTCCATTCCACAAACCGGATCGCGTTGAGTCATAGTTACCTGCCTTATTAAAGATACCAATAGTGTATGTCCATTTGACGAGGCGTGCGAGCGATTTTCTGCCTGATTCGATATAAGCAAAATGGCCTGTCTTTTGGACAGGCCATTTATCAGAGACCCGACATGTCTCCGAGAGGGTTTGATCGTGTATAGCCGCTGTCCATGCAAAGATTACAGAACACAACGGCGCGCATAAGACACTTCGACAGGCTCAGTGCAACGCATGTCAGGTCTGTTGTCCGAGATACTTTTCAGGTTCCTGGTCGAAAGCCTTCTTGCAACCGAGCGAGCAGAAGTAGTAGGTTTGACCCTTATATTCAGATGTGCCAGCGGCGGTGGCGGGGTCAATATCCATTCCGCAGACGGGGTCTTTAACTGTTGTTGCCATAGGTGTTCTCCTTTTGTCTGATTCGATTATCACATTAATAGACATCTCCACTGAGAGCCGTATTACTCGATAGCCTATAGGCATTTTTGCTTATTTCTTAGCGACAATTTTCCTTTCGCAGTTCTCTAAAAGACGCCCCCGCGCCTGCGATACCACAGCCGGCCGAGAGGGATGCCTGCAAGACCGCCCGCCAACGCCGAAAGCCAGTGGTAAGGATGCGGCCATGAATCCAGAATGACTCTTGCGACCATATAACCAGTAGGTGCAAAACTCTCGTCCTCGAGCCTTAAAGGTAACGGGCGCAAAGCC
>CAYJLS010000007.1:0-54438 GCA_964371065.1 uncultured Anaerolineaceae bacterium | reverse complement strand
GGATGCGGTAATTCCGCTCGTCCGGATCTGTGAGGGGGGCGACCCGCAAGGGTCGCCCCTACCTCGACCGGGATTACGTATTGACCACCTGCGATCTACTAATTTTTTTTTGCGAGGCGACCTATGCCCGATCAAATCTTCCCCGAACCGACGGTTGGCGCGTTCATCTTCAACGCGAAAGGCGAATTGCTCCTGCTCCAAAGCCACAAATGGCCGGGACGGTACGTGGTCCCCGGCGGACACGTGGAGTTGGGCGAGCGGCTGGAGGAAGCGGTCATCCGCGAATCGAAAGAGGAAACTGGACTGGATGTCCGCGATATCGAGTTCATCAACTTCCAGCAATTCATCTACGATCCCGCCTTTTGGAAGAAACGTCACTTCATCTTTTTTGACTTTGCCTGCAAAACAGACAGCACGTCCGTGCAACTCAATGACGAGGCTGAGGGATTTGCATGGGCGGAGCCGCGCGAGGCACTGACGATGGAACTGGACACGTACACGCGCAGGTCGGTGGAAGAGTGGTTGAAGAAACACTCGTAATAAACAGAAACCCGTTTTTTGCCGATGCAAGAAAACGGGATTTCTGTATTAGGTGGACCAGCCCGGAGTCGACCGGGAACCGGACGCTTATCCTGCTTGTTGTGGATGAAAAGATGATAAAACCAGCCTGAGCGCAGGACCTCGTAAGACGCCTTCGCTCACTATTGAGCTACTGGTCCGTTCTCACTACCTTATTCCGCTCCGCCTTTAATCTGCTTTTGCTTTTTCGACGGCAAGTAGTTTTCGTTGGAAACCACTTTCTTGCCCGTCTTCTCCTCCAATTCAAGACGCGCTTTTTTGGCAATGCGTCCGCCTTTTCGGCCTGCGCTTTCGTTTTCCGGCATACCTGTCGCATTTTCACTGGCGGCGATCTCACGGGTGGAAAGTTCCGCCAGTGCGGTAAAGATCAGTTCCGCTTCGGTCATGTGGTCGCGCAGGTTTTGGGTTTTCAAGCCCTTAATATTTTTATGTTCCTTGACGCTGACGTCTGACCATTCCTGGTGAATGATGTTGGTGAGGATGGCGAATTCCTCGCTTTTGGTGATCTCGTGATCCTTCCAGTAATCGGTCAGCTTGTTGCGCGTTTCCTGTCCCATCATGCGCTGTTGGATCCACTTGTCACTGCGTCCCTGCTTTTGCCAGGTCTCACGGGCGCGATCCAATGATTGGGCCGGGTCGCTCATTTCCCGCATTCGCTCGTAGCCCACTTTGGCAAGCCATAGTTTGATCGGCTCGGCTTTCGGACTTGGCACAGACTGGATCAGGCGCAATAAGGTTTCGGCGCTGGCGACGTCGGTGAGTCTCATTTTGCCGTCTGCCGCCGCCATTTTCAACTGGTGACAATTTGTCACCGTTTCACTTCCTTCCTTCTCAAGCCGTTCTTTCAACTTATTCCAATATTTGCGGGCGGTCTGAAAATCAGACTGTTGAATTAACGCTTGAATAACATCCACCACCGAGAAGAACCAGGTTTCGGTGGCTTCGTCATAAACGCGGCGGATGTGATAATCTTCAAAAACTGCCAGGTCGGTTTTCATAAAATGCCTCCGTTGGTTTTTGCACTTTCTTCATCCAGGCGATTTTACAACCATTTCGGTTCGTTTGTTGGCGCGCTCCCAAACCTATTTACCTGTGTATGTGTGTACCTGTCTACTTCCTCATCAACTCCCTCGCCTGCTCCACATACGCGAGACTCTGATGCCTGAAATACGTGTTGTACAACTCGGCATAATGCCCTCCTTGCGCGAGCAGTCCCTCGTGATTCCCCTCTTCGATGATGGCGCCCTTTTGCATGACCACGATCCGGTCGGCGGCTTTCACGGTGGACAGGCGGTGCGCGATCAGGATGCTGGTGGCGTTCTTCAGGATCAGTCCCAGCGCCTGCTGGATCTGCCACTCGGTGAACGGGTCAATGCTGGCGGTGGCTTCGTCGAGGATGAAGATGGCGGGATTTTGAACGAGCACCCGCATCAACGCCACCAACTGGCGCTGTCCCATCGAGAGGCGGTTGCCGCGCTCGCCCACCTGAGTCTCCAGTCCGTCGGGCAGGGTCTCCAGCCATTCGCCGTCGCCGATCTGACGCGCCAGCCTGAGCATGTCCGCTTCGGGAGCGCCGGGCGCGGCGTAGCGGATGTTTTCGGCCACCGTCCCTGAAAACAGGAACGGAACCTGCGAGACGATTCCCAACTGCCGACGATAGGATTGCAGGTCAAAGGTGCGGATGTCGCGCCCGTCAATCGTCAGCCTGCCGGACTGGAACTCGTAGAAGCGCGCGATCAATTTCGCAATGGACGACTTGCCCGCGCCGGTGTGTCCTACCAGCGCGAGATTCTCCCCGGGGCGGACGACCAGGTTGAAGTCCGCGAGGATCGGTTCGTCGTCCGTGTAATGGAATCCCAAATTCTCGAATCGAATCTGACCTTTGAGTCGCTCCACATCTTGAGCATCGGTCTGCACGACGTTTGGGTCCGCATCTATCAACGCGAAGACGCGTTCTGCCGCCGAGAGTCCCGCCTGAATCTGCGCCCAGAACGCGGACAGATTGAGGATCGGGAACATGAAATTGTCGAGGCTGAGGATGAAGAGATACCATGCGCCCGCGCCGATGATGCCCTGCTCGATGGACAGTCCGCCCGCGTAAACGAGGATGGCAACGAAGATGCCGCCCATCGCGTTCAGGATCGGGAAGACCAGCGAGAACACCAGCCCGCGTTGCACGTTGACCGCGTAGGAGGCCTGGTTGGCGAGATCGAAGGTCTGGAAAATGCTTCCTTCCTGGCGGAAGTTCTTGGCGATGGCGATCCCGCTGATGGTCTCCTTGATGGCCGAGTTGACATCTGCCATGGCCTGCATCCCGCGCTTGGTGACGCGGCGCGCCAGGGCTCGGAAGCCGAGCGTGAAGCCGAGGGCGATGGGGATGAATCCCACCATCAGCAGGGCCATATGCCATTCGGTGCGGAAGAGGATGACTCCCAGCAGGATGGCCTGGAACATCTGCGCGGTCACGTCGGTGAGGATGACGACAAGCTGGCCGAAGTCGTTCGTGTCGGAGGTGATGCGGCTGACGATGCGCCCGGAGGAGAACTGGTCGTAGAACGACAAGTCGTGATCGGCCGCGGCGTGGAAGGCCTGACTGCGTAACTTGAGGACCACGTCTCCCACGGCGCGCACAGTGAGACTGCGCCGCGCCCAGTTGAAGCCCCAGGTGCCCACGCCGACTCCGAGCATGGCCAGGCCGATCAGCCAGATGACGTCGAGCGAGGGTTGCCCGCCCAACAGGTCCACCACGCGGCCGACGAGCACCGGCAACGCGGCATTGATGCCCGACAAGGCGACGACGAGAACGGCGACGATGGACAGGCGCGCGGCCTGCGATTTGAAATAAGACGCGATGCGACACGCCAGCACGCGATCGGAGTACTGGCGGTCATATTTTTCGGGGTTGAGTCCGGCGAAGAAGCCCATAGGTCAGTTACCAGTTTTCAGTGATCAGTGATCAGTCATTAGTTATCAGTACCGCAACATTTATGTTGCCTTGCGAGATAAATCTCGCAGTACTGCGGAACATAGTTTCATAATTCATAATTCTGAATTCAGAATTATGAAAACCATCATTCTCTGAATATTCTTCCATACGCTTCCGATGTTTTCATCAACTCCTCGTGCGTGCCGATCGCGGCGACGCGGCCTTTGCGGAGGACGAGGATCAGATCCGCCCAGCGGATTTGGGACAGGCGATGCGTGATGATGAAGGTGGTGCGTCCCTTCGAGGCGGCCGCGATGGCGCGCTGGATTTTATCTTCGGTGGCGCTGTCAATCGCGGAGGTGGAGTCGTCGAGGATCAGGATGCGCGGGTCGGTGAGGAAGGCGCGCGCCAGGGCGAGGCGTTGGCGCTGTCCGCCGGAGAGGGTCACACCGCGCTCGCCGATGACGGTGTCGTAGCCTTTCTCGAAGGTGAGAATGAACTCGTGCGCCTGCGCGGATTTTGCGGCAAACTCGATTTCCTCGCGCGTCGCGCCGGGTTTGCCGAAGGCGATGTTATCGGCAATGGAACGCGAGAAGAGAAAAATGTCCTGCTCGATGATGGAGATTTGCTGGCGCAGGGAGGCGAGGTTCCAGTTGCGGACATCCACGCCGTCCACTTTGACTTCGCCGCAGGGCGCGTCGTAGATGCGATTGATGAGTTTGACGAGGCTGGTCTTGCCCGCGCCCGTCTGCCCGACGATGGCGACGGTCTGCCCGGGCCTGACCTTGAAGGAGACATCTTCAAGAATCTTTTCGCCTTCGTTATATTCAAAACAGACTTCCTCGAATTCCACCTCGCCTTTGATCTGCCCGTCGAACCCCGCCGCATTCTGGTCGAGGTCGCTCTCGCGGTTGATGAGTTCGAGGATGCGGCGCGCACTCGAAAGTCCCAGCGAGATTTGGCTGTAGGCGAAGGTGGATGCGAAGGTGGGGAATTCCAGCAGGCGGAGCAGGCCAAAGTAGGCCACCACGCCGCCCACGGAAATCTCGCCCGCGCGGTACAGCAGGAGCGAGTGGAACAGTCCCGCCGCGTAGGTGATGCCAAGCAGGAGCATGGGCAGGAAGCGCGCCTCCAAATCTCCCTGGCGGACGAAGGCCGCGCGTACGCGGCTCGCGTTGGTGACGAAGCGTTCGATCTCCGCGTCTTCCTGTGCCGCGCCTTTCATCGTCTCCACGCCGTCGAGCGCCTCGGAGAGGTGCGTATTCATCGTCCCGAAGGCGCCGCGCACCGCGTCGGTGACGGGCGAAAGCGTCCGCAGGTAGTTGGCGAGCGCGAAAAAGTAGGCAATCGTAAAAATAACGGGGACCAGCCACAGGTCCGGGTGGATGCGAGGGCCGGCGTAGAGCGGGACGATCAGGAAGAAAAACGATCCGATGACGAGGTTCAGTCCCGGGCTGAACATGAAGTTCACTTCGCGCACGTCGTTGGTGGCGCGCGCCATCGTGTCGCCCACCGGCTGGAGGTTGTGGAAGGTCATGCTCTTGCCGAGCAGGGCCAGGTAGAGTTCGTCGCGGATGTCGCGCTCGATGCGTTGCGCCATCAGTTCCGCACCGAAGTTGCGTCCGAACTGCAGCACGCCGCGCACCACTTGCGAGATGCCGATGGCGAGCGCCAGCGGGATCAGCACGTTCAAACGCGGCGGGACGGCCAGCATGTCGTCGAAGGCCTGTCCCACGTAGGTGGGCACGATCCCCGCCAGCGCGCCGTTGCCATACGCGCCGACCACCATGAGGATGAGAACCGGCCAGTAACGCGTCGCGTGGGAAATCACCCAGCGCACTGGGCTGGAGCGGTTTGAAGTGTGCTGGCGCACAAGGGTAAATTCAGCGGGCAGGGGAGTGGCGGCCATGAGAGAGCGATTTTACCATGCGCGTCTGCCCCCTGCTTTTACCCCAAAGATACAAAGATACGTAACTCGGCGCGCGACCCTGTGTTTCCATAGATAGAGACTGTCTGCATTGGCAGCACAAACCCTATCTACCTCAAAGGAGAATGTAAAATGAAAATGAACCTGCCCAAAACTATTTCCGGTTGGTGCATGTGGCTGTTTTTCCTGCTGTTCGGCCTTGTCGGCCTCCTGCCTGGCGTCTTTGGCGGTATGGCCTTCATGCCGATGCTTATTGCCATTCTGGCCCTCGCCTATGCCGTGTTCGCCTTCATCGGCATGTAAGCAATCTAAGCCACAACAGCCTCCCGTATGGGAGGCTGTCGTTTAAGGGCGGTTTCGTTCGTACAGATACCCCGCATTCTCCCATTTGCGCTGATAGCCTGTCTGCTCCAAAACCTGGAGCGTCCCCCCATTCATCACATTCATCCAGCCTGCGGCGACCATCCCGCGTGCGGACGCGAAGCGGCGGAAGTCTGTCAGCATTTCAACTCGACTTTCGCCCGCGCACGCTTCCAACCCGACCGTGAGGCTGTTCCCGCGCTCATCATCGTCCTCCCACGCGGACAGGAATCCCGCCCGCCCGCGCCACCAGAAAGCGTGTCCCGTTTCCGCGGGCGCGCGTAACGTGTCCGCGTTTGGTGTGACGAACCTCCAGCCCATGTCCATCAATCCATTTGGCGCGACGCGCTGACAGAACGCGATTGCCTCGTCCACTTCTTCAAGTTTGAGCGGAGTCAACGCGTCTGTGGATTCGGCCAGAGGTTCGGCCTTGTATCCAAGTACTTCTCCCAACTTCACGAACCCGCGTCCCTCGCTCAAGTGATGGACTTTGACGCGTTGCGAGCTGGTCACTAGGCGCAGGACGCCATCGCCGTGTTCGTCCCACCACTCGTTGGCAGACGCGTCCAACCGCGAGCCAATCTTCATGTCCTGGAATTTTGGGTCAATGCGGAACCCCTCCAGCCACCATTGACCGGGCGCGAGCAAGGTCACTTTGGCGGTGCCGATGTAGTGCCCGGCGTACTCGGCCGCAAGCAATTGTCCGTGCGGGTCTTCCAGCCAGCGCGAGAAGACCTCGCCGACATAATCGTGGCCGTCCCAGATGAACTTGGTGAACTCGGCCACATCGGCCTTGTCGCGCGGCAGGGCGGGGCGGATGGTAACAACGGGAGCAGTGAAATTGGTCATTGTGGGGAAGTATACAGGTAGACAAGTACACAAGTAAACAGGTGATGGTTGTGTACGTGTGTACCTGTTTACGTGTGTATCTGTCTACGATGGAAACAATTTCTCGAACACCTCGGGGCAATACTTCTGCACCATTTCAGACGAGAGTCCGTTCTCGTGACAAATGTCCGCGTACAGGTCCGCGCTGGGGCGCTTGGTGCGTTTCTGGGTTTCGGGATCCAGTTCCCACAGTCCGAAGCGCTGGGTCCAGCCGCGCTCCCACTCGAAGTTGTCCACCAGCGACCAGTGGAAGTAGCCCTTGACTGGGAAGTTGAAGTTGACGGCGCGCCACATCTGATGGATGTGCTGGGCCAGGTAGCGCGGGCGCAAATGATCGTCGGCATCCTCCACGCCATTTTCGGTGACGAGGATGGGCAGGTTGGGATAGGTCCGCACCGCCCATTTGAGTGAGTCGAAAAAGCCTTCGGGGATGTTGGCGATGAAATTGTTGTCGCTGAAATCCGCGTCCGCGGGGAAGCCCGAATGTGTGAACAGTTCCTTTGGTTTGAAGGGGTGGAATGAGATGGTATCCTGCGAGTAATAATTGATACCGAGATAATCCTGTGTGCCTTTGGCTTCGGGGATTGAAACATTGCCAACGGGAGACTTCAATACACCCGTGCTGATGCCGGATGGGAAGGCCATGTTGATTCCCGAATAGCGCACATTCCGCATCATTTTATCGAGCGGCGACCAGGAGCGGGCGACCATCGGGCGGTAGTGCAGGGCGTACCCCGCGCGCGCTTCGGGCTGTATCTCGTGAATGGTGCGGTAAGCGATGGCGTGGGCGCGCAGCATGTTCGCCTCCACCTGGACGGCGCGCTTGATGTTATTCACGCCGGGCGGGAACGCGCCGTTGGCATATCCGCTCAAGGCGTAGACGTTCGGCTCGTTGATCGTGCACCACAACGTGCAATATTCCTTGAGCGCTTCCACCGTCTTGCGGACGAACTTCTCGAACAACGGGACGATTGCTTCCGTTTCCCAACCGCCTTGTTCTGACACCCACAATGGTTCTGTAAAATGATGCAAAGTCACCATCGGCAGGATGCCGCGCTCTTTGAGTCCGCGCAACATGACGCGATATCGTTCCAGCGCGTCCTCGTCCCAGCGATCGGGCGCGGGCTGGATGCGGCTCCACTCCACCGAGAGACGGTGCGCGTTTTGTCCAGTCTCAGCGGCGCGATCGAAGTCTTCGCGCCAGCGCCCGCCCCACCAGTCGCAGGCGAGACCAGACTTGCCGTTCGTGTGTTCCTCCTGTTCCCACTTCCACCAGTTGTTGTTGGTATTGTTGCCTTCCACCTGGTGCGCGGCGGTGGCCGTTCCCCAGAGAAAGCCTTTTGGAAAATGGTAGGTAGTCATGTAGTCGCTAGTCTCCTAGTCTGATAGTCTGCTGGTCTGATAGTCCGTCATTGCGAGACGCCGTCCTGAGCGGAGGGCGGTGCTTGTCCGTCCCGAAGTCGAAGGACGAGCGTTGAAGCAATCTCCGCGTCTTCAAGGAGACTATGTGTTTCTCGCCAGATATGCCAGATATAACGCCACCGACCCCGCGACCGCCGCATTCAGCGACTCGATCTCGCCGCGCATCGGCAGTTTGAGCAGGATGTCGCACTTCTTGCGCGTCAGATCGTGGAGGCCTTCGCCCTCCGAACCGACGACGAGTCCCACCGCGCCGCGCAGGTGACGAGAACCCGCCTCTGCCTGGACCCCGTGCTGGTCGAGGCCGACGATCCACATTGCCGCGTCTTTGAGCGAGTCAATCGCTTGTGACAGATTGGACTGCGCGATCAGCAAATGCTCGCTCGCGCCCGAAGACGCGTTCACCACCGCGGGTGTCACTTCCACCGTCCGCGCCAGCGGGATGACGATGCCATGCGCGCCGACGGCTTCCGCGGTGCGGAGCAACGTCCCAAAGTTTTGCGGGTCTTGCAACGAGTCGAGGATCAGCACGAAGGGCAATTCGCTTTTCTGGCGGGCGCGCTCGAGAATGTCAATTACATTCACGTAGGGATATGCGCCGACTTCGGCGATCACGCCCTGATGATTCTCATGAACCTTGTCCAACTTTCCGCGCGGCGCGCGGTTAACTTTGATCTTTCGCTCATTCGCGAATTTGATGATCTCCGCCAGCCGCCCTTTTTCCTGCGCCCCTTCGGCGATCTCAATGGAAAAGACCTGCCTGCGCTTGGCGCGTAGGGTCTCGTAGACGGCATTGCGGGAGTAGAGGGATTCTTTCATAGGCGGATATTTTATCACCCGCGAGCCGGCGCGAGTGCGTCGCACCACACAGGGTGGATTCATCTTATCGAGGAAGGTGCGACGCACCCTCTCAGCTCAACTCCAAAAGCACATCACCGCAGGCGATGTCATATTCTTTTACTGTGTCGTGCTCCCGCAAATTCCACCAGGCGGAGAGGAGCGAGTGCGCCAGCGTCCATGCCCAGAGACGTTGGCGGTCAAAGCCGAGGCGCTCGGAGAAGATGTCGAGGCGGCGCGCGGTCTCGCGTTTGACGTGCAGGCGCGGCGAGTAAATTGGATTGAGCATAAACGGCCCCACTTCATATTCGCGCGCGCCGATGACGCCCTTCGGGTCAATCACGCGCCATTCATCGCCATGCGAGAGAATGTTGTAGTGATGAAAGTCGCCGTGGATGAGATAGAGCGGCGCGTCTTCGTGGAACAGGTCGGGCAGGAGGCTCTCGACCGTTTCAACCAACTTGATAGGAAAAGGCCCTGTCCCACCATCGAAGCGCGGACGCAGTTTTTGAAGTTCATCGAACCAGCCTTTGAGGGAGATGAAGTTGTGGCCTGCGGGCGCGGGAATCCATAAGCGAGACATTACATCTGCGGCAATTTCGGTGGCGCGGTCGTCGTCCGTAATCGTGGCGAGGGTTTCGCCGGGGCGCAGGCGTTCGAGGAGGAGCAGGCCGTTTTCGGGGTCGCATTCGAGGAGATGCACTGTAGGACAAATTGGCAATTTGTCCCACAACCGCAGACATTTCATTTCACTGGTGAGTTCGGAGTTGGGGATGCCGATTTTCAGAATAACCTCTTTGCCCTCACCCTCGGCCCCTCTCCCCATTCGGGGAGAGGGGAGAAGAGTGGCGGAACAAACATAATTGTAGGATAAACCGTCCACGGGCGCGCCCAGCTCGAGGTCCCAGCGCGAAGCGGCCTCGGCGAGGAGACGCGGCAGTCGGGCAAGCCAGGCGTCCGTCTGCGCGCGTCCGAAGGCACCGGTCAGGTTTTGCAAAAATTCGCGAGGCAAGTCCACAACGGGGATTATAGCGCGTGACATTCATCCCTTCCCAAGATGAAGCCTCGCAAGTATCATGCGGACATGACCAACCAAAACGAACCTCACGGTAATCGCGCCGCGTTGACCCGCTTCGCGTGGATCTCGATTGGCGCGTCCATCACGACCATTGCGCTGAAATCGAGCGCGTACCTGCTGACCAATTCGGTCGGCTTCTTGTCCGACGCGGTGGAGTCAATCGTCAACCTGGTGGCGGGCGTGATGGCGCTGGCGATGCTAACGATTGCCGCGCGACCACCTGATGATGTTCACACCTACGGGCACAGCAAGGCGGAATATTTTTCCAGCACCACCGAGGGCATCCTGATTTTGGTCGCGGCGGGGGGAATTATTTTCACAGCCATTCAGCGCTTTTTCGATCCCCAACCGCTGGAACGACTCGGCCTCGGCCTCGTTATTTCGGCAGTCGCGTCGGTGGTGAACTTCGCGGCGTCACGCATCCTTTTGAAGGCGGGCAGACGGGAGAATTCGATCACGCTGGAAGCGGATGCTCAACACCTGATGACCGATGTGTGGACTTCGGTGGGCGTCATCTCAGCTATAGGCTTTGTGGCATTGACTGGCTGGCAGACGCTCGACCCGATCATCGCGGTGCTTGTTGGCTTGAACATCGTCTGGACGGCGTACCAGCTCCTCCGTCGGTCGGTGGCGGGGCTGATGGATGCGGCCTTGCCCGAACAGGAGCAGAAGCGTATCGAAGCGGTGATGGAAAAGTACCACGCAAAAGGGGTTGCCTTCCACGCATTGCGAACGCGGCAATCGGCGGCGCGGCGCTTCGTATCGGTGCATGTGCTGGTGCCGGGCGCGTGGACGCTTCACGACGCACATCATATCGCGGAGGATTTCGAGGGCGACATCCGCAAGGAACTGTCCGACGCCATCGTCCAAACCCACCTGGAACCGGTGGACGATGAGATCTCCATGCACGATGTCCACGAAAAATTGGATTGATCAACGATGGAATAAATAAAAAAAGGCCGAGGAGCAACACTCCCGGCCTTTTAGTTTACAGGGACGCGATCATTGCAGGAAAAAGAAAAGCGCCGCGCCGGTGGCGCAGATGAAAAGCGCGACGGCGATGGCGATGATGAGCACCAGTCCGCGCGTCCTGCCGACTCCGCCGCCGGCAGGTTCCTGTGGAACCAGCGGTTTGGACGGCTGGAAAGCAAACTCGAAAGCGGGATGTGTCGAGGAATCCTCCGTTGCCGGGTTGGCATGGACGATCCCCATCTGGCTGAGTTTGGCGAAGGCGTCCTGCACTTTCTGGCGCGCGTCGGCGGGGAGTTCGTCCAGGTTGTTGTAGACTTTGCCGCCATAGTTGACCACGTTGGTGGTGAGGGCGGTCATCACATTCTTGGCGATGTCGCCTTCGAGAAAATCGGGGATGCCGTTGCCGTTGGCGTCCACGAATATTTTCTGCATTTGCTCGTAGGCCATCCGTTCGTTGGCGGGCATTTCTTCGAGGCTGTTGTAGGTCTTGCCGTTGAACATGATTTGCATGGGGACTCCTTTGGTTCAATCCAAATTATATTTCAACTCGCCGCTTTCAACACCCGCAACGCCCGCAACGTGACCCACGGGTTGGGCTGTTTCTTCGTCCCAAATTCCAGCCACGTTTTGCCCCTGTACTCGTATTCCTGAGGCCAGCGCCCCGCGGCATCCTGCTTCGAGCGGATGACTTCCAGCGTATTTTCGAGACGCGGGTCTTTGCCATAGCCCAATCTCACCAGCGCCTCGGCAGTCTGCAAAATATCGGTGACGTAAAAAACGGGGAAGCCGAACTTCCACCAACTGCGGTTGGGTTTGCCTCCGGTACGCGTTGGATAATCCGCGCTGGACGGATCCACGCTAAAGAGGAAGTCCACACCCTGGCGGATCGCCCGTTTAATCAATGCGCTTCGCTTCTGGACGGGGAGGCGGGACAGCGCCAACATAACTTTGACTCCGCCCCAGGCGCACGGCAAACCGCCGTTGACGCCGCACTCGAAGTTCGGTCCGCTCTTGTACGCGTAATAGCGGACGGGCGCGTCCTTCTCCTCCTTCGGCGCGATGCCCTCGCCCGTGAGCGTGCGCGCCATCCACTCGTAGGCGGAGTCCAGGCGCGGGTCGTCACAGCCCAACTCCATCAGCGACCAGCACAGATTTCCTTGCAGGCAGTCCACCGTCCCGGAAGGCGCGCCGGAAGTGGTGGTTGTAAATTGACCGCCTTCCGTCATGTGATCCAGCAAATACTTGCAGGCTTGTTCGACGCGCTTATCCTCCGTTGCGGACGCGCCGAGTTGCGCCAGCAGGATCAGGGCCCAGACGGTGGAGCGGTATTTCGGGTTGTAGCCAGGGCCCGCCTTGACCCAATATCCCTCTTTCTCCATTTTGGACAGGATGAACGCGATCGGTCCCTCTGTGTGCGCGGACTTGCGCGCGGCTTTCAGTTTTTTGCCATCCGGCGGGAGGTCGAGCAAGTCTCGCAACGCGAGATAGCGGACGTCGGGCGAGTCGGATTTCAACAGCCAGGATACAGAGTCCCCTCTGAGTTGGGATTGCCAGGACATGTCTGCCTCCTTTTGGAAACTATCCTCGTCGTTCAAGTATAGTGTAGCACGATCCTATCCCAGTCGTCAGCTTTCCTAACAAAAAAATCCCGCCTCTTTCGGGGCGGGATCGGTTTCATTTTTTCGTTACTTTACGATAAGAGTGGCTACCATACCGAGTTCGATGTGGCCCGGGATTCCGCAAATCACATCGTATTCGCCGGGTTCGGTTGGGGCAGTGAACGTATCTGATTTGCTCGTGCCAGCGGCCACGCCGTCGAGTTCCCAGTAAATTTTGCCCTCATCTTTTTCACCGAACGGAGGCGTTACATGCTCGCCAAGTTTTAGGATGGCGAATTCATGTTCGATTGTACCGTTATTGGTCAGGTTCAAAGTGACCACTGCGCCTGCGGGTACCGTGTAGGTTTTTGAATCGTAGTCGGTGTCCGTCGAGGTGACGTTGAGTGTAACTTTGCCAGGCGTTCCGCCACAGGCCGTCAGGACAAAAGCCAGGGTCAAAATTACGAAAGCAACTTTTTTCATTTTACTCCTTTAGATTGGTTAACGGACAAAATTTACCATATTTCACCAAAATAGGTATATAATAATTGTCATACTTTTGTTGAATAAATATCCTGTCCTCCCTGCTTCTCATCCAACTCCCTTTGCGCGGACGTAGTCCGCGCCTTGCCGCGCCAACTACCTGACCCAACTTAGATCGCTACCTATAAGCAATTCAGTCATTGTGGCGTTATGAGTGTTGGTCATCGCAACCAGGCGAGTCTCAAATCTATTTTTCAACGCCAATGCGCGTACTTCATCGGCATCGTCATAGGTCATTAGAAAATCACCTTTTGCCTTTGCCATTAATTCAAACAGTTTCTCGTGGTCAACCTGATGGTATTTGTAAAGCCGCGAGCCTGCTTTTTTCTTTGACGCGGTATAGGGAGGATCCACGAAAAAAACGGCGTCAGGGGAATCTGAGAATTTCTTTATGACTTGAAATCCATCGCCTTTGAAAAATTTCAAGGAATGCCTGACGGTTGAAATGTCAAGTATGCGTCGCTTGAGTGTTGCGGGATACCAGCGGGATAAAATGCCCTTCCCTTTTTCGCCGTTTTTCAAAAGACCCGCGCCGTCTGCAAGGATGCCTCCGTGGCTGACACGATTTTGAACAATCGTTTTAAAAGCCAACTCTCTGGATGAATTTGTCTGAGTTGAAATGAGAACTTTGGCAGATTCTGGTGTTAGTTTAAAATTGATGATTTTATCGGCCAGCCATTCCGCTCCGTCATCGGTGTTGAGGATCGTTTGCCACACGGCCGCGACCTGCTCGTCTTTCTCCACCAAAATAACAGACTCGGCAAGGTGTTCAAAGGCGACCGTCAATCCCATTATTGCCCCACCTGCAAACGGTTCGATAAATTTCTTCGGTTGGGTAGGCAGGCTCCTTAGCCATTGCCTGACTCTTGGCACAAGCCAGGTCTTTCCGCCAGGGTAGCGAAACGGACTACGCTGAGGGACGCTCGCGACGTTGACTACTTTTGGCGAAACTTCAACTTCCCAAAAACCGAGTTGTTCCATGGAATTTTATTTCAAGTATAGCATTTCTTTTTACCCCTGCACCCTCTCTCACTTTCTCAACTTCTCATCCATCTCCCCCTGCACGGACGTAGACCGTCATTCAACGGCAGGCAGCACCAGCGGCCCGCCCGCGAACGGATGCTCCACCACCTGCACGGGCAGGTGGTAGGCCTGGGAGATCAGGTCGGGGGTCAACACTTCGCGCGGGGAGCCGAGCGCCGTGATCCGCCCCGCGACCATCAGCGCGACGCGGTCCGCGTAACGGGCGGCCAGGTTCAAATCGTGCAGGGCGATCAGCACGGCGAGATTGTCCTCGCGCGCCAACTTGCGGATGAGATCGAGCAGGCTGACCTGGTATTGCAAATCGAGGTGCGCGGTCGGTTCGTCGAGCAGGAGGATCGGCGTGGACTGGCACAGGGCGCGCGCCAGCAGAATCCGCTGGCGCTCGCCGCCGGATAACTCACCGACGCGGCGCTCCGCCAGGTCGTCCGCGTGGACGCGTTCGAGGGCGCGCCGCGCCAGCCCCTCGTCCGCGCGGGACGGCTGGCCGAGGAATCCCAGATAGGGCGTGCGTCCCATCAGCACCGTCTCCCAAACCGTGAAGGCGGACGGAAGCGAGATCGCCTGCGGGACGACCGCCAGGTAGCGGGCGCGCTGGATGGGAGTCAGCGCGTTGAAGGCGTCGCCGTTGGTGCGGATTCGTCCGCTACGCGCGGGAATGACCCCGCTCACCGCGCGGATCAGCGTGGACTTGCCCGCGCCGTTCGGCCCGATTAGCGCGAGGATTTCGCCAGTTTGCACGGAGAGAGACACATCCTGCAACACGCGGCGCGAGCCATAGTCAACGGAGAGGGATTCGATTTTCAACATGGTTTCACTGAGACATGACAGGTTTCCACAGAAGCCTTATTAATTGAGTCGCATTTCATTCGAAGAAGTCCGACGGACTTGCGCCACGATGAAACCTGTCATGTCTGCGCGCGGCGCGAGTCGAAGGGCAAGTCCACAGAACAACGCTTGCTTTGGTTACCCGTCCTTCGATCGCGTAGCACTCAGGACGGCGGTAGCCAACCAATTACCATTTACCAATTACCAATAACCTTGATTCTTGGCGCGCCTCAAAACCCAAAGAAAAAACGGCGCACCCGCCAGCGCGGTGACAATGCCGACGGGAATCTCCTGCGGCGCGATCACGACGCGCGCGATCACGTCCGAGATGAGCAAGGCGGACGCGCCAAGGAGGATCGAGAGCGGGATGACGCGCCGGTAGTCCGCGCCGAACCACAGGCGGACGATGTGCGGCACGACCAGCCCGATGAAGCCGATGATGCCCGCGAACGCGACCGCCGCGGCGGTGGTCAGCGAGGCGGCCGCGAGGATGAGGGTGCGGGCGCGCGTGACGTTCAAACCAAGTTGTTGCGCCTGGTCGTCGCCGAATTGCATCAAGTTGAGCGCATGTCCGCTGAGGAGCAAACCGCCGAGTCCGAGCGCCAGATACGGAAGCAGGCTGAGCACCGAGTCCCAGCCCGCCAGGCTGATGCCGCCCAACAGCCAGCCCAGCGCGCGGCGCACTTCGCCGGTCGAACGCAGCATCAGGAACGAGGTCAGGGAGGTGGCGAAGGAGGAAAACGCCACACCCGCCAGGATCAGGTTAGTGGTCGGGACGGTGCGCCCGACGCGTGCCAGGTTGTAGACGATGAAGACGGTCAACAGCGCGGCGAGGAAGGCGGCCAGCGGAATCGCCATCAAGCCCCAGAACGAGTACGGCCAGTGGATGCTCATGGCGATGACCGCGCCCAGCCCCGCGCCCGAAGCCACGCCGATCAGGTACGGGTCGGCCAGCGGGTTGCGGAACAGTCCCTGGTAGGCCGCGCCGCTCCCGCCCAGCGCCGCGCCCGCCAGCGCGATCAAGGCCGTGCGCGGCAGGCGGATCTGCCAGACGATGAAAGTGAAGGTCTCCTCGCCCGCGCCGCGCAAAATGTTCCAGAGTTCATGCAGGGGAATGAACACGGAACCGATCGCGAGGCTGAGGAGCAACGCGCCAGTCAATGCGAGCAGGGTGAGGAGGAGTGGCTTACGCATGGAACGTTAACCATGTAGTGACGACTTCAGTCGTCTGACGATTGAAATCGTCACTACATGGAAATCAACTACTCAAACACCCCCGGGTGCAATAACCGCGCCAGCGCCTCCAGCCCGTCCACGAGACGCGGCCCGGGGCGGCTGACCAGGTTATCGTCGAAGGGGAAGACGCGGCCGGCCGTCACAGCCGTGAGCGCGTCCCAGCCCGGTCGCGCCGCGACGATTTCGGGAGTCGTGCCCCACATCGAGTCGCCGAGGATGATGAAGTCGGGCGGCGCGACCACCAACTGTTCGAGGCTCACCTGCGGGTACGGATCGGTGATGCCCGCCAGTTCGGTGAAGTTGGCGCCGCCGGCGCGGTTGATGATCAAATGGATGAACGTGCCAACGCCCGCGGTGTAGGGCTTGGACGGGTCGGTGGCGTCCACCTCGTAAAACACGGTCGGACGGGAACTGAGCGGCGCGATTTTCTCATCCACGGCGGTGACGCGCGCCTTGAGCGAGTCGGTCAACTTGGTCGCCTCGCGGCCGGTCAGCGTGGCGACGGTTTCGAGGTTGGTGTAGAGTCCCTCGAACGATTTCGGGTTGGGCAGGTAATACACCGTCAGCCCGAGTTTTTCGAGCGCGGCCACCTGCTCGGGCGTGTTGATTTCCGCGGCCAGCACCAGGTCGGGTTTGAGCGCGGCGATGGCCTCCAGGCTATATTCGCCCATCGAGCCGCCCACCGACTGGATGGCTTTGGCTTCCGCGGGATAATCCGAAAATTCGTCGCGGCCGACAACCTTATCCCCCGCGCCGAGCGCGAACAGGATTTCGGTATTGGACGGCGCCAGCGAGACGACGCGCTGGGCGGGCGAGGCGAGCGTGACCGTGCGACCAAGCCCGTCTGTGAGGGTCAGCCCCGCCGCGTCGTTCGACGGGAGGGTGGGCGCACAGGCCGCGAGGATCATTGCAACAAGCAGGGTCAGGAAAAGTGTTTTGCGAAACATGATATTCTCCAAAAGTATTTTTTGGACGGTTGAAACCGTCACTACGTAGTAACGACTTTAGTCGTTGTGAATCAAAATCCCCAGCCGAGACTGGGGAGGGGAGAGGCAATCCGATTGGGCCTGTCCTCCACCTCCTTTCCACGAGAGTGTGGCGAACCGACCAGCGCGGGCGACCTGACTCATGCCAGTAATCAGTTTTCAGTCATCAGTGTTCAGTGACTGATAACTGGTCACTGATGACTGATCACTGGCATTTACAGTTGCGGGACAGCGCCGGACTTACACCGGCTTCGCCGCGGACTGGCCGATATTCGATTGCTTGTATTCTATGCCTCAGGCGGGGAAACGTCAATGCTGAATCTTTGGTGATTACCCATAAGTTCAGGCGGCAGTTGGACTGCCGCCGTTCGCCCGCAGTGCAATCGCGGAGCATCCCTGTGGGACTGCGGGCCCGACGGCGGCGACTTGTGGGTAATCACCAATGAATCTTTTGATACAATGTTGTGAAGGTCGCCACTTGACCACCCGACTAGCAGACTAGCAGACCAGCAGACCATCCAACCCCATCTCCCCATCCTGTTTGGATTTTGGTAAAGGAGTAGTCATGCCAAACAACTGGCTCGCCGCCGCTGTCACGCTTGCCATCAGCCTCGCCTGGCTCCGGCTGATGGATTTTGCCGCCCAGCGCGGCTGGATCGAAAGCCGCCTCAGCCGCAAGATCATTCACATCACCACCGGCCCGGTCTTTGTGTTGTGCTGGTTCCTCTTTCGCGAGTCGCCCGAGGCGCGCTGGTGGGCCGCGGCTGTCCCGCTCCTCATCACTCTCCAGTTTGCGCTGATCGGCACGGGCATCCTCAAAGACGAGGCCTCGGTGCAGGCCATGTCGCGCAGCGGCGACCGCCGCGAAATCCTGCGCGGCCCGCTGATCTATGGCATCGTCTTTGTGGCGCTCACGCTCATCTTTTGGAAAGACTCCCCCATCGGCATGACCGCCCTCATGCTGATGTGCGGCGGCGACGGCATCGCCGACATCGTTGGCCGCCGCGTCCCCTCGCCCAAACTGCCGTGGAGCCGCGAAAAATCCTGGGCCGGATCGGCCAGCGTGCTGGTGGGCGGATTTGTCCTCTCTGCCTTCATCCTGTGGATTTACGTCTCCGCCCGCGTCTTTCCCGGACCGTTTAGCGGGTACCTCGTCCCCCTGGCGATTCTCGCGCTGACAGCCTCCGCGGTCGAGTCGCTCCCCTTTCGAGACGTGGACAACCTCACCGTCCCGCTGGCCGCGGCGTTGGTGGGTCTGCTCGTTTTCTAGGGCAGGAGAGGTAACAGCGCCTCGGCCAGCATTTGCGTAAAAGCGGCCTTCCCGGTCTCGTTCATGTGCAGGACATCCGCAAAATAATCCTTGGGCAGGCGCGGGTCGTACGAAAAATCCAGCAGGGTGACATCGTTGGCTTTCAGATAGGATGCCAGCGCCTGTTTGTATTCCTGGAGGGCTTTTGGTTCAGCCCCTGCGGCCGGGAAGAGCAGAGTGCGTTCGTGCACCAGGATCAGGCGGATGCCGTTCTCGCGTGCCAGGCGGATGATCTCCGGCAGGAAGGAGCGCTCCACCCGTCCTTCGAAATCCATGGCGCGCGGTGTGAAGAGGAATTCCTCATCCTCCACCAGCGCTTTTTCCTGGAATGCAGGCGCCACATTGTCAATGTGAAATACGATGGCATGGGCGCGGTCGAGACAATCCCCTTGGCAGGGAAGGAATAGAACGGGCAGCAGGTTGCGGGCGTAATAATCGGCTTTATCCGTCAGCCGCTGGCGGGAACTGTAGAGCGGAAAGTAGGCCAGCGCCCACTTCTCCAGTGGGTTCATGAAGTTCAGGTAGGCGCGTTCCAGCAGGACATCCTCGCGCGCGGTGGCGAACTGGTCCAGTTCAGCGACGTAGCCCCCGTTGACGTGGAAATCGGACAGGGTCAGGATGGTGTCGCGATAGAGCAGGATGACCGCGTCCGGCCGCGGGTCCGCTTCCAGTATGATATTTTTCAGGATGAGATACCAGAAGGCCGAGGTGGAGCCGGGGACGGCGATGGCATAGGAGGGCTTGTCCAGCGCGGTGGAGAGCGCTTGCGCGTCCACGCCCTGCTCCAGCGCGGAATCGCCGATCAGCGCAACTTCAATGTGATGTTCTCCAAGGATGTTCGTAACCCTGCTCCGCACTGCATTGTCGAATGTTGGGACAGGTTGCGCAGGGTAGGGCGCGTCGAAGGCGCGCGGCAGGTAGACGGTGAGGACAATAAGAACAGCGAGGAGGAGCAGGAAATATCGGAGAAAGGAACGCATGACGCCTTAGAATTGGAAGTAGATGAAGTCCGGGGAGGATGAATTCAGGTAAGCCAGCATGGCTACCGTCGCGCCCGCGTAGTAGAGATCGTGCCAGAAGGAGGAGGGACTGAGATACCGATCCATCAGCATCTTGAGGATGAGCGGCGCGGCATAGAAGGCGGTCATCGAGAGCGTAACGACTGCCAGGGTTTGATAGTCCATTGAGCCGGTTAGCGAACCATGCGTAACGACCGTGAACAACCACTCCAGTGTGGGGGCGCGGAAGACGGCAAAACTGGCGACAATGAACGTAAACATGACCAGCCACGCCAGGAATTGCGTCACCTTAGTGGCCGGTTTCCATGCGCCGCCCATGCCAATGGCCTGGTAGATAACGATCAGCGCCCCGTAGAAGAGACCCCAGACTGCAAAGGTCCAGCCCGCCCCGTGCCAGAGGCCGCTGAGGAACATGGTTCCCAGCGGGGGGACAATGTCCGTCAACCAGCGCGGCCAGCGGGCGCGCAATAAGGCGCGGCGCAGAGGGAAGAAGATGTAGTCGCGCAGCCAGGTGGAAAGCGTGATGTGCCAGCGGTTCCAGAAATCGGTGGGCGTCAGGGAGAGATACGGCGAGCGGAAGTTTTCGGAAGTCTCGAACCCGAGCAGGCGCGCGACGGCGCGCGCCAGGTCGGTGTAAGCGGAAAAGTCCGCCAGGATTTGCAGGGTGAATCCCAGAGTCGCGGCCGCCAGCAGGAAGATCGTCGGCTCCTTGAGGCTGTAGACGCGGTCCACCGCCACGCGGATAGTATCGGCCACCACCACCTTCTTGAAGAATCCCATCACGATGAGCGGCCAGGCAAAATAAAAATTCTCCGCCTTCCAGGCGCGCTCGGACTGGATCTGCGGCAGGAGTTTCTGGGCGCGGTCAATCGGGCCTGCGGTGACCTGGGGGAAGAAGGCCACGAACAGCGCAAAGCCGACCAGGTCGCGGGTTGGCTCCAGTTCCCCGCGCGCCACGTCAAGGATGTAGGCCAGTTTTTTCAGGGTGTAGAACGACAGTCCCGCGGGGAGCAGGACGCGCACCAGCAACGCGTCAGCCTGGAGCCCGAGCCCCGTCAGCGCGGCGACGAGTCCCTCGCTGAAGAAGTTGTAATACTTGAAGAGGCCGAGCGCGCCGAGGTTGAGCAGCAGGCTGAGGGTCACGTAACGGCGCGCCCGCGTCCGGTCACGCGCGAGGCCGAGCGCCAGTCCGTAATCCGCGAGGGTCGAGAGTCCCAGCAGGAGCGCGTACCAGGGATGTACCCACCCATAAAATAAATAACTGGCAATCAGCAGGAGAATGTTTTGCCACTGCCTGCGCCGCGCCAGCCAATAGAGGATAAAGACAACAAGGAAGAAGACCAGAAAATCGTAGGCGGTGAAGATCATCGAAAAGGACCCCGGAAGGTTTAAAACGCTGGGATTGTATCACGGCGTTTTTTCAAGGCAGGATGGCCTTCAAGGCGTCGGCCAGCGTCTGTGTATATCGTTCCACCCCGCTTGGGAAAATGTGGATGGAATCGGAAAAATCCTCGGGGCGAATGCGGGGATCCCCGTCCATGTCGAGATAGGAAACGCCGTTGGCCTTCAAATAGTCTGCCATGTCGCGCAGGTATCGTTCCAGCAGGGCGGGTTCGTAGGCGTTCTTGTATAAGCGCAGGGTTTTGGCGTGAACCAGGATCAGGCGAATGTCATTTTCGCGGCAGATGCGGAGAATGTCGGGCAAAAAGGAATGCTCCAACTGGCCGTGGAAATCCAGGGCGCGGCGGGTGTAAAGTTCATCCTCCACACCGGCGATTTGGCTATTCAACAAGTCCGGGATCCATTGCCTGCTATTCAGCACATGATCCAACGCGGTATCCATGCAGCGTTTGTTGCATTTGAGCAGTTTGATGGACAAAGGATAACGGATGTAAAAATCAATCTGGGAGCGAATATTGGCGCGCCTGGCATAGAGCGGCAGGTACATCTCGCTCAGATTTTCCAGCGGGTTCATGGTATCCAGGTAGGCGCGCTGGATTGCAAGAGTGTCCTGCGGCGTGGCATACAAATCTATCGCGGCCTGGTATTTACCTTTTGTGCGATAGACGGGATTGGTCAGGAGCGTGTCGCGAAAAACAACAACCAGATATTTGGGTTTGTTGGGAGAGACGGCAATGCTGTTCTTGATCGCCAGATACCAGAGGGTGGAGGAAGACCCATTGAAACGGATGGGATAGATCGTTTGCCCCAGTTCCCGTTCCAGCAGCGCAGGGTCGAGATTAAGTTCCACCACCGAATCGCCCATCAGGATCATCTCCGGCTGGTGTTCCGCCAAATCGTCCGACACGACTTGAGAAATGCTTTCATTGAAGTGCGGCCCGGGGGCGCGCGGAAAAGAGGCGTCCCCGTTTCGGACGATCCAGAAGGACGCTGCTAGTAGAACCGAGATCAGCATCAGGATATAACGCAGGAATTTCTTCACGGCTCACCTAGAACTGGAAATAAACGAAATCCACCGAGGCGGAATTGATAAATAACAGCATGATGACGGTCGCACCCGCATAATATACTTCATGCAGGAAAGAATCCCTGGACAAAGAACGATCCATCACTGTCTTGAGCAGGAGGGGAAAAGCAAGGGCCAGGGTCATGGACAGATTGAAGACCGCTACCGCCCTTTGTTCCACCGATCCCAGGAGCAGGCCGGAACGGAGCGCATTTACCAGCCAGGTCAGCGAGGGGGCGCGGAAGATGGTGAAGGTGAGGGAGATGAATCCAAACATGACCAGCCAGGCGAGAAAGCGCGCCAGGCGGCTGGATGGTTTCCACGCGCCGCCCATTCCCAGCGCCTGGTAGACAACGATCAGCACGCCGAAGAGCAGTCCCCAGACGAGGAAAGTCCAGCCCGCGCCGTGCCAGATACCGCTGGCAAGCATGGTGATGAGCGGAGGCAGGCTGTCGGTCAGCCAGGCGGGAACACGGGCGCGCAGGAGTTTGCGCCGCAGGGGGAAGAAGATGTAATCGCGCAGCCAGGTGGAGAGCGTGATGTGCCAGCGATTCCAGAAATCAGTGGGAGTAAGCGAGAGGTACGGCGAGCGAAAGTTCTCGGAGGTGTCGAAGCCGAACAAGCGGGCGACCGCGCGCGCGATGTCAGTGTAAGCCGAGAAATCCGCATAGATCTGGAGCGTGAATCCCAGCCCGGCGGTGAGAATCATTAAGGCGGTCAGTTCTCGAACGCTGAAGGTCGGGGACGCGACAAACGCGCCGAGTGTATCCGCGATGACCATCTTTTTGAAGAAACCCATCACGAGCAGGGGCCAGGCAAACTGAAAATGCGCCGCGCTCCATTGTCGCGGGGATTGGATCTGCGGCAGAAGTTTCTGGGCGCGATCAATCGGCCCCGAATTGATTTGGGGGAAGAAGGCCGCGAACAGCGCAAAGCCGACCAGGTCGCGCGTCGGCTCCAGCGTCCCGCGCGCAACATCCATGACATACGCCAGTTTCTTCAGGGTGTAGAACGACAGTCCTGCGGGCAGGAGGGAACGCACCAGCCACCCGTCAGCCTGGAACCCGAAGCCGCCCAGCATTGCAACAAGGTTTTCGTTGAAGAAATTGTAATACTTGAAGAAGCCCAGCACGCCGAGGTTGAGCAGCAGGCTGAGGATCATGAAAAGACGCGTCCGTGGCCGATCGCGGAATATGGCAAGAGCGAGCGCATAATCGGCGAGGGTCGAAAGTCCCAGCAGGACGGCAACCCAGGGATGCACCCAGCCATAGAATACGTAACTGGCGGCCAACAGGATCAGGTTTTGCCATTCCCTGCGCCGGGCCAGCCAGTAGAGAATAAAAACGATGAGGAAGAAAACCAGAAAATCATAACTGGTGAAGATCATGCGACTTGGCTCCTCGGCCTGCGGATTCAAAACGCCCCGATTTTATCATGTGACCTGCGATAGACCCTAAAGGTTTCCTCTGTGTTCAAACCGAATTTTTATTGATGGCTTTCTGCCGATTTTCCGCCCGGGTTTCCAGAAAAACCTTTAGGGTCTGGTTCAGTTTTCAGGTTGTTCTTCGTCGTGGATCATCACCTTGAAGGCCTCGGCATATTTCAGCCCCTTTTCCTTGCCTTCCTCTGTGGCCCACTCGCGCATCATTTTATCGGGGTTCCAGTCGCCGAGTTGACTCTTGTGCTTTTTCAACGCCTTCAATTTGACGTTCAACGTGGCGGTGATATCCACCCACGTATCGGGCTTTTCCGCGCCGTGGATGTAGATGCGTTTGACCTTGTGCGGTTCGTACCCCTCTGTGAGCAGGTCGGTGAAAATGAGGCGAGTCTCCGCGGACGGGAAGACCGCATATAGCGCGGACTGCGCGGCGGCGCGGTGGTCGGGATGATTGATGTAGCCGTTGCCGTAAAACACGCCCTGCGGGTCGCCGATGACGACCGCCTCGGGCTTGTACTGGCGGATGAGGCGCGTCAATTCCTTGCGGAGCGCGAGGGTCGGTTCCAGTTCGCCATCGGGATAACCGAGGAAGACCGTCTCCTTCACGCCGAGGACTTTGTTCGCCGCCTTCTGCTCGCGCTCGCGCAGTTTCGCGAGTGTGGGCTTGTACTCTTCGCCATGCTGTGGAGCGTTCGAGCCTGCGTCCCCACTGGTGAGGATGACCGAGACGATCTCGCAACCCGCCCGCGCCCATTTGGCGAGCGTCCCTGCGACGGTGAACTCCTGGTCATCGGGGTGGGCGTGGATGGACATGGCGCGTTTGGGGAGGTATTCTTTTTCTTTTGGCATGTTCTCTCTAAAATTATGGTGTTGTTTTTGCGCCGCGAAATTATTTAAAACAGCGCGTCAAACTCTGAGAGCAGGGACACCAGTTGTGAGGCTTCCTGCTGACCATCGAATTCTCGCACGGCCTGCGCCGCCACCTGGCTTTTGGATGGGAGTTTACCGCTGGCCGCAGAGTCCTTCACGCGCGGAATGAAGATGAATTGAAGCCATTGTGAAAAGGCCATGGTATCCATGGCAAAGGCTTCGCTGAATTGATATTGCTCCGGTTTGAGCGGCTCTGCATGCCAAAAGCCGGCGCGGCGCATTTCGGCTTCGATGCTGGCGATCTGGGAAAGAACAGATTTGGAGTCGGGTGGCATAAATTCTCCTGCGGGTATTTGGGAATATTATTTTTGGTTAGATATTGGGCTGATTGTAACGCGAGTCATCCCGGCAAGATGGGGTTACAATCCAGGTGATTTTTCCAACGGAGACTCTCCCATGCCCATCTATGAATACGTTTGTCAAGCCTGCAAAAAAGAATTTGAAGTTATCCGTCCCATGAGCCAAAAGGACGCGGCCATCGCCTGCGAGAAGTGCGGCAGTGAGGATGTGAAGCGCAAACTGGCGCTGTTCTACGCCCACAGCGGCGGAAGCGCCGTGCCGGGGACTTCGGGCGGGTGCGGTTGTAACTCCTGCTCCGGCGGGGACTGTGGGAATTGCGGACATTGATTTGAAAGGCCTCCCGCTTTGTGAGGAGAGGGAGGTCGGTAAACTTGGAAGGAAACCTGGGATTGCAATCGCGTCAACGAGCGCAAAGTCCAACTTTGCGGACTCAACTCCAGCCAACGAGAAAAGGATTTTTGAATTTTGTTTGGGGTAAAATCAGGATCGTGAAAAAACCAATTGAAGGTGAGCATTGGTATTTTGTAGATGAGTCGGGCGACCCCACGTTTTATGACCGCCACGGCAATTTGATCGTCGGACAGGAAGGTTGTTCTCCGATCTTGATCTTGGGATTTGTGGAGACTTCCGACCCTCGCTCGATCCGCGCCGCGCTAAACGATCTGCATGCGCATATCGCCGCCACTGAATATCTGAAGGAGATCCCCTCTATAAAAAAATCCAATGTTTCTTTTCACGCCAAGGATGACAGTCCCGAAGTGCGGCAGGTGGTGTTCGAGACTTTGCGTCCGCTGGATTTCAAAGCGCAGTTTGTGGTGGCGCGTAAAAGGGAGCGTGTGTTTCGCAATTCGTTCCATGCCAATGAAAATGAGTTTTACGATTACCTGATCAGTCTGCTGTTTGAGAATGTACTACATCGTTACACAGACAACCGCGTTTATATTTCGCAACGCGGCACACGCCTGCGCCAGGAAAGATTGGAACAAGCTACTTTGCGGGGTTTATCAGCTTTTGAAAGCCGCTGGAATCATAAAGTTGAAACCAAAATTCAAATTTATCCCCATACCGCAGTTGGCGAACCATGCTTGCAAGTGATTGATTACTTGAATTGGGCTGTCTATCGCGCCTTTGTAAAACGGGAAATGCGATACTTCAATTTCATGCGAGACAAGGTGAGTTTTCTGGTTGACCGTTACGATACCGCCAAATATCCCCAAAATTGGTACTCCCGTTCCAATCCCTTTGACATAGAAAAAACCAGCCCTCTATAGGCTAGGCTCGGATTTCGAGCGCACGGCATGGAGCCGACTTTCGCCTATAGCCGACTGGCTTGATTACATTGTAAGCCTTTGCAACAAATTGTCAACCCCCAAGGAGCCCATCATGCCCATCACCCTCGACGGATCGTCCCTCACCATTGAAAAACTCGTTGCGATTGCGCGCGATAACGAGAAAGTTGAATTAGCCCCCGAAGCCCTGGAGCGCATCAAAATTTGCCGCGCCATGCTGGAAGATAAACTTGCCAAAAAAGAAATCATGTATGGCACGAACACCGGCATTGGCGAGTTCTCGGAAAAAATATTAAATGACGACCAGGTAAAGGAATTTCAAAAATATCTCGTCTACAACCACGCCGCGGGAATTGGCGACCCGGCGCCGATCGAACACGTGCGCGCGGCGCTGGCGGGACGCATCAACGTTCACGCGCATGGGAATTCCGGTTGCAGGCCGGAGATTACGCTGACGTATGTCGAGATGTTGAACAAGGGCGTTACGCCGGTGGTCTGCCAGAAAGGCTCGGTCGGCGCGTCTGGCGACCTGGCCCCGATGGCGCAGGCCGCGTTGCTCTTGATGGGGGAAGGGGAAGCCTGGTTTAACGGCGAACGACTCACAGGTCAGGAAGCGATGCGGCGGGCTGGGATTCCCGTCCCCGGCCTCCAGGCGCGCGACGGTCTGGCCGCGATCAACGGATCCAACCTGCTGACCGCCATGTCCGCGCTTCACATTTACGATATGGAAAGATTCATCAAGCAGGCGGAGATCGCGGCGGCGATGTCCATCGAAGCGTTGCTTGGAAACATGAAGCCGTATAGCGCCAAGTTGCATGAACTGCGCGGCTTCAAAGGCGCGATCACGTCCGCGAAAAATATCGCGAAGATGATCGAAGGCTCGGACCTGGCGACCGGCAAAATGAAAACGAAGGTGCAGGACGCGTACTCGATGCGTTCGTCGCCGCAGGTGATCGGCGCGGCGCGGGATGCGATTGCGTACGCGCGCTCGCAAGTTGAAATTGAATTGAACGGTGTGGGCGATAACCCGATCTTTGTGCCTGAGATGAATCTCACTTTGACCGGCGCAAACTTCCAGGGATCGCCGGTTTCATTGCCGATGGATATGGCGGGCATTGCCATCACAATGGTGTGTGTGTTATCCGAGCGCCGACTCAATCGTTTGACCAACCCTGCGTTATCACAAGGCTTGCCGGATTTCCTCGCGCATGAACCGGGCTTTTATTCCGGCATGATGCTCTCGCAATACACGGCGGATCATTTAATTGTGGAACAAAAGATTCTTTCCACACCCGCCTCGATTCAATCCATCCCTGCCGCGGCAGATCAGGAAGATTTTGTTTCGATGGGCATGAACACCGCCTTGAAGAACGGACAGATTTTGGATAACGCTTTCGGCATTCTCGGCATCGAATTCATGGCCGCCGCACAGGCATTGGATTTTCGCCAGTTCACGCCGGGCAAGGGCACCCAGAAAGCGCGCGAGACGATCCGCAAACACGTGGATCATCTCGAAGTGGACAGGCCGTTGTATAACGATCACAACAAGATGAAGGCGTTGGTGAAGTCGGGGGAGATTTTGGAAGGGGTCGAGGGGGTGGTGGGAAAATTAGGATGAGAGTGAGAGCGAAGCAATCTCCTCGTCATTCAGGCTGTGCAAATGGTGCTGGGGATTGCTTCGTCGGGCTTCGCCCTCCTCGCAATGACGGTAGACTATTTTTTAGATGACTAATAGCATTTCAATTTGCAACGAGCGTGCACCATTCCAACTCCGTTTCACTCACAGGCAGGGCGTCATTCCTCAAGCCCTCGATGATGACGCTGGATGGAGTGGGCAATGCCTTACCTGTGCAGGTGTTCTGCGTCTCTGCCTGCCAATTTGCGCTTGCAAAATGTTCCAATGCAGTGCGCCGATACATGAATGTTTCCAACTTTAATTTGCGGATCTCTTTTGCATTGGCCTGATCGTCTTCCGGGAAGAAGTGAGTAATTGCGAGAAATGACCCTCTTACGATGCGCCGCAAGTCCTTTAGCAGAGCGCCCGGGTCTTCGATATTTGGAAGCCCCAGGTTGGTGATTAGGGTTTCAATTGCGCCATCCTTGAATGGGGTCCGCCGCGCGTCGAAGGCCAGTAAACTGACTTGCTTATACAGCCCTTCAAACTCCAATCGCTTTCGATCCTGCTTCAGCACGCGGACACTAAAATCTGTCGCCACAATCGGGCGATTAAGTTTTGCCGCCAGTTGTTCCACCAAATAGCATCGCCCGGATGCAAGGTCAACAATTGCGTCATCCCCTGAAGAAAGCTCATTGACCACGTAATCAATCTGTTTCTGAAAACAATTCAAATATTCCCGGGTATAAAGCCCCTGCATGGCTGTATCATGCGCTTCTTTTGCCTCCGGGAATTTTCCCAACTCTTCCAACATCATTCCGCGGAAGAACCGATCTGCTGGTGACAGGTTCTCCAGAGGCAGAGTCATTAATTGTTCATGTTGTTTTGGATTCGACCTTAGATATTTCATCAGCCCGCTGTCTACTTGCTCCCACAGGTCTTTTCGTTGAAGTTCATCCGCAAGGAACATTCCTATCCCCTCGCGAATTGGATAGGATTTTGAACAGGATGTACAGCGCGCTTCCGCCTCCTCAACGCGTTCTCTTGTTTGGTCAATGATTGTCCATTCCAATTCACCATGACAGGCAGGACAAGTCAGCATATCTATTAAATACTTTTGCATCCGAGTTTCCTTTCAAATGGGACTTGCTGATTTTTCAGAATATACATCATCATACACCACAACACGATGAAGATGCTGGTGAAATCGGGGGGGATTTTGGAAGAAGTGGAAAAGGCGCCACTACTTTTTCCATCTTGACTCTCCCCCGCCTCTTCGTTATGATGAAATTGACTGGAGAAATCTTGCATGCCCTTTGACCCCGAATCTTTCCGCCACGCCATGCGCGCCTGGACGACCGGCGTGGCGGTGTTGATGGCAACACACGACGGCGAAGCCTACGGCATGACCATCAACTCGCTCGCCTCCCTTTCGCTCGATCCGCCGCTGGTGACCGTGGTTTTGAGAAACGACGCGCGTCTCTTCGGCCTTGTGACAAAATCCCGCGCTTTCAGCATCACCATCCTTTCCGCCGCACAGCAGGAACTGGCCGAACGCTTCGCCGGAAAACTGCGCGGCGCGGAACGCATGGCGGGACTCGCGGCGCAGACACTCGCCGGCGGCGCGCCCCTGCTGGAGGGCGGACTGGCCTGGCTGGATTGCCGCGTCATCCATACGTACGCGGCGGGAGTCAACACGTTGTTCGTCGCCGAAGTTGCGGAAGCCCGCGTCCACTCCACGGAAGACCCGTTGGCGTATCACGACCGCGGGTATCGTCACCTCGCTTGAAATCACGCTTGGACGATTGAAATCGTCACTACGTAGCGCGGCTTTGGACGATTGAAATCGTCACTACGTAGCGCGGCCTTGGACGATTGAAATCGTCACTACGTAGTAACGACTTTAGTCGTTCGCCGGGAGGTTCACATGACCGATCAACTGACCCTGGATGAAAAGCAAACCCTGCTCCGGCTGGCGCGGCAGGCGCTGGAACTGGGCGTGCGCAGTGAGAAACTGCCGCCGCTGGATTGGGATTCCCTGACCCCGCGCCTGCGCGCGGACGGGGCCTCCTTCGTCACGTTGACGGTGCGCGGCGGCCTGCGCGGTTGCATCGGCGCGCTGGAAGCGTACCAGCCGCTGGCGGAGGACGTGCGCGAACACGCCATCGCCGCCGCGCTGGAAGACTATCGCTTCCCGCCCGTGCAGGTCGCCGAATTAAACGGGATCAGCCTCGAGGTCTCGCGGCTGACCGCTCCCGTCCCGCTCGAATACGCGCGTCCCGCAGACCTGGTCGCCACACTGCGTCCGCACGTGGACGGCGTCGTCCTGCGCGATGGAAGCCGCCGCGCCACCTTCCTGCCGCAGGTCTGGGAGAAACTGCCCGAGGCGGAGGATTTCCTCGACAACCTGTGCCTCAAAATGGGCGCGAACGCGGACTTGTGGCGGCGCAAGCATTTAGATGTTTTGACTTATCAGGTGGAAGAATTTCACGAGTGAATCTGCACTGCAAAAACATTTTTCACCGCGAAGAGGCGAAGACAACGAAGATTTTTAAGAAGAAGTTCAAGAACTCAGAACTTTGCCAAAAAAACTTTGTACACGGATCCTTCGGCGGACAGACACGGATTAACACGGATTTTTAAATGCTTTTTCCGCGCGCGAAGCGTCCGTGTACAGAACAGGAAGCCAACTAGGGCTTTTGCCACCTGGTTTCTCCCAAACCTGGAGAGAGCCGTTTTCCTTCGCGATCATTTAAAATCCCTTCGCGTCCTTCGCTTCTTCGCGGTAAGAAGGTTGTTTTTGCAATAGACTCATCTGATACAATTCGATTATGGCCGATGAAGTAGACACCCTGTTCCAGGAAGCGGTGGAAGCCCTGCAAGCGGGCGACCGCGCGCGCGCCAAAGACCTGCTCACCCGCCTGCTCAAAACCGACCAGAACAACGTCAACTACTGGGTTTGGATGAGCGCCGCGACGGAGACCGCCAAAGAGCGCGTCTACTGCCTGCAAACGGCGCTGCGCATTGACCCCGAACATGCCGCCGCCAAACGAGGCTTGACCCTGCTCGGGGCGCTCCCGCCCGACGAAAACATCCAGCCGTTCCCGGTCAACCATCCGCGCGCCTGGGAGGAGCAACTCATCCTGGCGCACGAACGGCCAGACGAGAAGAAACCCTTCCTCTCCACTCCGCTGGCGCGCCTGGCGGGGCTGGGAGCGCTGGGCGCCGCGTTGTGCGGACTGGTCTTCTTCATGTTCATCCAGCCGCGCCTGCCGCGCGCATCCGCCATCTCCACGTTCACCTTCGGCCCCTCGCCCACCTTCACACTGACTCCCACCGCGTTGAACGCCACCGCGCGCCCCTCACCCACTTACGTCGGCCCCACGCCGCTGTGGGCCTTGCTCCCCGCCACGTACACACCCACGCCGCTCTACAATCCCACGCCGCGCCAGCCGCAATCGGGCGATATTTTCCGCGCGGCGCGCGATGCCTACAACCGCGGCAACTGGGAGGATGTGGTGAACTTCATGCAGCAGATCGCCGTGGTCGAGCCTGAATCAGCGGACCCGTGGTACTTCATCGGCGAGGCCTACCGCTTCCAGGAAAAATATGCGGACGCACAGGACGCCTACAACCGCGCCCTCGAGCTGAACCCGAACTTCGGTCCCGCGTACGTTGGGCTGGCGCGCGTGAAACTGGCGCTGGACCCCGCCGCCGACGTACTCGAAGAACTGGACGCGGCCGTCAAAAAGGATCCCGCCTTCGTGGATGCCTACCTCGTGCGCGCGGCCTTCAAGACCGATCACGCCGACGCCAAAGGCGCACTGAAAGACTTGAAAGCCGCCGAAGCGCTGGCGCCCGACTCGGCGCTCATCCAATACGAATACGCGCGCGCCTACCTCGCGCTGGACGAACCCGAACGCGCGCTGACGTACGCGCTGCGCGCCAACGAGCTGGACATCACCATGCTCCCGGTCTACCTGGCGCTGGGCGACGCGTATACCGCCAACGGCCAGACGGACGAAGCGCTGAAATCCCTGGAAACCTACGTGACCTACGCCGAGGAGGATGAATTTACGCTCTTCCTGCAAGGCAAATTGAATTACCTCGCCGGGGATTACGAAACCGCCCTCGAAAAACTGGATGCCTCCATTAAATTGAAAAACAATCCCGAGGCGCGCCTGTATCGCGGACTCACCTATCTCGAACTGGGCCGCGGGCCGAGTGCGGTCTATGAGTTGCGGGTGGCGCTCCAATCCTTCCCCGAATCCTTCGAAGTGAGGATCGCCCTGTCGCAAGCCTTCCTGCTGAACAATGATTCTGGCAATGCCTACCAGCAGGCCGAGCAGGCCTTCGACCTCGCGGAAAGCGACGGACAACGCGCGCAGGTGTATTACTGGCGGGCCAAGTCGCTGGAAAAGATGGGACAACTCGCCCCCGCCAAACGCGATTGGGAGGCGCTGCTGGCCCTGCCCGCGGACGCCGTCCCGGCCGCGTGGCGGACGGAGGCGCGCCAACGCCTGGCCGCGCTGGCCACCCCGTCGCTCACACCGACTGTCACCAGAACGCCGACGATCACGAAGACACCAACAATTACAAAGACCCCCACGGTGACGAAAACGCCGACACCGAAGTAAGAGGAAAGAAGAAAGAACGGCGCACTTGAATGGTACGCCGTTTTTGATTCCATGTTCTGCATCGGATTGCGTTTCAGCACTCGAAAATAACCACGTAGTAACGACTTCAGTCGTTTGGCAGATAAGTGAAAGCGACTGAAGTCGCCACTACATGGTGGGTTCACACCCTCTCGATGACGGTGGCGGTGGCCATGCCGTGACCGATGCACATGGTTTGCAGGCCGTAGCGTCCGTGGGTGCGGATCAACTCGTGGACGAGTTTCGTCATCAGCACCGCGCCGGTGGCGCCGAGGGGATGTCCGTGGGCGATGGCGCCGCCGTTCGGGTTGACCTTGCACATGTCTGGATGCAATTCCTTCTGCCAGGCGAGCACCACGCAGGCGAAGGCCTCGTTGATCTCGATCACGTCCATGTCGGCGAGGGTCAGCCCGGCGCGCGTCAACACTTTTTGCGTGGCGGAGATGGGGCCGTCGAGCATGAGCGTGGGATCGGAGCCGACGACGACGCGGGCGGCGATCCGCGCGAGCGGACTGAGGTTGTACTTGCCGACGGCGGAGGCGGAAGCGATGAGCAACGCGGCGGCGGCGTCACTGACCTGGCTGGAGTTGCCCGCCGTGACCCGGCCGTTTTCCTTGAAGACGGGGTTCAGCGCGCGCATCCGTTCGCGGTCGGGGGGGCGACGAACGCCCTGGTCAACGGCGAACAGCTCCCCCGTCGGGAGAGAAGCGGGGACGATCTGGTCGGCGAAAAATCCCGCCTCGATGGCGCGTCCCGCTTTGATGTGCGACTCGTAGGCGTAGTCATCCATTTCATCGCGTGCGAGATCCCATTTTTCAACCATGAGTTCGGCGCTCAGTCCCTGATGGATGAGCGGATGGCCGACATCGGGCCACTCTTTGGGATAGTCCGCGCCGAGCGGCTGGTGGGACATCATCTCGGTGCCGCCCGCCAGCACGAGGTCGGCGTCGCCCGCCAAAATGGACTGCGCCGCAAAGTGGACGGCCTGCTGGCTGGAGCCGCACATGCGGTTGAGGCTGACGCCCGGCACGGTGATGGGAAAGCCGGCCTTGAGGACGCCGAGCCGCGCCAGGTTGCCGCCCTGATCGCCGACGGGGGTGACAACGCCCCAGACCGCGTCGTCGAGGCGGGCCGCCTCCACGCCCGCGCGTTGGACGGCCTCGCGCATGACGAGCGCGGCTAATTCGACGGGTTGGAAGGGATGCAATGCGCCGCTCTCTTTGCCAGAGCCGATGGCGGTGCGGACGGCAGAAACGATGAAGACATCTGAGTCGGACATGGGAACTCCTTGTTGCTTTTTGGGAGGAAAGACTCTATAATCTGTACATGGATATTATACAGAGGTTTGGCTGGATGACATTGCCAAATAACCTCCGCGATTCCCTGCGAGGAGGGTGTCGCGAACGCAAATTGATGTGGCGGGTCAGGGATTGCGCCCCTGAAGGGTGGTGCTAAAATATGCACAGTCACCTATTTGCTCTTAATCTTTAGTGGCCTAACATCCGAAAGGCTTTGGGACGTTATACGGCACGAACCAAACCGCCCATAAGCGGTGATACCGTCCGCATAACCCTAGTTGGCACGCCCCTTGCATAACATTGGTATCAAAATGAAAGAAAAAATTGCAATTCCAAAATGGGTACTGATTGCCACAGGTATTTTTTTAGTTTGGGTTTATGGCTCTCAAACCTCAAAGCCTGTTTCGTCTTTATCTGCCACAATCAAAGAAAGCCACAGCGTCTATGCGGGACCGAATGTAAACTATGGCGAAATAGGGCAGATTAATGCAAATACTCAAATTTCAATTACAGGCAGACATGGAGACTCTTGGGTAACTTTTAATTTCAACGGGCAACAAGGATGGATACAGGAATTTTTCCTTGAAATTGATGGGATGTTTTCCCGCCTTCCTGAAATTAGTTATATTCCTGTCCCAACTCCAACAAAAACTGTTTCCAAAGAGCAGACAATACAAACCTTCTTGCAGACACTGATTAACGATGTGCGTTACGACACCTCTTCAAGCATCTTGCACAAATATATTAATTTTCTTGACATAAAAGTTTCAGGTTCGGTTCTAACCTATACATTATTGAACGACCCTGAAACACCCGATGAATTTGTTATGCTTGCAGGCGATTTAGTTTTTGCCAGTGCGCTTGTTTCTCATGCTGGCGAATCGTCAGACTGGCAGTTATCCAAAATAGAGATATATTCACTTGGAGCGCAAGAAAGCTATGCCGCTTTATATGTATCTGGACATGAAAATATTATTGCTATTGCCCAAAACCAAGTCAATGTTTACGACATCCTCCAAACTGATGTAAATTATGGAACTGGACAACAACCGTCAAACTCAGATACTTCATCATGTTCTTGTTCTTACAATGCTTATGATTGCAGTGATTTTTCATTTCAACAAGATGCACAGGCTTGCTACAATTACTGTCTCTCAAAAGTAGGGTCTGATATTCATTGGCTAGATGATGATGGAGACGGGCAAGCATGTGAATATAACCCATAAATGGGAGAGTAGAAATGAAAAAATGTCCTTATTGTGCTGAGATTGTTCAAGACGACGCAATTTTTTGTAGGTTTTGTGGACGAGCATTGTCAGATGAAAATAAATTACAAACCAAAACAGAAGCACCACTTTCTACAAAAAAAGAAAAGAAACCTTGGATAGCCGTCCTACTCAATTGTTTTCTCCTAATCATGGGGTTGGGGTATATCTATTTGGGAGATTGGAAACGGTTTGGAGTTGTGCTATTTATTCAGTTATTTAGTTTAGCTCCGATGACATGGCTAGGACTTCGAGACTTTAACCCTGTTTTATTGGCGGGTGTTTGGATTTTCACGCTTTTTGACGCTTATGTGCAAACGAATTCATATAATCGGAAATTAGGTTAGGAACTGTAAAAATGAAAAAATGTCCTTACTGTGCGGAAGAAATTCAAGATGAAGCAATTGTTTGCAGATTTTGTAAACGGTCACTTGACGCTCAAGGTGATACAAATAAAGAATTCCAAAATAAAATTTTGCACGAAAGAAAAATTTTTATTATTGGTTCAGTCATAACCTTATTGCTTGCGTTGGGCGCATCATATTACTTCTTGTCAACAGCAAAAATGCTAGAAGTACAAGTGTTTTATGACGGATTAATGTTTATGCTTGCTCTGGTTAGGATAATCGCTCATATAATATTTTTTATTTTAGCACTTAGATTCTCGATAATCATGCGCCAAAGATGGTGGGTTACAGCCATTTGGGTTATTTTATCTTTTTGGTTATCGCTAATTGTGTTCATTGGTTTACTGGTAGCCGCGAACGAAAAAATTAAGGATTCAGGAAATCAACAAGCGGTAAAATTGTCATCACTATAGTCAAAGGTGAGTCTTAAAGTCAAAAGCGTGCCAACAAAGCGTGCACCTGACGTGTGGGTGTCTGCGCGATTTACAAGCATTTTTCTGGCTTTGGGCTTTTCCTGCTCTCAAACATTGTCCACGCCCGCCCACAAGCCGCTAACGCAAACCGTTCGGCGGCTGCACTAGACTACGGGAAACCGATACGAGAAAATTATGTCAAGAAAACTAAAAGACATCCTGTTTACTTCGGGAATAGCCATTGGATGGTTAGATATGGCAATTAGTTATGCTTTTTTGTTTTTTAGCCCTCCACAGCTTATAAAGGATTGGCGGATTGCTCTTGGTATAGGCGCTGTTATTTTTACAGCGACGGCAATGCTATATATTTATGATATTCGTAAGACTTATGTTACCACCCCAAAACTAAGTATTGACGTAGAGCGGGTAACGGAAGATGAGATACATAGTTTTTACGTCTCGAAACATATCTACTTTTATGTTCACAACAAAGAAGAAAGACCAATTACAGATTGTCACGCAGTAATTGAGTGGGCAAAGTTGTGGCAAGAAGATGGTAGGGAAGTAAATTTTATTGAGAGAGACTATCTAAAATGGGCTGAAAAGTTTGCGATAGATGAAAATACAACTATTCCAGCAAATGATTATCGCAGGCTGGACATTGCAGACACAGCAGAAAAAGGTCGAGTAAAATTTTCAACATTATCTGAAAGAGAGAGTAGTCCGCAAGGTCTTTATTCGCAAGTGAGAATAAGAATTGACGGAAATTACAACGGTTTTCCAATGAAGCCAAAGATATTTGATGGCTATTTATTCATTGAAAAATCACAAACATATCAACACTTAGAATCCGTCAATGTTATTTTCCGTGAAGGGGATTGGAAAAAAGATTTTAATATTCCAATCCGACGAGATGTAAACCTAAACTAAAAGCCGCCGAACAAAGCGTGGTGTGTCCTGAAAAGTCATCGTCTGCTTACTGGTGAAAGTCCAGTCTTGGTAAGGGTCAGGACGCCAGATAGCAGGCCCTGCGGCGATGTGGTCGGGTGACTGGCTATGTCGAGCATTTTTCTGGCTTCGGGTTTTCTCTGCTCCCAAGCAGAGTCCACGCCCGCCCCACTGTCCACTACGCAAACTGTTAGTCCGCTTCGAGACTGCTATGAAAAGAACACCCATGAAAAAGAAGATACTCATCATCTTTGTACTCACAGTCGGCGCGTTTTTGTTGTATTTTTGGATCAACATGCCCGAACAGGATAAAATAGGTTTACGGATAAGCGCCGTTGTAGGAAAAGCAGAATCTGAATGTAACTCCAGCGAAAGTCATCGCGCCCAAAACTGCACCGAATATCTTTCAACCAATCTGATTACAGCAGAAGAATGGGAGATTCTGTTCCCGCAAGCAAGATTCTACTTAATTGAAGCAAAGCAAATTGTCAACCCCGAAACAAATATGGACGGCTTTGTTCAAAGCAATTTTATTATCGTCAAACAGGGACAATACGAATACAAAGATGAAGACTTCGGCAAGCTTCTCGCAGATAATCAAATCGTTATCACGGAAGAAAATATCGAACTGATCTTAAGAGCATTTGCCAGAATTACCGCGGCAAACCACCATAACAAAGGTATTAATTTTTCGCCTTTAGAGAAAGTCAACTATGGAGAAGGAGAAGCAAGACACCCGTATAATTATCATTTGATGGCTGTGGCTGGAGAAAATAAAACTGAACTTGATTGGTTTTTCGTTGTCAGGAAAGACCAATTAAGAATTGCTACCTTCGCGAAATATCCGCTCAAAGATTATTATTTTTCACCTTGATGACTTCTCGTAGATGTATAAAATGCTTACTGCAAACGCCGCCTAATTCCGGTCGGTGGGGTGGTCACCCACCCCACCGACGGTACAGAACCGGACATGAAACCCTTCGGCAGGCTCAGGGCAGGCTTTTCGCTTCATCCGGCCCCTGAGCATACGGGCTGTTGTCACCAGTACCACGACGACTAAACTTACAATCATCGCGGCTTGTCTCCTGTTCAGGTTGAATGGCAGAGTTTTGGTTATGCTCTGCGGTTTTCAGTACGTCAAAGACGCCTGTCACACTTGCACCGGCGCTGCAAGTGCAGGTGTAGTCGCTTTCCCGACCAGTTCTGTAGTCCGGCTGAACAGTCCCGGCTTTTCTTCCCGCTTTCGACCCACGTTTACCAGGCACACGCCGGTCGAAGGATACCCGCCCCAAATGCGTCCCCGGTGACGGATCACCTTAAGATACGCATTTGCCGCGTCCCAAGCAAGGACATTCTAATAACGTACGCCTGAACAATACAGAATCAGTTGGATGGATGTCCTAAACCCAGACAATAAGTGTAAAACCAGTGCCTGGGGTGAACAAACATACATAAGGATGATTGATGAATAGCCTACAAAAGATTATTAATGCAAGCCTCGTGGTTTCTATTTTCTTGACAGCCTGCGCCCAGCCATCACCCACGCCAATAGAAACGGCTATTTCCTCTCCGACCCTGGCTCCAACAGAAACAGATATCCCGCCGACAGCAATCCGCTCCCCAACTAAACAGCCGCTCAGTCTTGCCGACATCATCTTTTATAATGGCACGCTTCTTACAATGGAACCAAACCAACCCACAGCCCAAGCCATCGCCATCCAGGGTGAAATGATCATCGCGGTAGGAACTGATGATGAAATCCTTACCCTGAGCGGCCCTGAGACTCAGATCATTGACCTGCAAGGGCGGACGATCATGCCCGGTTTCGTGGACGCTCACGATCACATTTTCAATGACGCTGGCAAGATGGACATGACCATGGACCAGGCACAGCAACAGGCCCTGGAATATGGCATCACCACCCTGTCCAATATGTTCACCACGCCCGAATTTCTGGACGAAATGCAAGCCTATCAGCAGGCGGGTAAGTTGCGAATACGCTCCAGTCTTTATCTGACTTACTCCGGTCCTTGCGGTGGCGTGATTGGAGACTGGTACAAGCAGGTCCCGCCAACCCGCGTAGCAGGAGAAATGTTACGCATGGGTGGCGTCAAGATCTTTGCTGACGGTGGCGTGTGCGGAAAAGCAGCCTTAAGCACGGAATACCCCAGTGGAGGTCATGGAGACCTCTGGTTTACTCAGGACGAAATAAATAAGGTCGTGGCCGATGCGCAAGCGGCAGGCTACCAGGTTGCCATCCACGCTCAGGGAGACCTTGCCATAGAGCAAGCCCAAAACGCCATCGAGTTCGCTCTCGATGGCGAACCGAACACATATCGCCACCGCATTGAGCACAACCCTTTTGCCCGCCCCGACTTATTGAGTCGTTATTCCGAGATCGGAATCATTCCCACTGCCTTTGGAGCTTACCCAACATGCGCCGAAATTCACGATTCCTACTATAGTTCGTTTTTTGGAACAGAGCCAATGCCCTATTTAGAGAATTGGCGCGCCTTTCTGGACGCCAACCCGGGTTTACCGGTAGCCTGGCACAGCGATTGGCCTTATGCCTCGATGAACACTTTTCTCAACTTGTACAGTTATGTGACCCGTCAGGAAGTTGACGCAGACGGCACCGTCTGCATGCCCCCAGACTGGCTGGCCGCCCACAGGATCACGGTGAACGAGGCTTTACCGATGATGACCATCAACGCCGCCTATTCGCTTTTTCGTGAAACTGAAGTGGGCGGCCTGAAAGCCGGAAAGTATGCCGACCTGCTCATCATCTCCGATGATCCGACAGCGATAGACCCCAACGATCTGATCAATATCCAGGTTTGGATGACGATGGTTGGCGGAAAGGTGGAATTTTGTGCGGACGAACATGCCAGTCTCTGCCTACGAACGGAAGCAGCCGCCTCGTCCGGACCCGAAGCGGGCGCGCCATCCTCAAGCGGGATCAGCGCTTCGGCCTCCCTTGCCACTGATCCGCCCGAAAATGCCTTCGATGGGGACACAGAAACCATTTGGAATTCGGGCGCGGATCCCAACCAGTGGATTCAAATTAATCTGGGCAAGCCAACCACCGTCAGCGCGATTCGACTCGTCGTTTCGCAATATCCCGCAGGTGATACCTTTCATCAAATCTGGGGCGGTGCAGATGCAAATAACCTGACCCTTCTCCACGAATTCAAAGGCTTCACCCAGGATTCTGCTATACTGGAATACAAGCCATCAACTCCACTGTCAAATATCCACTATATCAAGATCGTCACCACCCAAAGCCCCTCCTGGGTCGCGTGGAGAGAGATTGAAGTAACAACAAGCCCATGAAAAGAGAAGAAGGAGAATCGGGTTGACGGATGGGCCTTATTGGTTGCTCACCGCTTGCGCCAGATGGGACTAATGTGCCACGAGATTTATGGCTCGCTAACAAGATTTGGTGTCATAATATCTATGAATATTGCCAACCCGCCCCGCTGGTGACGGAAACCGTGAGGCGTTCGATTTTGAAGAACTCCACAAAAGGCTTGGCACCAAAGATAATTTTGCATAGGAAAAAATAATGTCAAAACGCACTCGGTGGCTTTTGGTCATTACTTTGGGGGTGATGGTTCATCTTTTTTTGGCAATCTATACCGTTGCCCAGCTTAGTCCATTTTATAATTTGCCGTCCTATACCGTGGGGTTGCCTCCCTTTGGCCAGGTAAATTTCCATACCGCCGAATCGATTGCCTTGCTTGAGTGGATAGTGGTACTTGTTTTGTGGCTGCTCTTTGCAATTTCTTTGTTGCGCGAAAAATATGAGTGAGCCGTTTAGAAGGAACGCTTAATACTGATCCAAATTTATGGACACCAATGCAAAGCGAGCTCTCTCCAAGCGTTATTCTGGAGTTCCAAGTATGACTGCGCTTTTAGGGCGCGTCTCCATTGGCTTTGTACCCACAGGGTGCTGCGCGACCCACAGGGTGCTGCGCGACGGTTTGCGGGCTTGCCAGTTCGGAGCATGCTTTTATCACCGCGCCCATGTTTCTCTCGTATCAAAGGATGCCCCACCGCCGCTAATCCAAATTGCCAAGCAGCCTGCGCCAAACAAAAGGAGTAAAAGATGAATCCCGGCAAGTACAAGCACGCCGTTTTCAATTTGGCAGCCAGTGGGTTGTTCCTGGCCGGACTGTTTCTGCTGCTGAATGAGGCGCCGCAGACAGCCCGCGCCGCCCCCGGCGACTTATTCGTCACACCTGGCGGGGGCGGCGACTGCTCCCAGGGCAATCCCTGCGATCTACAGACCGCACTGACCCAGGCAGTGGACGGCGACACCCTCTACCTGGCGCAGGGATCCTACACTGGTGCTGGCGGGGCCGTCATCACGGTCACCCGGAGCATCACCATTTACGGCGGGTGGGATGGCGCCACAACGATACCCGTTGTACGTGACCCCAACACCTACCCCACCACAATTAATGGTGAGGACACGCGGCGGGCACTTGATATCGGCGGGAACATCTCCCCTACCATAGACGGGCTTATCCTCACTGGCGGCAAAGCCCCGGACGGGGGCGGCGTGTACATCCATGGCGCTTCGCCAATCATTCAGAACAACATCATCACAGCCAACCGGACCATTGATAGTGACACCTACGTTGGCGGTCGGGGCGCCGGCATCTTTGTGAGCGGGACCAGCCATGCTGTCATTGCCCAAAACCACATCCTCAGCAACACGTCGGGGTTTGGAGGGGGAATTTATCACGGGGGCAGCACAGCCATCACCATCACCGCCAATGAGATTGTAGATAACATTGCCTCCGTACGAGGGGGCGGTATCCTGCTGGAGTATTCTCCAGATATCGTTCGAGCCAACCTCATCTCTGGCAACACTTCCGCTACCGATGGTGGAGGTATGGTCATCTGGGCCGCCGCGCCGCGCGTAGATGGGAATCGCTTTATGAACAATTCTGCGTCCACCGCTGGCGGGGGGATCAGCATGGGCAACGGCGCCACCCCGAGCCTGTTCAACAACCTGCTAACCAACAACGCCCAGGACGGAGTTTTTGTTGGGAGTTCCTCGCCAGTGATCGTGAACAACACAATTATCGGCAGCGGATCGCCCGGTTCTGGAGATGGCATCAGGCTCTACAGCAGCCCTGGTTGTGGAGCGCCCTACTGTACCGCAGGGAGTATTATCAATAATATCGTTATCAGTTACGAGGTCGGTATCTCCGGCCAAGGCGCCATTACCTCCGTGATCGATTACAACGATGTATGGGGCAACACGACGGCAGATTACTCCCTGCCGGCCGGTGTGGTGACAGGTACGCACAACATCTCACTGGATCCCCTCTTCACCAACCCAGCGGCTGATGACTACCACCTGCAAAGCGGTTCGCCCTGTGTCAATGCTGGCGACCCTGCCGGGACGCCGCCTGCTCCCCCAACTGACATTGACGGCTACCCAAGGCCCACTGGCAGCAGGGTAGACATCGGCGCTGATGAATTTCAACTCAATATCTTTCTGCCAGTAGTGTCGAGGCGCTGAGCTCCATAGCATGGAGGAAACTCCGGGGAAAAAAGTACACGCCGCATAACAACTCACTGGCGCTGACCGCGCGTTGCGCCAAAGGTTGGTTGTGGCTATAATCAGCATAGGCTCGCGGCATTGACCGCTCGGCAGCACAGATTGGGCGTTGGGCGGCCGCTTGTTGATGGATCGTGGCGTTTGTATGGTTAGGAGTAGCGCGATATGATCCGACCACGGAATTGGACAAGGAAATTCCTTTTCCCTCTTGCGCTCGCTTTGTTGCTCACAATGTCGGTGAAGCAATCGGGGTCAAATGGGTATGCCAAAGAAATGCTGGCGCCGCAGGGAGTAGTCTATTATGTTGCTCCAAGCGGCGACGATTCGAACCTCGGCACAGCGGCATACCCCTGGCGGACAATCCAGAAAGCTGCCGATACTTTGATGGCGGGCGATACCGTTTATATCAGGGCCGGCAACTATCACGAACGCGTCATGCCGCAAAACTCAGGCAGCGCCGGTAACTACATCACCTATGCGGCTTACCCTGGCGAGACGGCGACCATGGACGGCAGTGGGGTCACTTTGCCGGACGATCTGGCAGGCCTGTTTGAAATCTGGAACAAGAACTACATTCGGGTTGCCGGCCTGCGCGTGATCAATGCCGGTCCATTCAACGACAACGCCGGCATCCTGGTTCTCAATTCCGGTTATATCACAGTGGAGAATAGCGCGACCTACAATACCGCCTCATCCGGCATCGGTGTGTGGGGCAGCAATCATGTCATCGTGGATGGCAACCGCATTGATGAGGCCGGCGGCGGCGGTTGGCAAGAATGCCTCTCCGTCGCCGGGACAGACACCTTCGAGGTTCGAAACAACGAGGTTCTCAATTGCCACAAAGAGGGTATTTGCATCAAAGATGGCTCTTCCAATGGCCAGATCTACCGCAATCATGTTCACGATATCCAAAAGGTGGGACTCTACGTGGACGCCTGGGACAAGCATACCTATAATATCGCCGTGTTCCAGAATACCGTTCACGATGTCCAGGACAGCGATGGCTTTGCACTGGCTTCCGAAATGGGCGGCCTGCTGGAGAACATCCGCGTCTATAACAACCTCGCCTACCACAACCGCTACATCGGCCTGTCCATTTCCATCAACGGCCCCGGCGATACACAAGGGCGGCATCCGATGAAAGATATCCATGTGGTCAACAATACCTTTTACAACAACGGTTGGGAAACCTGGGGCGGAGGGATTGCGTTGGACAACGCGGACGCGCAGAACGTGGTCATCCGCAACAACATTGTCAGTCAAAATCTCTATTTTCAAATCACCGTCCCCCCCGGTGTTCCAGCGCAAAACCATCTCATAGACCACAATCTCATTGACGGCTATCGGGACCACGGGGACGAGGGAGAGACTCGCGGGGATGACTATATCGAGGGCGATCCGCGATTCTTCAACGCTCCCGGCGCGAACTTTTATTTGCAGGTCAACTCACCGGCCATTGATGTCGGCTCGGCCCTGGATGCGCCCGATACCGATTATGACGGGCGGCCGCGACCGTTGGATGGAGACAACGACGGCGCTACTTTCCACGACATGGGCGCCTATGAAATGCCATTTTTCTCCGAGCATCTGTATTTGCCGATCATCCATCAAGGCTACTAACCCAATATGGAAACCCTGTAAAAGCATCAGGGCAGGCGGGGACACAAATTTCTGACAATCAGCGACCCCTAAGGGGCAACATCATTGAAGCGTATACCCTGGCTTGGCCGCCAGTGCAGGCAGGCCACGGCATAGCCACCCTGAAAGCACATCAGGACTATGCAAGGAAGGCCGTCACACCGTAGGCGGCTCTGCACTGGCGCAAAGTGTATTCAACTTAAGAAAGGAGAATGAATGATGAAAAAGACACATCTATTTAGGTTCGCAGCCGCGCTGGGACTGTTGAGCGCGCTGCTCGCCGTCCCAGCGCAGGGGTGGGCGCAGGCGATTTCTGCCGGCGCCTCGGCCGCGGCCGCCAACGGAGTTCCCATCGGCCAACAGTTCGTTATCAGCGGCGATCCTGAGCAAGAGGTGTACCCATCCATGGCCTATAACAGCCAGCGCCAGGAGTACCTGGTGGTATGGTACAACGACCGGCCGGGCAACGACGACATCCGCGCCCAGCGGCTGTCGAGGAATGGCGCGCTGATCGGCGGCCCATTCTACATCTCCACCGGGCCAGGAGCCGACCGCAGGTACCCGGACGTGGCCTACAATACCCAGCAGGACCAGTATCTGGTGGTCTGGGAGCACTATGACAACGCGAGTTTGGTGCCCGGCTATGGCATTTACGGCCGGCGCGTCTCAGGCACGGGCGCAGTCCTGGATGCAAGTGATATCATCATCCAGAGCAACGGGGGCAATCTCGCTACACCCGCCACACCTGCCGTAGCCTATGCCTCCACCACGGATAATTACCTGGTGGTGTGGGCGGAAGCGTGGCATCCGATGCCCATCGCCTGGGATATCTACGGGCAGGTTGTATCCAGCTCGGGCGCGCTTGACGGCAGCCAGTTTTCCATTTCTAAGGGCAATGAAGAGCGGGAGCAGCCCGACGTGGCCTACAACCGCCACGCCAACCGTTACCTGGTGGTCTGGCAGCAGAAAGCTGGTACCCTGTGGGACGTGCACGGCCAGCAGGTGCATGGCGGCGGCGGCCTCTATCAGGGCGATATCACCATCGCCGCTTTTGCCAATTCCAGCACGGCCCCGTCTGTGGCCGCCCTTCCCATTTCGCCCACCAACGACAAGTTCCTGGTGGTCTGGGAGGCCCACTATGCCCCAGGCGACAGGAACATCTACGGCCGGCCGGTGGCAGAGGATGGGACGCCGGGTCTAAATTTTTTTGCGTATTCTTGGGAAATCGGTGTGGACGAATCCAGCCCGGCCGTGGCTGGCAGCGAGAGTAACCCCCAGTACTTTGTGGTCTGGCGGCACCCACAGGGTGTGGTGGACAAGCCCATCAAAGGCCGGGCCATCTCCTACGCGGGCGCGCCTGTGAGCCAGCAGGAAGCCGAGTTCTCGGGCGTCAACGCGGATCACCCGGCCGTGGCCTATGGGCCAACCGGCGACTTTCTGGCGGCCTGGCAGGACCAACCCGTGTGGGCCACCAACACGAACATCTACGGCCAGTTGTGGGGCAACCGGGTGTATTTGCCGTTGATAGTGAAATGAGCGGCGTCTGCTGGTTTAAGGAGAAGCGATCGTGGTGGTCTGGCACGACAAGCGGCCCATCAACACGCGCGACATTCGATGACGCCGCAGGAAGTCCGCGCTTCCTGAAGGCTTGCCTGCGCTGGCACAGGTGAAAAGCCCGGTGGAACGCCGGGATTTGTCCAGTAAAAGCATCTGGAGGATATGCGGGGGGAGGCGGGTAACTGCCTCCCTACCGCGACGGCGCACAAGCAGAACGTAGTCTGCGTTGAAGGCGCTGTCGAGGAGGTGAAAGGAGGAGACATCTGATGGTTTACTGCGGCGCGTTCGAGAGCGCAGTGTGTCGCGAGTTCTATTGCCGCTGGTGACGAGGAACGCTGTCACACCGTAGGCGGCTCTGTAATGGCGTAAATTGTGTTCAATTCAAGAAAGGAGAACGATGATGAAAAAGACACGTCTATTTAGGTTCGCCGCCGCGCTGGGACTGTTGAGCGCGCTGCTCGCCGTCCCAGCGCAGGGGTGGGCGCAGGCGATTTCTGCTGACGCATCGGCCGCGGCCGCCGGGCCGCATCTGAGTGGCGAGATCACGATCTCGGCCCACGGCGATGAGCAGTACTTGCCGTCGGTTGCCTACAACTGGAAGCATCGCGAGTACCTGGTGGTCTGGCACGACAAGTGGCCCATCAACACGCGCAGCATTGAAGCGGCGCGCGTCTCCGAGCAGGGCCAAGTGTTGAGCGAATTCACCGTCTATTGGGACCCTGCCAAGGACAGCGCCCAGCCGTCCGTGGATTATGATCCCGTCAATGACCGTTACCTGGTGGCCTGGGTCTACGATGCCTCGGGCAGCGGCACCGACTGGGACCTGTACGGGCGCTTCATCCCCTGGAACGGGCCTTCAGCCAGTTTGACCGCTTTTCCCATCGCCTCCTGGGTCACCCATCAATGGAATCCCAAGGTGGCTTATGGCCGGGCTGTGGAAGAGTTCCTGGTCGTCTGGGCGAATGAGTATCAGTCTGGCGTACTGCCCATGTACATCAGCGGGCGGCGGGTAAAAGCCGATGGGAGCGGCTTCCCAGGCGGCGGCAGCGATCTGACGATCAGCCACGCCACACAGAACCGCGTCAACCCCGACGTGACTTACAACCTGGCGCGCAACGAGTACCTGGTGGTGTACGACAACGCCGTGGACATCTTCGGCATGCGGTTGACGGGCACTCTCGGCGGCAACTTTGGGGGCGAATTCGGCATTGCCGGCTGGCCCAGCGCCGAGATTCATCCGGCCGTGGCCGCGTGCCAGGGGGCCGACCAGTATCTGGTGGCCTGGCAATCGGATCAGAGCGCAAGCAACGACGCCATCTATGCGCGCTTCATTGGCGGGGATGGTACGCTGGCCGGGGTGTACTTGATTGACGATACCACCTCCCCGCAACGAGAGGCCGACGTGGCCTGCAACCAAGCGGGGAATCAATACCTGATAGCCTGGCAAACCATGTACACGAGTGCCAAGTACGGCATCATGGGCCGCCTGGTGCAACCCGACGAGACGATGGACACCAGTTTCGTGATCGTTGACGCCAGTTGGACGGCAGACCGCACGGCCCCGGTTGTAGCCGGCGGCTACACCAATTACCTGGTCGCCTGGGAACACGACCGGGACGGCACCGCGTATCAGGACATCCACGGGCGGCTCATCACGCCCTATACGTTGTTCCTGCCGCTGATTATGCGCTGACCGCGCGCGGCTGAGAAATATTGATAAAGTGGGCGCAGGTCGGAAACCTACGCCCACTTTTGATTCTCACTGTGAAGTATCCACTGCAGGGTGCGGCATGATCCTCGAGGATAAACAAACTCTTTGCCTGGCGGGGGGCAGGATTGTACCGAAGGGTGATTGCTTTCTGACATGAACGGGCATACAATAAAATTCAGTCAGGGGATCAATATCTGAACTTTGGCCAATTCTGATTTTTGCCGGATTCAAACCGTTGGACGCGCTATGAGTACGCCGAAAGATTTAACCATGAAAACGCAGGAGGGGCAATTGCGCATTCGACTCTTCGGCCCTCCTACATTCGAACTTGACCGCGCGCCGCTCGCCCTGCCGCGCCGCAAAGTGCGCGCGCTCCTTTGCTGCCTGGCGGCTTCTGCCAGGCCAATTCCCCGCGAACACCTGTGCGACCTCTTCTGGCCCGATCATTCCGAGACTTCTGCCAGGCGTAATCTCACCCATCTGCTCACTCATCTCCAACGCGCCCTCCCTAAAAGCGATTGGCTTGCCAGCCAGGGCGACCAGTTGCTCCTTTCCTCCGCGCGGGTCTGGGTGGATGTGCGCGCCTTCGAGCAATGCTTGCCCCGCACGTTTCATCCAGCGCAGGCAATCGAACGTGCGGGGTTGCCGCCGCGCGCCACAGTGGTATCAGGGCGCCTGGATCCCGAAACCCGGGCGCGCCTGGAGGAAGCCGTCGCGCTTTACAGCGGCGAGTTCCTGGCGGGCTTTTCGCAACCGGATAGCGCCGAATTCGATCTCTGGGCCACCACGGAACGCGAACGGTGGCGGCGCGCGTACCTGGACGCGCTGGCGTTGCTCACGCGCGAGCACACGGCGGCGGGCGAGTTGGCGCGCGCAATGGATGATGCGCAACGTTACCTGGCGGTGGACGATCTGGCCGAGGAAATGCACCGCCGCTTGATCGAATTGTATACGGCAACGGGCCAGCGCGCCGCCGCGCTGCGCCAATACGAAACATGCGTCGCCGTCCTCGAACGTGAACTCGGCGTGAATCCTTTGCCGGAGACGCAAGCCGCGTACCAGGCCGCGCGCATCGGCGCGGCGCCCATCCCCGCCCGGCCCTCCGCAGTCTCGCCGCCCATTCCTTTGCTGGAAGCGCCCTTGATCGGGCGCGCGGACGCGCTCGCGCTTTTGGAGGCGGCGCACGATGCCGTCGCGCGCGGCCAGGGGCGCATCGTATTTCTGGCCGGTGAAGCCGGCATTGGCAAGACGCGCCTGGCGCGCGAGTTTGCCGCGTCTCTCAGCGGGGTGAAGATGCTCGCGGGGGGCGCGTTGGCGAGCGAGAACAAGACCCCCTACTTTCCGCTGCTCGCCGCGTTGCGTTCGTCCCTGGGCGCGGCGGACTGGGACGCCCTGTCCGCGCGGCTCGAGCCTGTGTGGCTGGCGGAGTGCGCCCGGGTGCTGCCCGAACTTCGCGTTCGGCGGCGTGATTTGCGTCCGCCGCCGGTCATGGAGCCGCGCTATTCGCGCGCCCAGTTGTTCGAAGCGCTCACGCGCCTGGTTCTGGCGGTCAGCCCGCAGGCCCCGCTCCTTTTGTTTCTGGACGATTTGCACTGGGCGGATGACACGACGCTGGCATGGCTTGGAACTTTGGCGCGGCGCATCGCGAACGAACGCGTCCTGCTGCTCCTGGCCTATCGCCGCGACGAGCCGAATCGGGATTTGCTTGCCTTGCGCGAAGCGGTTGGCCGCATGGGGCTGGCATGCGACGCGGAGCTTAATCGTTTTTCAGTTCAAGAGGTGACGGAACTGATCCGGGGACTGGCGGGGCAAACAGATGGCGCCGTTCTTTTCAGCCAACGCTTGCGCAAGGAGACCGGCGGCAATCCATTTTTCCTGCTGGAGACGCTGCGCGCATTGTTTGATCAAGCCGTGCTGCGCCCGGTATCCAATGGTTGGGAAACGGACTGGGATCAGGCGACCAGTGACTATCGTGAGTTGCCGTTACCGGAAAGCGTCCGCGCCTTGCTGCGTTCGCGCTTGCGCGCCTTGACGCCGGCGGCGCGCCAGGCGGCAGGCATCGCCGCAGTCGTTGGACTGAAATTCGATCCCGCGCTCGTGCAACGCGCCAGCGGAGGCTCGGAAGAGAATCTGGCGGACGCTTTGGACGAACTGGCGGCGCGCCAGATTATTCGCGAAACCCACCCGCCCGCCTATGTCTTTACACACGATAAATTACAAGAAGAGGCCTACCATGAATTATCCTCGGCGCGGCGGCGTTTGCTGCATCGCCGCGTGGGGGAGGCCTTGTCCGTTTTGGATCCGCGCGCAGTCACCGCGCTGGCGCATCATTTCGAGCAGGCGCAGGATTGGGCGCGCGCGGCAGCCTACGCCTTGCGCGCCGGCGAAGCGGCGTGCGGCGTCTTTGCTCACAACGAGGCGCGCGCGCAATTCGAACGCGCCCTCGTCCTGCTGGAATCCGCAAGCAAGCCTCTGCGCGAACCCAAAGAGATCGCGGCAAACCAGCGCATGCGCATCGAGGCGCTGGATGGACGCGGCTGGGCGCTGCGCCTGCTGGGCGAGATGGACGCCTACGCGCGTGACCTGGACGAGGCGGCGCGACTGGCGCGCGGGCTCGGCGACCGCAAGTTGCAAGCCCGCGCCTGTTGGCGCCAGGCATACGCCGCGCTATGGTTCTGCCGCTACGACCAGGTGGCGCACGCGGCAAAAGAAGGCATCGCCCTCAGCCGCGCGGTCAGCGATATTGAGACAGAGATGGAGTGCGTTTGGACCCTGGCCTTAGCGGCGCGGGCGAGCGGGGACTTCACCCGCGCGCGCAGGGGCCTCGAACGCGCCTGGAAGTATTTTTCCATACAGAAACTGCCCATCGCGCAGGTACATTTGCTCAGCAATTTGTCCACCTTGTATCTGTTTGAGAAGCGTTACGATCAGGCGGAGCGCGCCGCGCAGCAAGCCCTGACCCTGTGCGACCAGGAGCGGTTGCCGCACCATCGCCGATTGCCCCTGGGCGATTTGGGCGCGCTGGAAGCCGAAAGGGGTCACACAGGGCAGGCGGGCGCGTATCTCGCTAAAAGCCTTTCCATCGCGCAACCGATCGCGGATCGAACCCAGGAGATTTTCTGCCTGGGGCATCTGGGATGGCTGTGCCTGCGGTCGAAAAGCGGCGATGAAGCGCGCGGGCATTTCACCGCCGCGTTGAACGTTGCGCAGTCGGTCGGCTCGCGCGCCGAACAGAGTTGGCTGTACGCCGGGCTGGCGGAGACGTACGCGCTGGACGGCGAACTCGCGCAGGCTCGCGAGGCAGCGCGGCGCGCGCTCGCCCTCGCCGAGGAGTTGGGGCAGAAACGCGACCAGGCAACCGCGCAAGAGTTGCTGGAGCGGCTGATGTAGCCATTTTGTAGCCACCCATCTGCTAAACTGCTGTCAAAAATCGGACAGCAGTTTTATTTTTCGAGGCGCCCATGAACCCTCCCGCTGAATACGCCTCCTTCCTCATCCGCCTGTGGCGCGAGCCCTCCGCGGAAAACGAAGCGGCAACCCTATGGCACGGCGAAATTGTCCACGTACAGAGCAGCGAGCGCCGCGCTCTGGAGGACCTGGCAACGCTCGTCGCGTTTCTGCGTGAGCAATCCGGCGACGAGCGCTTGCTGTCATCGTCGGGCCGCGTGAAGTAAGCCGGAGGCTTCCATTTGGATTTGCTTAACAAGGAAATACCATGTCACACCGTTCAGTTTCGATTTTCCTGGCTTGTTTGCTCCTGATGCTTCCTGCTTGCAACGGCATCAACATCACAGCCCTGGCCAATCCAACTTCATCTGCTGGCGATGCGTCCGCGCCTGGGACCGCGGCCGCGCCGCCGGCTCAGCCCGTCGCGCCCATCGGCAGCGCCAATCCGCGTCTGTTCTTCACCGATCTCGAATCAGGACCGAACACCGGCGGACAGGACGATCTCGGAGCCTTCATCACCATCTACGGCGAAGGATTCGGCGCGGCGCGTGGCAGCTCGACCGTGACGATCGGTGGCGTTGAGGCGGCTAAATACGTCACCTGGGGTCAGGATAATGGAACCGCGCGCAATCTGGATATGATCGTTGTACAACCGGGTCCCAACGTCACGACGGGCGACATCGTCGTCACCGTCAACGGCCAGGCCAGCAACCCGCTGCCTTTTACGGTACGGGACGGGCAAATCTATTTCGTCATCCAGGGAGCCTCGAACGCGAATGACGCCAACCCCGGCGCGTATGACGCGCCCTTCAAGACTCTCTATCGCCCGCGCCAGGTGATGCAGGCCGGCGACATCGTCTACATCAAGGGCGGCATCTTCAACACCGCCGACCCCGCGTATCCGGGCTGGGATGCCATTCTACTCATCCACCCCGACACGGACCCCAATGGCACAGCCGAGCGGCCGGTCGCCTACATCGGCTATCCGGGAGACCGCCCTGTGTTGGGGGCCGCGCAGCCGATGCGGAGGGGAATCTACATGGACGAAGCGACGGCGTATTACATCATTGCCAATCTTGAGTTTATCGAATATGCAGGCGTACTGCAATTGAGCGGAATCGGGCATCGCGCGGTCGGCAACTATTTCCACGATGGGAATTTCTCCGAAGGCGGCGCGATCGGCGTCGCCGGAAACAGCGCCCATCTGAATATCTACGGTAATTTTTGGCGCGACAGCGGCGGAACCGGCGACGCGAGCGGATACAGTCTGTACGTCCAGGGTTTCGGAACCAATCAGGATGTTGATTTTGGTTGGAATCAGATTCAGAATCAGCACCGGCGCGCCATCCAACTTTTCGGCCACTCCCCAGGTGACCGCATGGAAGATATTCGCATCCATGATAGCCTGATTTCGGGTTCCTACCGGGACAATATCATTCTCGGGGGCAGCGACGGCGGCACGGAAGTATTGGGAACGGTCTATGTCTATAACAACATCCTCATCGGCGCGGACTGGCAGGGACTGCGCCTCAACGACCCGCAGGGAACGTTCATCATCCAGAACAACGTGCTGTATGACAATGGCTCGAATGGACCCGACAGCAATGCGCAGCTCTTCATCGAACGCGCCGGGGTTGGCAGGATAACGTTTCAGAATAACATCCTGTACGCCGAATCCGGACAGACCTACTATCTCTTTGGAGCAGGCGTGGATGCTTCGGTGTTTAATGCTGTCAGCAACAACCTGTTCTATAACGCCGGCGGCTGCCCCGCCTGGGATGCAACCTGCGTCAACACAGATCCTCTGTTCGTGGACATGGCGGCATGGGATTTTCGCCTCCAGCCCGGCAGTCCGGCGATTGACGCGGGGACCAGCACAGGAGTCGCCCTGGATTACTTCGGCGTCTCACGACCGCAAGGCGGCGCGTACGATATTGGCGCGTACGAACTTGAATCGAGCGGCGGGAATTAAAATGAACCGTTACAAAGCCCCCCAAACCATGATCCTCCTCAGGCTGATCGTATCGCTGATGCTGCCGGGGATTGCTTGCAACCTCTTGCAGACGGTACCAGACACTCCTCTTCCGACGAACCCACCCAAGCCAACCGACACATCGACACCTGCACCAACTGCCAAACCCACAAGTACTGCTACACCCGCCTCAGCACCGATGCCATCTGACCTGGTCTGGTTTGCGCCCAACATGGGTTCTCGCGACTATCCTGAACTGTTTACAAAACCGGAGGATTGGCCTGTCGCCCGGTCGCGCGTCAACGTCTTCAAATTCTACACACAGAATGTCCTCGACTACCCTTGTGTCATTTGCGGGAACAACACGCTTGACGCCTTTGTTGAAGTCCAGGCATTTCAAAAATTGACAGATTGGGGCATCGCAATCGCCGTCGAGGTTGGCGCGGTCAAGGAGTGGGGCTGCACAGGCAAAGAAGAGTTCCGCGTGGCCAAAGAGACCATTCAAAACATCAAGGCCAACGGTGGGATTGTCACTTTCCTGGATATGGATGAGCCATACATTGGAGGTGAACTGGTCGCAAACGGCAAGACTTGCGGTTACACCATGGAACAAAGCGCCGACGTCACCTCGCGGTTTATCCGCCAAGTCAAAGCCGCGTACCCGAACATTCTCATAGGTGATACAGAGCCTTATCCCTACTTCTCTGTTGAGGAAATGGAGCAGTGGATCCTCGCGCTCGAGGCGAGAGGCGTAACCCTGGCGCATTTTCACCTGGATGTTGACCCGGTGTATGTACGCGAATTAAAGCTGGGCTTGGCTGGCGATCTTCGCGAGTTAAGCCGATTCTTCGAGGAACATCGAATCCCGTTCGGCGTGATATTCATAGCGGAGTGGCCCGACTCCGGTTCGAATTGCTCGTACTTTAATTCCGCCATGACATGGATCCGCACCGTCAATCAAGCCATTGGAAAGACGCCGCACCTGCTCTTCCAATCCTGGCAGGGAGATCCTGCAGATCGCGCCAATAAACTCCTCCACTGGGTTCCCGACAACCTTCCAGAGAATGATCCCGTGATATGCAGTCATACCCAGCTGATCCTTGAAGGACTTGAGGTGTTTGACCAGTAGTGTAATTTTCGAGGAAGGTGCGCAATCACATATCATACCAGGAGACATGCTATGAAACGAAAAACACTTACCAACCTGCTCGGTAGGGCCTTACAGCGGCTTTTCATTGCGGCGCTGGCCACTGGGTTGGCGCTGGGCGCTGGGACAACCTTAGCCGCTCACGCGGCGACCATCACCGTTACCAATACCAATGACAGCGGCCCGAGTTCGCTGCGGCAGGCGATCCTCGACGCAGCCTCCGGCGACACGATCATCTTCGGCGTGACAGGCACGATCACGCTGACCAGCGGCGTGCTCATCGTTGACAAAAACCTGACCATCATTGGCCCAGGTGCGCCCGGCCTCGCCATTAGCGGGGGCAACGCAAGCAAGGTGATCTCTATCTCCTCTGGATCCACCGTGGCTATCTCTGACGTGACGATCAAGAATGGGTATACCAGCGTTAGTTCTGGTGCCGGCGTCACAAACGGGGGCACGCTGACGCTGAACAATGTCACGATCAGCGACAACACAGTAGTCGGCGGTTGCTCAGTGGGCGGCGGCGGCATTTCGAACACCGGTACGCTGACGCTGAATAATGCCACCGTGACCGGAAACAGAGTGCACTCCAGTTCCAGTCTCGGCGCAGGCTGTGTAGCGACAGGCGGCGGCATTGACAACTTTGGTGGCGGCTTCTACATTGGCGCACTCAATTTAAGTAATGTGACCATCACGAACAACAGCGTCAGTGCTGACATTGCTGCCTCTGCCCAGGGAGGAGGAATCTACCAATCCAGTGGCACGGTCAACTTCAAGAACACGCTCATCGCCGGGAATACGAGCAGTGGGGCAGGCCCGG
>CAYJLS010000006.1:0-63376 GCA_964371065.1 uncultured Anaerolineaceae bacterium | reverse complement strand
CCATTCGCGAAGGCGGCTTGACCGTCGGCGCGGGTGTCATCACCAAGATCATCGAGTAGGCCAGCAATGACGAAACAGAAGATCCGCATCCGCCTTAAGGCATACGACCATCGTGTCCTCGACCAGTCCGCGAAACGGATTGTCGAAACGGCCGAACGATCCGGCGCTCATGTTGTTGGCCCCGTACCCTTGCCAACCAAGCTGGAACGCTTTACAATACGGCGCTCTGCATTCATTGACAAGGACTCGCATGAGCACTTCGAGATCCGCACGCACAATCGCCTGATAGATGTGTTGGAGCCGGACTCGAAAACCATTGATATGCTCATGCGCCTTAACCTTCCGGCGGGCGTGGATATCGAGATCAAGATTTAGTTGAATAGTTTGATAGTTACGTAGTCAGGTAGTCAAACGGTTAGGTGGAAGGAACTACCAAACTACGAAACTAACAGAACTAACACAGCGCAAGAACTGTCCTGCGCGTGGACGCCAACAACCCATAGGCGTCGCGCCCGGACAATTGACTGTGCTGTCTCCGAGATGATGCAGCCCAAGCCCGGGCTGACAGTCTCGAACAAAAATTTTTGAAGGAGAAAACTGAGATGTTGAAAGGGCTGATTGGCAAGAAGATCGGCATGACCCAGGTCTTCGATGAGCAAGGCGTCGCGCATCCCGTGACAATCATCGAAGCTGGGCCATGTTACATTACGCAGGTACGCACCCCCGAAAAAGAGGGTTACTCTGCGTTCCAATTGGGCTTTAGCGAACTGCATCCCAAGCGGCTTACGGGCGGCGAATTGGGACATCTTAAAGCCAAGGAAATTCCTCCCCTGCGCTTTCTGCGCGAATTCCGTTCCAAAACAGTGGATATGAATGTTGGCGACAAGGTGACGGTGGAAACCTTTGCTGTCGGCGAGCGCGTGGACGTGATCGGCACCAGCAAAGGTAAGGGGTTCGCCGGCGTGGTTAAGCGTCACCATTTTGCGGGCGGGCCCAAGACGCACGGCGCATCCGACCGCACGCGCGCGCCCGGTTCGAGCGGCGCGACCACCACACCCGGCCGCGTGTACCGCGGCACGCGTCGCTCCGGACACATGGGTACCGACCGCGTCACTGTGCAGGGACTTAAAGTCGTGCTGGTGGATGCCGAGCGCAACCTGCTTGGCTTGCACGGAGCGGTGCCTGGCCCCAAGGGCGGCGTAATCATGATCAAAGAGGCGCGCAAGCAGTAGGCGCACACGGGAGCAAGCAATGAAAGCAGACGTTTTCAACATGGAAGGCAAGAAGGTGAAGCAGGTGGAATTGCCTGCGGCCATCTTTGAAGCCAAAGTCAATATAGATTTGATGCACCAGGCTTACCAGCGCCAGATGGCGAATGCCCGCCTGGGTACGCACAAGACCAAGACGCGCAGTGAAGTTTCCGGCGGCGGACAGAAGCCGTGGAAGCAAAAAGGCACTGGCCGCGCCCGCCAGGGTTCGCGCCGCGCCGTGCAGTGGGTGGGTGGCGGACGCGTCCACACGCCCCAGCCGCGCAGTTATTTCCAGCAGATGCCCAAGAAGATGCGCCAGGCCGCCCTGCGTTCGGCGCTTTCGGCCAAGGCCGCGGACGCGGGCGTGGTGCTGGTTGACGAGATCAAACTCGATGAAGCGCGCACCCGCTTCATGTCCGAGGCTTTGAACCGCCTGGTTGGCGAGTCGTCCAGCGCGTTGGTGGTTCTGTCGGAAAAGGATCAGGATTACGATGCCGCGATGCGAGCGTCCGTCAACCTGCCGGATGCGAAAGTTTTGCTGGCCGGTTACCTGAACATCCGCGACCTGCTCGGCTACGATAAATTGGTGTTGCCGCTTAAGGCATTGGATGCGCTGACGGCGCAACTCGGATAGGAAGTGAACCATGACGACGATGTATGAAATTTTGCGCCGCCCCCTGGTCACGGAGAAATCCGGTTACCAGTCCCGCAAGTTGAACCAGTACACGTTCGAGGTCTCGAAGGAAGCGACCCGCACGATGGTCAAGGATGTGATCGAGTCCATCTATGATGTCAACGTGGAACGCGTCAATATTATCAACGTCGCGGCCAAGCGCGGACGCCGCGCCAAGAGCCGGCGCCTTCTGCCGCGCAAGCCCGGCTTCAAGAAGGCGATTGTTACCCTGGCTATAGGCCAGACCCTGAGCATGTTTGAAGGGGTGCAGTAATGGCAGTTAAAAAGTATAAACCGGTAACACCCGGCCAGCGTGACATGACCGGGTACACCTTCGATGAGATTACCAAGTCCACGCCTGAACGCTCCCTGCTTGTGCCCCTGCGCAAGAGCGGCGGACGCAACTCCTATGGCCGTATAACCGTTCGCCATCGCGGCGGCGGGCATCGCCAGTCCATCCGCAAGGTGGATTTCAAGCGCGAGAAACGCGGCATCCCGGCGAAGGTTGCGGCGATTGAGTACGATCCGAACCGCACCGCGCGCCTGGCCCTGCTTTATTATGCGGATGGTGAGAAGCGCTATATCGTGGCCCCGCTGGACCTGAAAGTTGGCGATACCATCATGGCTGGCCCGACTGCCGAGATCCGCACGGGCAATAACCTGCCGATTTCCAACATCCCGGTCGGTACGCTGATCCACAACATCGAGTTGAAGGAAGGCCGCGGCGGGCAACTGGTGCGTTCAGCCGGCGGCGCGGCGCAACTTTTGGCGAAGGAAGGCGATTTTGCCCAGGTACGCATGCCGTCCGGTGAAGTGCGCCTAGTGAGCCAGTTGTGCTATGCGACGATTGGACAGGTCGGCAACCTGGACCATGGCAACATCAAGTTGGGCAAGGCCGGACGCAAGCGTCACTTGGGCGTCCGCCCGACCGTGCGCGGTTCAGCCATGAGCCCGCGCGATCATCCGCACGGCGGGGGCGAAGGCCGCCAGCCGATTGGCAAACCCGGTCCGCGCAGTCCGTGGGGCAAGCCCACCCTGGGTTACCGTACGCGTCACAACAAGTTGACCGACAAGTATATTGTGCGCCGCCGCAGTAAGAAGAGCCGCTAGGCGATAAGCGAGGAACGAAACTATGTCTCGATCATTGAAAAAAGGCCCGTTCATCGAGCCCAAACTGCTACAACGCGTGGAAGCCATGAATGCCAAGGGCGAGAAGAAAGTTATCCGCACTTGGAGTCGCGCGAGTGTCATCTTCCCGCAGATGGTGGGTCACACCATCGCGGTGCACGATGGCCGCCGTCATGTGCCGATCTACATTACGGAAAACATGGTGGGCCACCGCCTGGGTGAATTCGCGCCGACCCGCATGTTCCGCGGCCACGGCACGAAGGAAGCCGCGGCGGCGTAGGAGAACCAGCCATGCATAATATTCACGCACATCTACGCTTCCTGTCCGTTTCCGCCCAGAAAGTCCGCCTGGTGGTGGACCTGGTGCGCGGCAGGGACGCCAACGAGGCGCTGGAAATGTTGCGCTTCGAGACCAAAGGCGCCGCGTTGCCGGTCCGCAAACTGCTGGCCTCCGCGGTGGCGAACGCCGAGGAGAACTTCGGCGTCAGCCGGGACGATCTGTATGTGGCCCAGATTTTTGCCAACGAGGCGCCGACTCGCAAGTGGCGGCGCTTTGGGGCGCGCGGCCGCTTCAAGCCTGTTCTGCGCCGCTCTTCGCACGTGACGGTTGTCCTGCGCGAGCGCGAGTCGTAACCGGGAAAGGACTCAAGGAGAAATTATGGGTCGCAAAGTACATCCGATTGGTATGCGTCTGGGCATTAATACCTTGTGGCAGGGCCGCTGGTTTGCCGAAGGCAGGCAGTATCGCGAGCAGTTGCACCAGGATATGGCTATTCGCGCGCTGTTGCAGGGAGGCGGCTCCAAGGGCGGCGCGGCAACGAGCACCCAGGTTCGCAAGTTGCAACGGGAAATGCCGGAAGCCATCCTGAAAGAAAAAGCAGGCATCTCGCGCATTGACGTGGAACGCTTCCCCGGCAAGACAAAGGTTTCCATTTATACCGCCAAACCGGGCATCCTGATTGGCCGCAAGGGCGAAGGCGTCAAGAAAATCCGCCAGGCCCTGGAAACTTTGATTGGCAAGAAGGTGGACCTGGACATCAAGGAAATTTCCACCCCGGATACGGATGCCGTGCTGGTGGCTCATAACATTGCCGACCAATTGGAGCGCCGCATTGCCTATCGCCGCGCGATGAAGCGCGCCATCCAGACAGCCATGAAACAGGGCGCACAGGGGATCAAGATCGAAGTCGCCGGGCGTTTGGGCGGGGCAGAAATGGCCCGCACCGTCTGGTTGCGCGACGGCCGCGTCCCCCTGCAGACCCTGCGGGCGAACATTGATTTTGCACGCACCGAGGCCGGAACCACCTATGGTCAGATCGGCATCAAGGTGTGGGTCTACAAGGGTGAAGTTGCGCCCGAAGTGGAAGAAAAGACCGAAACGACCGAAGGCGTGTACGTTAGTAAGTAGAGAAGAGAGTAGAGAGTAGAGAGTAGTAATTGGTAAGTGGTTGACTGCTCTCTGATAACTAATCTCTAATCTCTGGAGAAATAATCATGTTAATGCCAAAACGTGTCAAGTGGCGCAAGCAGATGCGCGGTCGCATGAGGGGCAAAGCCCTGCGCGGCGCGGAAGTCTCGTTCGGCGAGTACGGTCTGCAGGCGCTGGAACCGGGCTGGGTAACCGCCCGTCAAATCGAAGCGGCGCGCCGCGCCATCGTCCGCGAAATGAAGCGGCGCGGCAAGGTCTGGATCCGCATTTTCCCGGCCAAGCCGTATACGCACAAGCCGCCCGAAACCCGCATGGGTTCCGGTAAAGGCAATGTGGAATATTACGTGGCAGTGGTCAAGCCGGGCCGCGTTATGTTCGAGATCAGCGGTCTGCCGGAGGAGATGGCGAATCAGGCGTTGAAAAGCGCCCAGTATAAGCTCGCCATCCGCACCAGGATCGTGGCCCGCCATGAATCAGGAGAATAGGCATGAAACCGAGCGAGATTCGTGACCTGAAGATCGAAGAGATTGAGTCCAAAATGGCGGACGCCCATCAGGAATTGATGAACCTGCGTTTTCAGCAGGTGAGCGGTCAACTGACCGACTCCAGCCGTTTGCGCAGCCTCCGCCGTGACATTGCGCGCATGGCGACCATCGCCAACGAGCGCAAGGCGGAAGTGGAAGGTGAAGCATGAACAATCGTCGTCGCATTACTGGCGTTGTCACCAGCAATAAAATGACCAAGACCGTGGTGGTCGAGATCAAGCGCGTGTTCCGTCACCCGCTGTACCAGAAGGTGGTTCACTTGAGCAAGCGCGTCAAGGCTCACGACGAGATCGGCTGCCAGGTGGGCGACCAGGTTCAGATCGTGGAATCCCGCCCGTTGTCACGCGAGAAGCGCTGGGTGGTCGAGACGGTGGTCAAGCGCGAAATCCGCACTGCGGACGCGGGCGTGGAAGCCGTCGCCGCGGCGGATGTGGATGTGTCTACGCTGACCGGTGTGGAAGCCAAACCCGAGGCCGAGACTGAGCCGGGAGGGCAGGCATGATCCAGCAGGAATCCTATTTGAAGGTGGCCGATAACACCGGCGCGCGTGAGATCCAGGTGATTCACGTGCTGGGCGGCTCCACCCGCAGATATGGCGCGGTGGGGGACGTGGTGGTGGCGGCGGTCAAGTCTGCCGCGCCGCAGGGCGCAGTCAAGAAGAGTGAAGTGGTGCGCGCGGTGGTTGTCCGTTGCACGAAGGAATGGCGTCGTGAAGACGGTTCGCACATCCGCTTCGATGACAATGCCGCGGTCATCCTGGACGCGGACGGGCAGAACCCCAAGGGTACGCGTATTTTTGGGCCGGTGGCACGTGAACTGCGTGAAAAAGGCTTTATGAAAATCGTTTCGCTGGCGCCTGAAGTGCTTTAGGCCAGCGTGGGAGCGAAAGCAATGAAAGTTAAGATCAAAAAAGGCGATACCGTTGAGGTAATCAGCGGCAAGCTGGAGGACAAAGGCAAGCGCGGCGAAGTGCTCAATGTTTTGCGAGCCGACGGCCGTGTGGTCATCCAGGGCGTCAATATCCGCACGAAGCACCAGAAGCAGGTGCAGACGCAGGCCGGGCGCAACATCAACCCGGGCCGTATCAAGTTCGAGGCCCCGCTGGATATTTCGAACGTCATGCTGGTCTGCCCGAAATGCAGCAAGATAACCCGCGTCTCAGTTCAACGGGACGACACGGGCGCGCACCGCGTTTGCAAGCAGTGCGAATCCGTGATTGATTAGGCGGGTGGAGTGAAATCATGAATAAGATGATCGAACGTTATCAGAACGAAGCCGTGCCTGCCTTGAAAAAGGCGTTCAGCTACAAGAACGTCATGCAGGTGCCGCGCATCGAGAAGGTTGTGGTGAATATCGGCGTCGGCGAGGCGCTGGATAACAAGAAGGCGTTGGAGTTTGCCGTGGCAGACCTGACGACGATCACCGGCCAGAAGCCGATCCAGACCAAGGCCCGCAAGAGCATCGCCAACTTCAAGTTGCGGGAAGGCTCCATCATCGGCACGAAAGTGACCCTGCGCGGGCCGCGCATGTGGGCCTTCCTCGACCGCCTGCTGAACGTGGCACTGCCGCGCGTGCGCGATTTTCGCGGCGTCTCGGCGGATGCCTTCGACGGGCGCGGCAATTACACGCTCGGCCTGAAGGACCAACTGGTGTTCCCCGAGATCGAGTACGACAAAATTGACAAACTGCGCGGTATGGAAGTCACCATCGTGACGACCGCCCAGAATGACGACGAGGCGCGCGCCCTGCTTCAACTGCTTGGGATGCCGTTCGGTAAAAAGGAAGCGTAATCTATGGCAAAGAAAGCTATGCAATTTCGTGAACTTCGACGCCGTCAGGCCGTCCAGGTGCGCAACCGCTGCCACCGCTGTGGACGCCCGCGTGGGTACATGCGCCGCTTTGGCCTGTGCCGTATTTGCTTCCGTGAACTGGCATTGCAGGGCAAGATCCCCGGCGTGACCAAGTCATCCTGGTAACCGGTGGAGGTGAGATCATGGTAAATGACCCGATCGCTGATATGCTGACGCGCGTTCGCAATGCTGTTCTTTCCGGGCATGCCCAGGTGGCGATGCCCAGTTCCAACATCAAGATCGAGATTGCGAAGATCCTGAAGGAAGAGGGCTTCCTCGACGTTTATGAAGTCGTGGAAGGCGAAAAAGCCTCTGAAAAGGTACTGCGCTTGAAAATCAAATATGTCGGGGAGCGCCGCGAGCGCAAGCCGGTCATCACTGGCCTGGAGCGCGTGAGCAAACCCGGCCGCCGCATCTATACCCGCAAACAGGACATTCCCTGGGTGCTCTCCGGACTGGGTGTTGCCATCCTGTCCACGCCCAAAGGTGTCATGACCGGGGTGCGCGCCCGCCAAATGGGCGTGGGCGGCGAGATCCTTTGTAAAGTCTGGTAGGCAGGAGGAACGATATTATGTCTCGTGTTGGACGCATGCCCGTTGCCGTTCCCGGCGGCGTGCAGATTAACATTGACGGTTCGCTTGTGAAAGTGACAGGACCGAAGGGTGAACTTCAGCGGATGTTCTCGCCGCTGATTGGCATCGCCCTCGAAAACGGCCAGGTCACCGTCACGCGCAATTCCGATGCCGCCGCCGAACGCGCCTTGCATGGCACCACGCGTGCCGTGCTGGCGAACATGATCCACGGCGTGAGCAGTGGGTTTACCACCACCCTTGCAGTGGAAGGCGTGGGTTACCGCGCTGAACTAAGCGGGAAGAACCTGATGCTGTATGTCGGTTATTCGCATCCCGTCGAAGTCCCGCCACCGGCGGGAATCAGCTTCGAGGTGGAACAGAAGACCCGTCAGATCAAAGTGATGGGCTTCGACAAGGAAATAGTCGGCCAGACCGCGGCCGACATCCGCAAGGTGCGCCCGCCCGAACCGTATCACGGCAAAGGCATTCGCTATGCCGGGGAGCGGGTTCGTCGCAAGGCTGGCAAAGCCGGGAAAGGAGCCAAGTAATTTATGGCTAACAAGAATCGCACTGAGGCTCGTCTCCGCCGCCACGCTCGCGTTCGCAAGAACCTGGCCGGGACCGGCGAACGCCCTCGCTTGAATGTATTTCGCAGTCTTTCGGAAATCTACGCACAGGTCGTTGACGACCAGCAGGGGCATACGCTTGTCTCCGCCTCGTCGGTGGACCAAGAATTGCGCGCGGATCTGAAGGGCAAGAATAAGACCGAACAGGCGAAACTGGTCGGACAAGCTGTGGCCAAACGCGCCAAGAGCAAGGGCATCGAAGCGGTCATTTTCGACCGGGGCGGCTTCCGTTATACGGGCCGCGTCAAGGCCCTGGCTGATGGCGCACGGGAAGGCGGCCTGCAGTTCTAGGCCGAGTGGAGTAAATTATGGCAGACTATACCAAGAGTCCTGAAAAGCAGAATTTCGAGCAACAGGACGCCTTCGAAGAACGCGTCATCGAAATCGCGCGCGTCGCGAAAGTCGTCAAGGGCGGCCGCCGCTTCCAGTTCCGCGTGACCGTCGTCGTCGGCGATAAAAAAGGCACGATCGGCATGGGCGTTGGCAAGGCCAACGCCGTCCCGGATGCGATGCGCAAGGCTTCGGAGCGCGCCCGCAAGGACCTGCGCCAGGTCAACCTGTCCGGGACGACCGTCCCGCACGAGGTGATTGGCAAGGTAGCCGGGGCGCGCGTGTTCCTGAAACCGGCTCACGCCGGTACGGGCGTGATCGCCGCAGGCGGTGTGCGCGCCGTGCTGGAATTGGCCGGCGTGCGCGACATCCTGACCAAGTCCATGGGCTCCGCCAACGTGCTCAATGTGGTTATGGCGACCTTTGCCGCCCTCGACCAGATGCGTTCTCCCCAGAAGGAAGCCATCCGCCGCGGCAAGCCCGTTGAAGAGTTGGTGCCGTTCTGGGAACGGAGGAAGCAACATGCCTAGGAAAGAAACAACAGGCAAGACCCTGCGCGTAACCCTGGTGAAAAGCCCGATCGGCTACCAAAAAGATCAGAGGAAGACCGCGCGCGCGCTCGGCTTGTACCGCATGAATCAAACGGTGGAACACACGGACAACCCCGCCCTGCGCGGGATGTTGAACAAGATTGTCCACCTGCTACGGATTGAAGAGTAGAAAAACCATGAAACTACACGATCTTGTGCCCAATCCGGGCTCCAAAAAAAATCGCAAACGCGTTGGACGCGGCTCCGCGGCCGGCCAGGGCAAGACAGCCGGGCGCGGCACCAAAGGCGAAGGCGCGCGCGCCGGCACAGGCGGACGCCTGTATCGCCAGGGCGGCAACCTGCCGTTCTATCGCCGCCTGCCGTTCATGCGCGGCGAGGGATTCCGTTCCATCAACCGCGTGGAATACAACGAAATCAACCTGGACCAGTTGTCTGCATCCTTCCAGGCCAACGCCGAAGTCACCCCCGAATCGTTGACTGAGGCGCACCTGCTGCGCGACCCGCGCAACCCGGTCGTCATCCTCGGCCGCGGCGAAATCAAAGCCGCGCTCAAGGTGCGCGCCCATCGCATCAGCGTAACCGCCCAGTCCAAGATCGAAGCGGCCGGCGGCAGTGTGGAGTTGATCGCTTAACGGCGTTCCTTCAGGAGACGATATGGCTCAAAAGAAACCCTCCGCGTGGCGCTACCTCAAGCACATGTGGAACTCAGAGGACATTCGCCAAAAGTTGCTGATCACGCTTGGACTGCTGGCGATCTATCGCCTGGCATCCAACGTGCCGGCTCCCGGCGTGGATCCTGCCGCGCTGGCAGCGTTCACCAGCGGCGCCGCAGCCACGGGCGGGAACTTCCTGGGCTTCCTCGACCTGCTTTCCGGCGGTACGATTTCCAGGTTCTCCCTGCTTTCGATGGGCGTCTACCCGTACATCACGGCTCAGATCATCATCCAATTGTTGATCCCGATCATCCCCGCGTTACAACGCCGCATGGAAGACGATCCGCGTGAAGGCCGCAAGTGGATGGAGAAGTGGACCTACTATCTGGCGGTTCCCATGGCGGCTCTCTCCGCCATCGGGCAGATCAATATTTTTAACTCGCTGGCCAACCAGCAGATTGTCAAGTTTGGTTTCACGGGCGATTTGATTATCCCCTCGCTGACCACCCTGCTGGCCATGACGGCCGGCACGATGTTCGCCATCTGGCTGGGTGAGTTGATCTCGGAATACGGCATTCGCGGGCAGGGGCTTTCCCTGATTATCTTTGCCGGTATCGTGGCTCGCATGCCGCAGAACCTCTATAGTCTGTTGAGCGACAAAACCTATGGCGTTCTCCTGCTGGTCATTATCTTGATCATTATGCTGATAACGATCTTCGCCATCGTTTATGTTCAGCAGGGACGCCGCAATGTGCCGGTCATGTACCCCGGACGCCGCATGGGCAATCGCATGTCTATGCCGGTCAAAGGCACCCTGCCGCTGATGGTCAACATGGCAGGCATGATCCCGCTCATCTTCGCCAGCGCTATCCTGCAATTCCCGGTTATCCTAGCCAGTTACTTCAACCGCTCCGAAACCATCTGGGTTAAATCCGCGGCGGAGTGGACCCAGGCCAACCTGGGCGGCAACGGCTCGCTCTACTGGATCCTGTACTTCTTCATGGTGGTCATCTTTACGTTCTTCTATACCACCGTACTCTTTGACCAGCAAAACTACGGCGAAAATCTGAAGCGCGTCGGCGCGCAGATCCCCGGTGTCAACCGCGGCGCTCCCACCCAGAAATACCTGAAGCGCGTCCAGTCCCTGATTACCCTGCCGGGAGCGCTCTTCCTCGGCCTGGTGGCGATCCTGCCTTACCTGGTTGGTTTGGCGTTACAGGGCTTCGGCATCACCAGCACAAGTTCCTCATCCAGCCTGTTGCTCGTTTCCTCTTCCGGCCTGCTCATCGTCGTTGGCGTTGTGCGCGATACCTTCATGAACATCGAGGCCGAGCTCAAACTTCACGGCTATCAGGACACCCTGCTCGTCAAATAGGAGCGGTAGGATGGCAACCTTCATCGTTCTTCTCGGCCCGCCCGGCGTCGGCAAAGGCACACAGGCAAAAATCCTGGCCGAACAAACTGGCCTCGCCCACATTTCTTCGGGAGACCTGTTTCGTGAAAACATGAAGAATCAGACGGAACTGGGTAAGCTGGCCCAGTCGTACATCAACAACGGCGACCTTGTCCCGGACAACGTGACCATCGCCATGATCCGCGAGCGCCTCACTCGGCCGGACTGCGGGGCGGGCGCCATTTTGGACGGCTTCCCCCGCACGACGGCCCAGGCGGACGCGCTCGAGAAGATGCTGGTTGAATTTGGCGGCAAAGTGGACAAAGTCCCCTACGTCACCGCCCCTGAAAAAGTCCTCGCGGAGCGTCTTTCGGGACGCTGGACCTGCCGCGTGAACGGGCACGTTTTCCACGACAAGAACAACCCGCCCAAGCAGGCCACGGTCTGCGACTTCGACGGCTCTGAACTTTACCAGCGCGATGACGACAAGTCCGAAACCGTCGTTCGGCGCATCCAGGTTTACCTGGAACAGACTGCCCCGTTAATCACGTATTACCGTCAACGCGGCAACCTGGTTGAGATCAATGGCACGCAGAACATTCACGAGGTCACTAAAGCCCTCCTGACTGCGTTGAAAAAATAATATGGACTGGGCGCGCCAGATACACGTTAAGAGTCCGGCTGAGATCGCCGTCATGCGCGCGGCTGGGCGCATCAATGCAGAAGTCCTGGCGACAGTTAAGGCACTTTTACAACCGGGTGTTTCCACCGCCGACCTCAACGCGGCTGCTGAAGACGTGCTTAGGAAACACAAATGTATATCGCCGTTCAAGGGTTACGGCCATCCGCCATTCCCGACCTCCATTACCGTCAGCATCAATCGCGAGTTGGTGCATGGCATTCCGAAAAAAGATCGGAAGTTGAAGGCCGGTGACATCGTTTCGATAGATTGCGGGACGGCGCTGGATGGCTACGTGGCCGACTCGGCCTTTTCCGCCGGGGTGGGGGAGATCTCCTCCCAGGCGCGGAACCTGCTCGAGGTCACGGAAGGCGCGTTGCAGGCCGGCATCCAAAAGATGCGGGTTGGCAATCGCACCGGTGACGTCTCGGCGGCGATACAACAGCACGTCGAAAGCCGCGGGTATTACGTTACGCGTGAATACACCGGGCACGGCGTCGGGCGGCAGATGCACGAAGGCCCCCAGGTTCCCAATTACGGGAAGCCGGGGACAGGCGTGCCGCTCCGCCAGGGCATGACCATCGCCCTCGAACCGATGGTACTGGTGGGGACGCCCGCAACCCGCGTCCTCGCGGACCAGTGGACGGTTGTCTCTTCCGATGGGTCTTTGACGGCACACTTTGAGCATTCGGTGGCTGTCACCGCAGGAGATCCCCTCATCCTGACTGTCCCTTAGCCCCGGCGGTAGGTCAAATTGGCAATTTGACCAACAACATCCCCCGTTTCACTGGACGGAACGAAACGGCACGTGTATAATTCAATCTTTGGCTGTCCAAAGCGCAGGCCAAAATGAAGGAGTTAGTTGCAATGAAAGTTTCCCCCTCAATTCGTAAGCGTTGCGCCAAATGCAAAGTGGTGCGCCGCAAAGGCAGATTGTTCGTGATCTGCGAAAATCCCAAGCACAAACAGCGACAGGGATAGGTGTAAACTATGGCTCGTATTGAAGGCGTTGATTTGCCCCGCAACAAGCGGGTGGAAGCTGGTCTGACCTATATCTATGGGATCGGACAGACGCGCGCGCATGAAATCCTGTCCGCCGCCAAGGTGAACCCGGACACCCGGGTAAAAGACCTGAGCGAAGCGGAAACGGCCGCGTTGCGCGAGTACATCACCAAGCACATCACGGTGGAAGGCGACCTGCGCCGCGAGACGCAGATGAACATCAAGCGCCTGATCGAGATCGGCAGTTACCGCGGCCTGCGCCATCGCCGCAACCTGCCGGTCCGTGGTCAGCGCTCGCGCACGAATGCCCGCACCCGCAAAGGCCCCAAGAAGACCGTGGCCGGTCGCGGACGCCGCAAGGGCGGAAAGAAGTAAGAGGAGAGAAACGACATGGCTCAAAGTGTTCGTTCTACGCGACGCGCCAGCGGCGCCAAAAAGGGCAAGCGCGCCCTGTCCTCCGGGCAGGTGCATGTCTTTGCCTCGTTTAACAATACCATCGTAACCGTGACGGATACGCAGGGAAACACGGTTGCCTGGGGCAGCGCGGGTTCGGCGGGTTTCAAAGGCTCGCGCAAGAGCACGCCCTTCGCCGCCCGCCTGGCCGCCGAACAGGCGGTCAAGGCCGCGCAGTCGCTGGGCATCCAGGAAGTGGACCTGTTCGTCAAAGGCCCCGGCCCGGGGCGTGAAAACGCCATCCGCGCCGTACAGGCCGCCGGTATGAAAGTGCGCTCGATTTCGGATATCACCCCGGTTCCCCATAATGGTTGCCGGCCTCCGAAGAAGCGCCGCGTGTAGTTCATGGTGAGGTAGTTAAGATATGGCAAAATATATTGGTCCGGTATGTAAACTCTGCCGGCGCGAAGGCGAAAAACTATTCCTGAAGGGTGAGCGTTGCTTCACTCCGAAGTGCGCGTTCGAGAAACGCTCGTATGCTCCCGGCATGCACGGCAAGGCCGGCAGCCGCAACAGCGCCAGCCGCACTGGGCGTGAATCGGACTATGCCCGCCAGTTGCGCGCCAAGCAGAGAGCCCGCCGCGTGTACGGCATCCTGGAGCGGCAGTTCCGCCGCTACTACGAAACCTCGTTGACTCGCCGCGGCTTGACGGGTCTTAACCTGTTGCAGATCCTCGAGTCCCGGCTCGATAATGTCGTGTATCGTCTCGGGTTCGCCTCCAGCCGGGCGCAGGCCCGCCTGTTGGTGACCCACGGCCATTTCCTCGTGAATGGCCGCCGCACCGACATTCCCTCGATGATCCTGAAGGAAGGCGATGCGGTCGCAGTCCGCGATGGCTCGCGCAACCTGGCCTACTTCAAGGAAATGGGCGACCTGGCTGAAAAGCGCACGTCCCCAACCTGGCTTGGACGCGACCTCAAGCAATTGAGCGGTTCGATTGATCGAATGCCTGAGCGTGCTGAAATTGACGGCAGCCTGAACGAGCAGTTGATCGTCGAATACTACTCACGGTAGTACTTGTCAATGCCCTGGCCGGGCCAGACGGCCGGCCAGGGCCCGTTCTCTATCAAAGGGAGAGGTGAACCGTGACGGGTATCACAAATATGGTCATGCCGAAGATCGAGCGCGAAGCGGAAGCTCGTAATTACGGCAAATTCATCATCAGTCCGCTTGAGCGCGGCTACGGCGTCACCGTCGGAAACGCGCTCCGCCGTGTCCTGCTGTCCTCCCTGGACGGCGCGGCAGTTTCTTCCATTCGCATTGTGGATGTCCTGCATGAATTCAGCGACATCCCCGGCGTGCGCGATGACGTCATCCAGGTGACATTGCAGGTCAAACAACTGCGTATGAAACTGGACGGTGTGGACAGCACCCGCATGCACCTGGAAGTGCGCGGCGAAGGCACCGTGACCGCGGCGGATATTATCACGCCGCCTGAGGTCGAGATCGTTAACCCCGATCTTTATCTCTTCACGGTGGACAGTCCCAAAGCCAAACTCGATATCGAGTTTACGGTGGAACGCGGACGGGGTTATTCCCCGGCCAACGAACGCTCCGGGCACTCGCCCATCGGCGAACTGCCGGTGGACGCCATCTACAGCCCGGTCAAGCGCGTCAATTGGGAAGTCAGTTCGGCCCGCGTCGGCCAGAGTAGCAACTACGATAAACTCACGCTCGAGATCTGGACCGACGGCACGATCCCGCCCGAACGCGCCTTGAGCGCCTCGGCGCGCGCCCTGATTGACCACCTGCGCTTCATTGCAGGCATCAGCGAGGAAACGCTGACGGTGGCCATCGAGAAGGAAATCTCCGGGAGCCGCCTCACCAGCGAAGTGGCCGAAACCCCGGTGGAGGCCCTCGACCTTTCCGTGCGCGTCTTCAATTCCCTCAAACGCACCGGCATTACCAACGTCGGCGATGTGCTCGACCTGCTCGAAAAGGGCGAACAAGCCGTCATGTCCATCCGCAACTTTGGCGAAAAGAGCCTCGACGAGCTCCGCCAGAAAATGCGCGAGAAGGGCTACCTGAAAGACGATACGACAACTGCGGAGTAATTAGACATGCGACACCAAGTATCTGGCTATAAACTCGGACGCACCTCAAGCGCCCGGATTGGCCTACGACGAATTCTGATCAAACAATTCTTCACCCACGAGCGCATCCAGACCACGCGCGCCAAGGCCGCTGCGATTCGCGGGGAAGCCGAGCGGATGATCACCATCGCCCGCAACAGCGCGGACAAGGACGATGCCGCCAAGGTTCACGCCCGCCGCCTGGTGGCCGCCCGCCTCGGCGACAATCAGTTGATCCCGCGCCTGTTCGACGAGATCGCCCCGCGCTTCGCCTCCCGACCCGGCGGCTACACCCGCGTGATCAAACTCGGCCCGCGCCACGGCGACTCAGCGGAGATGGTTCTCCTCGAACTCGTGGAAGAATAGTTTTGCTCATCCAGCAGTTCAACTGCTGGATGAACGAGCAATGGCACGTTACCAGTTGATCCTTGCCTACGACGGCGCCAAACTTAACGGCAGTCAAAGGCAGGCCAGCAAACGAACGGCGCAGGGCGAACTCGAAAAAGCCCTGCGGACCATCGGCTGGACGGGACGCTCGGTTCTCATCGCCGGGCGCACCGACAGCGGAGTCCACGCCGAAGGGCAATCGGTCGCGCTGGACTTGGATTGGCCTCACGGCCCCGACAAGTTGCGCGCCGCCCTGAACGCCGCCCTGCCGCCCGACTTGGCCGTGCGCGCCGCGCGAGAGGTCTCCCCGGACTTTCACCCGCGCTTCGACGCAACCTCGCGCCGTTACCGCTACCGACTATTCTGCGATCCCGTCCGCGACCCCGTACGCGAACGCTTCGCTTGGAGAGTTTGGCCTGCGCTGGACGGCGACGCCCTCCAGTCTGTCGCCCCCGTTTTCCTCGGGGCGCACGACTTCGCCGCCTTCGGTTCGCCGATGAAGCCGGGAGGCTCTACCCTGCGGACGGTCTTGCTATCCGCGTGGACCGAGTCTGATGGTGAGTGGCAGTTCCAGGTCCGGGCGGATGCGTTTCTTTATCGCATGGTGCGCCGCCTGGTCTATGTCCAGGTGGCAGTGGCGCAGGGACGGCTGTCCGTCGAACAAGTGAAACAGGCGCTCGAAACTCAGACTCGCCTGCCTGCGGGATTGGCTCCCGCGCATGGCTTGAGTCTTGTGGAAGTGGCCTACAACGATCAACAATGAAAAACGAAATGTAAGTGGAGTAGCGATGTTTAAATCATATTATCCAAAAGCGAGCGAGATCGATCGCAAGTGGTTCGTGGTGGATGCCAAAGACCAGATCCTTGGCCGCCTGGCGACGCGTATCGCGCGCACCCTGCTGGGCAAACACAAGCCCACGTTCACGCCGGGCGTGGAGATGGGCGATTATGTGATCGTCCTGAACGCGGGCGCGGTGGCTGTCACCGGCACCCGCACCAACAGCCGCCTAGCGAGCAAGTCGTATCATCACCATTCGGGCTATCCCGGCGGCTTGAAATCCATCACCCTGCGCGACCAGTTGCAGAAGCACCCCGACCGCGCCATCCGCGCGGCCGTGTGGGGCATGTTGCCGCACAACCGCATGGGGCGTTCTCTGCTCAAGCGCTTGAAGATCTACGCCGAAGCCGAGCACCCGCACACGATGCAGAAGCCGGAACCCCTGGCTTAGGAAAGGAATTAGAGTATGTCTGTGCAATATTATGAAGGCATTGGCCGCCGCAAGGAAAGCACCGCCCGCGTCCGTTTGATGAGCGGTTCGGGCAAGTTCACCGTCAACGAGAAGGAAGCGGAAGCCTACTTCACCCGCCTCGGCGACCTGCAAGCCATCCTCGCGCCGCTGGCTTCCGTGGGACAGAATCCCACGTCCTACGACATCAGCGTCAAAGTGGAAGGCGGCGGCGTCACCGGCCAGACCTCGGCCGTGCAGTTGGGCATCGCCCGCGCCCTCGTCAAGATCAACGGCGACTGGAACTCCGCCATGCGCAAGGGCGGCTTTCTCACCCGCGACGCCCGCATCAAGGAACGCAAGAAGCCGGGTCTCAAGCGCGCCCGCAAGGCTCCTACCTACACCAAACGCTAGTCTGTGTTGCGTGTTGCGTAACGTAAATTGAATAAAACGTAATGCGTGACGAAAGTTTCGCATTACGTTTATGTTTTAACCATGTAGTGGCGACTTCAGTCGCCCTGCCCAACGACTAAAGTCGTTACTACATGGGATAAAGGATTTTGGATATGGACTTCTCCCTCGTAACTTCAACACTCGACACGCTCCGCCTCTCTCCGACCCCGCGGCTGGTCCTGCTCGAAGCGCGTACCCTGGCGGACGCGCACGTGCCGCCGTTCCCGCCTGAGTTTCCCGCGTTGTTGACGGGAGTCGACTCTTCCGAACTCGCCGCGCATCTGCGAGACGTTTTGCTGACGGTGTATCCAGGAGAGCATGAGGTGACGTGGGTCGAAGGTGGTATGTCTAAAGTCGCGAGATTGGATGAGGTTGAACGTTTAACGTTTAACGTTCAACCTTCAACCTGTCTCTACCTCCCCGCGTTGGCGGAAGGGACGGCTTTCGAGTCCTTCGCGGAGATCGTTGCGCACCTGCGCGCGCCGGACGGCTGTCCGTGGGACAAGGAACAGACTCACGCCTCCCTGCGTACGCACCTGTTGGAGGAATCCTACGAAGCGCTCGAAGCGATTGATTTGGGTGATTTCGCCTCCATGCGCGAGGAGTTCGGTGACCTGCTGTTGCAAATCGTTTTGCACGCGCAAATCGCCAGTGAAGCAGGTCACTTCACGATGACCGATGTGATGAATGGCATCCACGACAAAATTGTCCGCCGTCACCCGCACGTGTTTGGGGATGTGGAGGTGGATGGCGTGAATGGGGTTTTGCAGAATTGGGAAAGATTGAAGGAAAAGGAAAGAGGAAAGAAGAAAGAGGGGAAGGGGTTGTTGGATGGCGTGCCATTAGCCTTGCCCGCGCTGACGCAGGCGCAGGAATATCAGGATCGCGCCGCCCGCGTCGGGTTCGACTGGCCGGAAATTGAAGGTGTTTTGGACAAGGTGCGGGAGGAGATCGAGGAGATCAAGCAGGCGGAAAACCAGGAGGAAGTCGCGGCGGAACTGGGGGATTTGTTTTTTGTTTTAGTGAATCTGGCGCGCTGGAAGAAAGTGGATGCCGAGTCCGCGTTACGAGGTACGAACCTGAAATTCAAGAAGCGTTTTGGATATGTAGAACAGGATGCGAAGAAGCAAGGACGGAGTTTATCGGATATGACGCTGGAGGAGATGGACGCGCTGTGGAACGAGGCGAAGGCCAAAGGGGTGTGAGTCGTTTCGGGGCCAGATACAAATTTTATTCCATCGCATCAACAGCCTTCTTGGCCTCCGCCAAACCGACGTTGTAGATTTCGCGGTAAACCTTGATGGCTTCGATCTTGTTGCCTTGCAGGAGAAGCGCGCGGACTTTCGAGTTTACCGCTTCCGCCTTGTCTCCTTCAACGTACTCGATGTTTAGCCTGCGATAGATGAAGTTTAGCCTATACTCCAGTTCGGCCACGCGGGCTTTGAGGGAGTCGAAATCATACTGGTCCATGTTTTCTCCTTTTAGTCATTCACACCTGAATCTCGCCAGCGCTTCCTGCAACAAAGTCTCCGCAGTCCCGTCCTGCGGGGTGTAGACTTTCCAGGCGAAGACGCGGTCACCGCAGACCCAGCCTGCTACTGCGCCGAATGGCAGGAGAGGGGAAGCGGTGGAGTTGATCGGGCTGGAGAGAACGTTCAGGTCGTGGATCAGCCTCAGGTTGTAGGCGCCGAGAGGGGTGTCCAAGCCGTCTTCGAGGATGAGGTCCATCAGGAAGATCGGGTCGGTCGCGCCGGGGGCGTGTTGCCAGATGACTTGGATGAAGAGGCTGTTGTTGTGCGCGGCCAGGATCCCGTTTTCGCTGGTGCTGGATGTGGCGGAACCGGGGTTTTGCTTGGCGACCACGTCGTAAAAGGCCATGTCGGGCGGATGCCCGATGCAGAATCCATATTCGCAGAAGAGGTTTGTCAAGTTGAAGGGCGTGGGGGTCGGGTAAGGCCGGTTCGTTGGGACGGGCGTGACGCTTGGGATGGCCGCCAGCGTGGCGTTGACCGCGATCTGGATCTGCACGTTGGGGTCGGGAGTCGCTTTGAAACTGCAGGCGGCCAATAAAACGGAACCAGCCAAAAGTCCCGCGAGAAGCGAGGGTAGTTTTTTCATAGGCGCGATTATACAGTCAAAATAAAAAAGGCCTGCAAATTCATGCAGGCCAGAAAGTACCAGATGTTTTAGTGTCCGGCTCCGGGCATGGGAGTCCCGTTGAAGATTTCCGGAGCATCGGGGCCTTCGACGATCAAATATCCGGCGAGGCCGCGTTGCAGGCGGGCGAGGGCGTGGTCAACGAGGATGTAGCGGCCAGGGACCTCGAGGTGGAATTCCACCATGGTCGCGCCGCCGGGCGGGACGAGGGTGGTCTGCACGTCGGTGAGCGGCGGGGCGGTGAGGGAGGCCTGGTCGAAGACACGGTCGAAGATTTCGCCGATGACGTGGAAGGAGGAGGTGAAGTTCGGGCCGCCGACGCCGAAGAAGATGCGGACGGTCTCGCCGACGTTGGCCTTGAGCGGTTTCTGGTCGGTGAGCGCGCCGACTGCGCCGTTGAAGACGAAGTATTCGGGGTCTTCGTTGAGCAGTTTGGTGGTGTCGGACATTTGATGGCCCTGCTCGCCGAATGCGCCGGTTGTGTATAACTCGCCCTGCATCACGTAAAACTCGCGGTCAACCGGGGGAAGTCCGCCTTCCGGCTCGACCAGGATCAGGCCGTACATGCCGTTGGAGATGTGGTCGGCGACCATGGGTGTGGCGCAGTGATAGACAAAGAGACCGGGGTTGAGGGCTTTGGCGGTGAACATGGTTTCTTCGCCGGGCTTGGTCTGGGTCATGACCGCGCCGCCACCGGGACCGGTCACAGCGTGGAAGTCCACCGAATGGTTCATGGTGCTGGAGGTGTTGTTCTTCATGTGGACTTCGATGGTATCGCCGAGGCGCACGCGGAAGAACGGGCCGGGGACTGCGCCGTTGAAGGTCCAATAGGTGTAGGTGGTTCCGTCTGCGAGCTGGCCTTCGATTTCGACGGCTTCCAGGTCAATGCGGACCGTGGTCGGTTCGCGCTCGCCGAGGGGAGCAGGCAGGTCGGTGGGGTCGCGCACGATGTCCGCGCCGGCGGCGGGGGACTGGGTAACAGCCGGGGCCGCGGCGGCGGTATCGGTCGTGCCGCCGAACGCGCCTTCGGGCAGGCTATTGAGATAAGAAACGATGGCGCCGATTTCCTCTTCGTTCAATGTTTTGGAGAAGGATGCAGGCATGACGCCCGAGGGGCATGGGCCGGTGGGGCAGGCGTTTGAAATGTAGGCATCCGGATTCACAACCGATTCGCGGATGAATTCCTCCGCGGATTTGGCTGAACCCGTGTAAGCGCTGTCGCTGTAATGCTCGCGTGCCATGGAGCGAATGTTGCCAAGTTCGGGCCCGAGGACCCCTTTTGCGTTCGGCACGCCGGGGATGGTGTGACAGGTGCCGCAGGCGCCTTTCTCGAATGCGGCAAGCACGTCGGCTTGCGCGTAGGGTTTGTCGGCGGCGGATTTGCTTCCGCCGCAGGCGGCGAGGAACGCGGCCAAAAAGATGGACAAGGCAAAAAGTTTTACGAAGGATTTCATTTTATTCTCCTCATTAAGATTTTTGGACGGTGAATTTGGCGAGTTCCTGAAGGAAGGTTTTCTCTTCGAAATGATAGGCATTGATGACATCCCTGAGCGTGCAGAATTTCGCCAGGTAACAACCCACGCAAGCGGTCTGCTGGTTGATGAAAAACCTGATCGCCTCTGGCGCTTGCTTCAACAGGTCGGCTACAGTCGTTTCGTTGATTGCCCAATCATCATTCATAGTGGGAAGAATATCCGTTTTCCCCGAAATCGTCTTTGCGCCAGCGCAAATAAGGACGCTCCCGCTATTTCTCGAGGCCGTCGGCAATCCGAACCAAATTGTGCGGTTGGAGGATCTTGATCCGCTGCCGGCCGGTCTCGATGATTCCCTGCCGCTCCCATTCGCTGAGCAGACGGCTGACGGTGTAGAGCGTGGACCCGGTCATCTCGGCCACATCCTGCCGCGAGAAGGAAAGTTCGATGCCCGCCTCATTCTTGGACAACGTGCCTGTTTGCCCTGCCAGGCGGAGCAGTGCGTTCGCGATCCTTTGTTCCACGCGTTCCGTGGCGAGTTCGCGGTAGCGCGCCTGCATTTCCTGGATGTAGGAGGTCATCAGGTGCATCAGGTCGAAAGACAGATAGGGACGCGTTTCCATCAGGGAGCGCAGAAACCCGCCTTTGATGGCGAGCGCCGCGCTGTCTTCCAGCGCCTGTGCGGAGGCGGGGTACGCGGCTTCCGCGCGGACCGCTCCGAGCGCGCCGAACATCTGCCACGGAGAGATCGTCCGCAGGTTGACCTGTTGTCCGCTGGGATTGGATTGCATGAGTTTGACCTGTCCGCTGAGAAGCACGTAGAGGTAGTTCGCCAGGTCCCCTTGAAGGAAGAAGAACCCGCCTTCCTCGACGGAGCGGGTGATGCTGTTCTCCAGGATGGATTTCAGGTCATCGTCGGTGGCGTGCTGAAAAACGACGACTTGGCGCAGATCCTTTGGCGTAAGGTTCATAGTGTGATTTTACACCTATTGAAGATGATATTTGTCGGCTTGACATCTCTGGGGAAGATGCTGTATATTCGGATTGTCCCTACCCCCCTGGGGGGGGGGGTAAGAAACAGTTGCCGCACTTTATCTTGAATGCAGAGGCAAATATGGAAAACGATACCAGTTCACTCCGACGGTTGAAGACAATTGAAGGCCATCTGCGCGGCGTCATCCGCATGGTGGAGGAAGACGCCTACTGCATAGATGTGATCCGCCAGATCCAGGCTGTGGAGGCCGCGCTCAACAAGGTCAGTTCCCAGATTTTGGAAAACCACTTGAACTCCTGCGTCATCACGGCCATCAAAGGCGACAACCCCAAGGAGCGCGAGCGCGTTCTGGGGGAGATCACAGAAGTGTTCGAGATGGCAAATAAAGTTTGATAGTTTCGTAGTTCGGTAGTTACGTAGTTTGAAAGTTCCATGTTCCGTGTTCACCTGTGTACGTGTCTACCTGCTTACGCCAATTGTAAATCGTAAATCAAAAATCGTAAATCAAATAAGGAGATAACCATGCCCACAGTTACTTATTCCGTCCCCGCGATTTCCTGCGGACATTGCACGCACACCATCGAGACAGAAGTGAGCGAGTTGCAAGGCGTCCAGTCGGTGAAGGCCGAGATTGATTCCAAGAAAGTCGTCATCACCTTCGATGCACCCGCCGACGAGCAGAAGATCAAGGCATTGCTGGCCGAGATCAACTATCCCGCCGAGGGATTGATCGCGTTGTAGTCGCAAAGCAGGAAAACCATGATTGCCAAAGACCCGGTTTGCGACATGAGCGTCAACACCGACGCGGCGCTCCACTCCACCTATCAGGGACAGACCTACTATTTCTGCTCGCCCCTGTGCAAAAACCTGTTCGAGCGGGAACCCGAAAAGTATCTGGCCGCAACGGGTGAACAAGGAAAGGCTTCGATTGAAAAGTAGCCTGTTAGAGGATTCTCGATGAGCGAAACAAAACAACTTACTTTACCCATCACCGGCATGACCTGCGCCAACTGCGTCGCGACCGTCGAACGAAATTTGAAGAAACTCGACGGCATGAACACGGCGGTTGTCAACCTTTCGTCGGAACGCGCGACGGTGGAATTTGACTCCGCCAAACTTGCGCTCGGCGATGTGATTACGCGCGTGCAACGCGCGGGCTACGGCGTCGCCACGGGCGAAGCGGACCTCGTCATCAAGCGGCTGGCGGACGACAACGACGCGCGTCGCCTGGAAAAGGCCCTCGCCAAAGTGGAAGGCGTGACCGAAGCTCAGGTGACGTTCGCCACCGAGAAGGCGCGTATTAAATATGTGCCGACCGTTGTGAGCCAGGCGGAAATCCGCGAGGCCGTTTCCAAGGCCGGGTTTGAAGCGCTGGAGTTGGGCGGTTCGGCGGAAGACGCCGAAGCCAAGGCGCGCCAGCACGAGATTGACACGCAATGGCGACTGCTTGTCGTCGGCCTGATCTTCACCGTCCCATTGTTCCTCTTTGCGATGGCGCGCGATTTCCGCCTTCTGCCCGATATGTTTTATCAGGCCGTCTCCATGACCGGCATGGAAGCCGCGCCCGCGCTGTGGACCAACTGGCTGATGTTGGCGCTGGCCGCGCCGGTGCAATTCTACGTCGGATGGCAATATTATGTCGGCGCGTACAAAAGTTTACGCAACGGCTCCGCCAACATGGACGTGCTCATCGCCATGGGTTCGTCGGTGGCGTTCCTGTATTCCCTACCCATCACGTTCGGCTGGCTCGAAGGCCACGTCTATTATGAGACGGCGGCGGTCATCATCACGTTGATCCGGCTTGGGAAATATCTCGAGGCCCGCGCCAAGGGACGCACCTCCGAGGCGATCAAGAAGCTGATGGGACTGCGCGCCAAAACGGCCATCGTCGTTCGCGCGGGACTTGAAGTTGAGGTGCCCGTGGACGATGTGCGCGTCGGCGACGTGGTCCTCGTTAAACCCGGCGAGAAGATTCCCGTGGACGGGGTCGTTGTCGAGGGCCGGAGCGCGGTGGACGAGTCCATGCTGACGGGCGAGTCGTTGCCCCTCGAGAAGAAGCCCGGCGACGCGGTCATCGGCGCGACGTTGAACAAACTGGGCATGTTGAAGTTCGAAGCGACCAAAGTCGGCAAGGAGACTGCGCTGGCGCAGATCATCAAACTGGTGGAAGACGCGCAGGGAAGCAAGGCGCCGATCCAAAAACTGGCCGACCAGGTCTCGGCCATCTTTGTGCCGATCGTGATTTTGATCGCCCTGCTCACTTTTGCGGGCTGGTATTTCCTTGCGCCTCACATTGACGACCAGTTCACGCGCGCCTTGATCAACATGGTGGCGGTGCTGGTGATCGCCTGCCCGTGCGCGATGGGACTCGCCACGCCGACGGCGGTGATGGTTGGGTCGGGCAAGGGCGCGGAGATGGGCGTGCTGTTCCGCACCAGCGAAGCGCTGGAACGCGCGGGCAAGGTCAGCGTGGTAATTCTCGATAAAACGGGGACGATCACGAAGGGCCAGCCTGCGGTGACGGATATAGTGACCAGTAATCAGTCATCGGTGAGCGGTGATGAGTTGCTGAGATTGGCCGCGTCCGTCGAGAAGGGGAGCGAGCACCCGTTGGGTGAGGCGATTTGGGCGGAGGCGACGACTCGCGGGCTGGGTTTAGCGGAAGCGGCCGGGTTCAGGGCGGAGCCTGGGTACGGAGTCCAGGCCGAAGTCGAGGGAAGAAGCGTCGCGGTCGGTAACGTGAGAATGATGGAGATGCGGAAATTCTCCTTAAACGGACTCGAGTCCGAAGTCGCGCGTCTGCAAGGCGAAGCAAAAACAGCCATGCTCGTCGCGGTGGATGACCGGGTGGCGGGGATCGTCGCGGTGGCCGACACGATCAAAGACGGCTCGAAGGAAGCCATTGCGGATTTGCATCGCATGGGTTTGAAGGTAGTGATGATCACAGGCGATAACCAAAAGACCGCCGAAGCCATCGCGAAGCAGGTTGGCGTGGATACGGTGCTGGCCGAAGTTTTGCCCGAAGGAAAATCTAACGAAGTCAAAAAACTCCAGGCGCAACTCGCAACTCGCAAGTCGCAACATATCGTCGCCATGGTCGGCGACGGTGTGAACGACGCGCCCGCGCTCGCGCAAGCGGACGTGGGCATCGCGATCGGCACGGGCACGGACGTGGCGATGGCCGCCGCGCCGGTGACGTTGATGAGCGGCGACCTGCGCGGCGTGGCGCATGCGGTCTCGCTTTCGCGCAAGACGTTGAGCACGATCAAGCAAAATCTGTTCTGGGCGTTTTTCTATAACGTGGTTTTAATTCCTGCGGCGGCGATGGGATATTTGAATCCGATGCTGGCCGCGGGCGCGATGGCGTTCAGCAGTATTTTTGTGGTGAGCAATAGTTTGCGATTGAGGAAGGCAAAAATTTAGGTGGATCCGCATGTCATTTAAAAAACAGACCCCTGCAATGGACCCGGTTGTGATGGTGGCGCTGGGTGTTCTGCTCGTTGTAGTTGCATTTGCGTTGGTGACTTTTTCACCCCAAAGCGGCCAGGGAATCGCGATTGAAGCGGCCTCCGGCTCGTGGAGCCGGATCGTCGTGGCGTTCGTCACGGGACTCACCACTGGCGGATTAAGTTGCCTGGCGGTGCAGGGCGGATTGCTCGCGAGTTCGCTGGCGCACCAGATCGAGCAGGATTACCTGGCGCACGCGCCGCAAACGCGCAAACGAAAACGCGGCGAGAAAGTTGCGTCCGCACCCGCCCAACGCGCGAACTCGGCATTTCCCATTTTCCTCTTTCTGGTCGCGAAGATCGCCGCTTATACCTTGCTCGGCGCACTGCTTGGCTGGCTCGGTTCCTATCTTTCCCTCAGTCCCACGACCCGCGCCCTCCTGATGATCGCCATCGGCATTTTCATGGTTGGCAATGCTTTGCGGATGTTCAACGTCCATCCCATCTTCCGCTACTTCTCGGTCGAGCCGCCCAAGTTTATCACGCGCACCATCCGCCGCACCGCCAAAGGCACCGACACCGCCACGCCTCTTTTGCTCGGCGCGCTGACCGTGTTCATTCCCTGCGGCATCACGCAGGCCATGATGGCGACCGCGCTCGGCATGGGGAGCGCGGTGATGGGCGCGGCCTTGATGCTCGCCTTCACGCTCGGCACAAGTCCCGTCTTTTTCGTGGTCGCCTACCTGACCACCGAACTCGGCGCGCGGCTCGAAAAATTCTTCATGCGATTTGTCGCGGCTGTCGTACTGGTTCTGGGACTGGTGACGATGAACGGCGGACTCAACCTGATCGGCTCCCCGCTCTCGTTCAGTAATTTGACTCGCGGCCTGTTCCCGTCCGGTAGCGGATCGGCCCTCGCCGCCGGGTCCCCCCAACTCTCTTCAACGGACGGCTCTCTCATCCTCAACGTTCAAAACGAAGGCTACTTCCCGCGGACTTTGAAGACGCCCGCGAACAAACCCTTTACCCTTAATCTTGTCACCAACAAAACCTATTCCTGCGCCCGCGACTTCGTGATCCCCGAATTGAACTTCTACCAACTCCTGCCCGAAACCGGCACCGTGCAGGTCAACATTCCCGCGCAACCCGCCGGTAAGAGACTCTTCTTTACCTGCTCGATGGGTATGTACACGGGGCAGATTGTGTTTGAGTAAAAAAACACCAGACCTGACATGTCTCATCCGCGCCGTTGCCATCCTCGATCCTCGCATGGTCAATGGTCATAATTAATCAACACTCGCGGAGACATGTCAGGTCTTTTGAGGAACTATGATTAAAAAAACCTATTCCATCCCCGACATGCACTGCTCGAACTGCTCGATGAAACTCGAAAGCATCGAAGATGAACTCGCCGGCATCCGCGAGATCAACGCCAGTTACCACAAACAGCAGATGACCGTCGAGTTCGACGAGTCGCGGGTCAACGAAGCGCAAATCCTTGCGGCGGTGAAGAAGAAGGGCTATACAGCCGTCCCCGCGTAGGCAACGAACTCCCCGAAAATTTTATCGGGGAGTTTTGCTATATATCCAAAATTTCCAGGAACGGACCAAATTCCTGCACCAGCCATTCGAACGTGGGCGGCTTGGGCGGTTGGTGATACGGATGCGTAAATTTCTGGATGGTGATGCGCGGAAAATGGTTGCGGACGATCTGTTCGGTCAGGGCGTAGTGCAGGAGATCGTCGTTGATTGACATGCCGAAATAGCAGGGAATGTCGAACGGTCCGCACGCGGAGCGATACTCCATGCGGAAGATTTCATCCAGGGTGTAGGCCAGAACATCCAGCGTAGCCAGCGGGATTTTGAGCGCGTCCTTGCTTTCGAGAATGCTTCGCTCCACTTTGCTGAACTTGCTGAGGGCGAAGGTTAACGGGAACTCCAGCCACGGGGTTTGCAGGACGCGGTGCGTGCCGCGTTGCAGGCGCGGCCACATCAGACTACGCGCCGTAGCGCGAAACACCCACCGGCGCGGCATCGAATATTTCAATGCCCGCTGGCTGACACAGGGGGAGAGCAGGATGACCCGGTCAATTCGATGTTGCAGGGACTCAATCGTCCGCAAGGCCAGCAGGCCGCCGAAGGAGAATCCCATCAGGTTGAAGCGTTCATAGCCCAGTTGGTCCGCGAATGCTTCGACAGTCTTCGGGACAAGTCCGCTGTTGAATTTGGTCGGGTAGGGCGTCGAGCCGCCGTGCCCGGGCAGTTCAAAAAAATGAGCCGTGAATCGTTGCCCCATGAACTGCGCCAGCGGCAGCCATTGGCTGATGAGCGAAACCGTCGCGGGTACGATGATCAGCGGCGGCCCCGTCCCGCATTTCACGGTATGCAGGCGCGTGCCGGGCAGGTCAAGATCGTCAAAGCGGGGTTCGGGTGGAAGCAACATGCGCTGATTGTAGCAGGGAAACCTCTCCCGTTTCTTTGGGGTATACTAGCCGGCAATCCAAAGGAGAATATGAAAAAAGGCATCCTGTACGGTATCGGCGCGTACGCGCTTTGGGGCTTTTTCCCTCTTTACTGGAAAATGCTGAAACATGTCCCCGCCCTGCAATTGCTGGGGCATCGCATCGGCTGGTCGTTCCTCCTGCTGATGGCGGTCATCTTCATCTCGAAACAATGGCCGGATTTCCGCGCCAACCTCAACCGGCGGACATTTCTGATTTACACCGTCGCGGCGCTGTTGATCGGCGTCAACTGGCTGACCTACGTCTGGGCGGTGAACGCCGGATTCATCATCGAGACCAGCCTCGGCTACTTCATCAATCCCCTGCTCAGCGTCCTGATGGGTGTCATCATCCTGCGGGAAAAACTTCGCCCCGCGCAATGGATTCCCATCGGCCTCGCGGCCGCGGGCGTGATCTATCTCACGGTCGTGTATGGCAAACTACCCTGGATCGCGCTGACGCTGGCCTTCTCATTCGGATTTTACGGCCTCGTCAAAAAGGTGGCGCCGCTTTCCTCGCTTTACGGCTTGACGCTCGAAACGGGCATTCTCTTCCTGCCCGCGCTGGCCTACCTGGCCTTTAGCGAATTCAGCGGCACAGGCGCCTTCATGCGCACCGGCCTCACCTCCGACCTGCTCATGTTCGGCGCGGGCGTCGTCACCACCATCCCCCTGCTCATGTTCTCCTCGGCGGCGCGCGCCATCCCGTTAACGGTGGTCGGCCTTTTGCAATACATCGCGCCCAGCCTGCAATTCCTTCTGGGCGTCTTTCTTTATAAAGAACCATTCGATCATACGCACCTGATCGGCTTCAGCGTCGTCTGGATCGCACTCATCATTTTCGGGGTGGAAAACTACCTGGCGCATCGCGCCGCAATCGAGCCGATTCCTGAACTGGGAGAGGGATAGCGCATTCGGCCTGTTTCTCAATCCGCGCTGACGGTTTCCGCGGCCGCCCCCGGTTTGCCGGACAGGTAAAACAGACTCGCCACACCGGCCGCCAGCATGATCAGCGCGCCCGTCAGGAACGGGTAACCCAGGTTCAGGTCCAGCACGTTGCCGGCCCATAACGGCCCGACGATCCTCCCCAGGCTCATGTAGGCGTTGCTCAATCCCATCGCCGCGCCCTGGCCGATGTCCGCGCGCTTGGAGGTCAGCGACGCGACGCCCGGACGCAGCATCGAGTTGCTGAACACAAAGAATCCGCTCGTCACGATCACCCAGACCAGGTTGGGCGCAACCAGCATGGACAGGAATCCGAAGATACTGGCGAACAGCGAAACCTTGATCACGTTCGCATCGCCGAAGCGCCGCGTGGCGGGACCCGTTAGAATTCCCTGCACCACCGCCGAGACCAGCCCGACCACGGTCATGATCAGCCCGATGGTCGGCGGGTCGAAATCGTAGCGCATCTGCGCGTACAAGCCGAAGATACCCTCAAAGTTGGTCAGCGCAAAGTTGTGCAGGAAGGCCAGGATGAGCAGGAAGCCGATCGGGCCGAACAGGGATTTCCACATCAGCCCCAGGTCCAGCCCGCGCACGTGATGTCCCTCGCCCGCGCGTTTTTCATGAGGGAGCGATTCGGGCAGGAAAAACCACAGCAACGCCATCGCAACCAGTGACGCGCCCGCCGCAAAGAAGAACGGCGCCTGGAGCGAGATTTCCGCCATCGTGCCGCCGATGCCGGGTCCCAGCACCATCCCCACCCCGAACGCCGCGCCGACGATGCCCATCCCGCCGCCGCGGCTTTCCTCGTCCGTGCTGTCGCTGATGAAGGCCATCGCCGCGGGCATGGTCGCCGAGGAAAGGACGCCCGCCAGCGCGCGCGCCAAAAAGAGCAACCAGTATTCGTGGGCAAATCCCATCAAGGCCATGCTGGCTGCGTTGCCGAACGCGCCGATCAACAGAACGGGCTTGCGCCCGATGCGGTCAGACAGACTGCCCCAAATTGGCGAGAAGATGAATTGCATCAGCGAAAAAATCGCCATCAGCATGCCCATCTCCATCCCGCCTCCGCCGAAGCGTTCCACATAAAACGGGATGATCGGGATGATGATCCCGAATCCGAGCATCATCACCACCAGCGTGGTGAACAAAATGGCGAGGTTGCGGTTTTTGAACATGCGCGCGATTATACTCTCCCAACAAAACCAGCGGAGCCGCGGCTCCGCTGGTTGTTTGAAAATATCGCCTTACTTGGCGGCGATCAACTGCACACGGGTATGTTGCAGGCGCTCCATGGCGGCCTTTGCCACTGCGCGGTTCAATCCGACAGAAAGTTTCAGGTCCACTTCGCACAGGGCGCGCAGGGCGGAGGCGTTGATTTGGATGATACGCGAAACTTTGTCCGTGCGCATGGTGGCGGTGAAGATATGCGGTTCGATCAGCGCGGAGATGCCGAATATCTCACCGGGGTTGATATCCGAGATGAAGTGATCCTTGTTGTAGTATGGGTCATGCTCTGTTGTGACGTGATAGTAATACGCCACACTGCCGTCAATCAGGAAGTAGAAATGGTCGGCAGGCTGGCCCGCGCCCACGATGAGTTCATCTTTCTCGTAGGTCAGTTCTTCGGCGATCATGGCGACGGCTTTCAACTGCGCGTCGTCCATGAAATTGAAGAAGGGAAATCTTCGCAGTAGTTCAGGGGAAATCATGGCTCCTCCATTTTGAGCAAATTTATGACTGACTGCGCGGCCAAAGGCACGGCCTCGGCCACAGACGGTGAAAGTTCTTCCGAAAAATCGTACACGTTCTTCGCTTCGATTGCGACGATCTCGACGGATTCAGGGACGGGCAGTCCCATGGCCCTGGCCGTATCCAATGCCGTGATGAGCGACGTATCGTGGGCGGACGCAGAATGACCCGCGGACGGATTCGGCAACTCCTCGAGTTTGTACACCCGCACGCTTCCCGCGGGACTTTGGCCTGTCTCCATTGAATCGACGATCACCACTCTTTGGGATCCCAACATGCGCTCCATGAGGGAGAGGCCGCCAAGAGACGCGCAGTCAAACGTTAAACGTTTAACGTTCAACGTTTGAATCTCGGCGCCGAGGGGTGTGTCGAATTTCGCGCTGAGTTGCTCCACCACTTTCCAGCCGACGCCGTCGTCGCCGAGAATGGGATTGCCGAGGCCGATTACCAGTGTTTTCATGTTTGATGTTTCAGGCGCGCACCATGTAGTGACGATTTCAATCGTCCCCCAACGACTAAAGTCGTCACTACGTGGGAGAGTGGCTTCAAATTTATCGCTTGAGCATATTCACTACTTCACCATCCGCATTGCGAATTGTGATTTCCAACGGCATCTTCCCGGGCAGGGAATGCGTGGCGCAGCCGAAGCAGGGATCGTAGGCGCGGAAGGCCATCTCGACCATGTTCAACATCGGCTCGGTGACGACCGTCCCTTTGGTGATGAGACTGCGCGCGGCCTTGTTGATGGACATGCTGATGGGCGCGTAGTTGTTGGTGGTGCCGACGATCAGGTTGACCTTCGTCAGCACGCCGCGCTCGTCGGTGGTGTAGTGATGGGTGAGCGTGCCGCGCGGGGCTTCCACGATTCCAACTCCCTCGGTGGGTGTCGCGGTGGGGACGGTGTGGAAGTTCGGGCCGGAGGCTTCGGGGTCGGATGCCAGTTCCACCCAGCGTTCGGCCGCGTAGAGCAGTTCGATGAGCCGCGCCCAATGGGTGGCTAAACGCTGATGAACCGGTTTCCCACCTAAAGTCGAGTAGAAGCGTTCGTACTCGGCCTGCGCGAGAGGCGTAGCCATCCCGTCCGCGGCGTTGAGCCGCGAAAGCGGAGTCGCGCAGTAGACGCCTGAGTCCTTGCCGTCGGTGAATCCTTTCCAGCCGACGTTCTTGAGATACGGGAATTTGAGATACGTCCACGGCTCGACGTGCTCGGCGATGTGCTTGGTGTAGTCATTCGGCGCGTATTTGACGAACTCTTTGCCGTCGGGATCCACCACGCGCACTTTGCCATCGTAGAAGTTGATGTGATTGTTCTCGTCCACCATGCCCATGTAGTAGGTGTGGTGGGTGTAGATGTCGCCGAGGATCAAATCCACGTAGGCCTTGTTGCCCAGCACGATGTCGTTGAAGATCTTGAGCGAGAACTGGGCGAACTCGACCGCCCACTTTCCCATTTCTAGAATCTCTTTGCGCTGGTCTTCGGTGATGCCTTTGGTCAGGCCGCCGGGGATGGAAGTGCACGGATGGACTTTGCGTCCGCCGATGATCTCGACGACGGTGTGCCCCGCCTTGCGCGCCGCAATGACCTTGCCACCGATCTCCAGCCCGACTTTGTGGATGACGCCGAGGATGTTGCGCTCGGCGACGGGCGCGTCGGGGCCCATGACGAAATCGGGGCCGCCCAGCGCGTAAAAGTGCGTGGCATGGTCGGTGACGTAGAACGCGGAGTAAAGCAGTTCGCGCAGAACTTTTGCGGTGTGCGGCGGGTCCACGTGATAGACCGCGTCCGCGGCTTTGGCGGCGGCCATGTGATGCGCTTCGGGGCAAACTCCGCAGATGCGGTTGGTCAGAAGCGGCATTTCCTCGACAGGGCGTCCGACGCAGAAGCGTTCGAAACCGCGCAGTTCGGGAATCTGGAAGTAGGTGTTGGCTACATCGCCTTCTTCGTTCAGGAAGATTTCGATCTTGCCGTGGCCTTCCAAGCGGGTAATTGGGTCTATGGTGATTCGTTGTGTCATGGTTATCTCCTGTAACGCAAACTTAAGTTTGCGTTACGCCTTCTCCCAGGCCGCTTTGCCAGCCTTCAATAAGGAGCCAGCCAGATTGAATCGGTAAAACTGTCCCGTTGGGTCGGGGATGCCATCGAGGATGTGGTCAATTTCTTCGGGGTCGTTGCTGTCAATCACGGACGCAAAAGCTGAGATCAGCCGCGCGCCGTAATCAATGACTCCCTCGGCGGGGCCGTAACAGCCGATGCACTGCGCGCCCGCCGTTGGACAGCGAGCATTGCACCCGCTTCTCGTCGCGATGCCGTTGCATGGAATTCCCTGTTCGAGCAGGCAAAGCTCCGGGTCAATTTCGATACCCCAGATGCGCTCGAAGGATTTCACCATTTTCACATTGCGCGCCCGCTTGCACTCGTCGCAGACGGTGGAATTGCCCGCGCCGATGACGCTTCCCTTCGGCGGCAGTTCGGCCTTGCCTTGTAGAACTTGGATTACAAGGTCAATCACCGCCGCGATCTGGTGCGACTCTGGCGGGCAACCGGGCATGTAGTAATCCACGTCCACCACCTGGTCGAGGGTCTTGAGCACGGGCAGGATTTTCGGAATGTGGATTTCACCCTCCGGCACATCGTAGGAGGTCATTGGGTAGATTTGCTTCGGGTTGTCCGTGCTGACGGTGTTGAATGCGGTGGACACGATCTCGCGCGAGTCGCTCAGGTTCGCCAGCCCGGGGATACAACCCTCGTTGGCGCACGAACCGAACGCGACCAGGATTTGCGATTTGGCGCGCAGGAGTTTGGCGATGTGCTCGTTCTCGTCGTTGCGGATGCCGCCGTTGAAGAGCGTCAGCAAAATGGACTTGTCGGGCATGGCCTCGACATCCTTGTACTTGGCGTCCATCGCCACAGGCCAGAAGACGATCTCGAAGTTAGCGTCCACATCCAGGATCTTCTCGTGGATGTTCAACACGGCGATTTCACAGCCGCCGCAGGAGGCCGCCCAATACATTGCGAATTTGGGTTTTGCGTTAGCAGTCATGCTGGCACCTCCTTGGGAGAGTGATCAGTGACCAGTGACCAGTCATCAGTCTGATTACTGATCACTGATAACTGCTTACTGGGTTTCCCCCAGTGAAGCGGACCGAGCGCGCGAATCTCTTCAACGAACGATGTAACCTCTTGCGCGAATTTGGCTCCCTCCGCGGCGGAGGCCCAAACCAATTTAACGCGGGCAGGCTCAAGTCCAAGGCCCTGAAGCGTGCGTCGCATCAAATGGAATCGTCTCAAGGCTTTGTAATTCTGTTCGAGATAGTGACATTCGCCGGGATGACATCCAGTGATCATCACGCCGTCCGCGCCGTTGGCGAGGGCTTTGAAGACGAAGGTCGGGTCGAGGCGGCCCGAGCACATCAAGCGGATCAGGCGGATGTTCGGCGGATATTTCATTCGGGATGTGCCTGCGAGGTCTGCGGCGCGATAGGAGCACCAGTTGCAGGTGAAGCCGATGATGGTGGGTTCGAAAGTTTCGTTATTCATAAGTGTCTCTCCTTGTGGAGGTAATTTGGGATTTGTAATTGATAATTGGGGATTGGTAATTACCACTTACTATTTACCAATTACCACTCACGCAGGAACCTCCTCTCCGACATTGAGTAATAGTAGTCCCTCGATCTGTGCGAAGATTTGCTCGTTGCTGAATCCCGTTCCGCTGATTGCGCCTGCGGGGCAGGCCGCCACACACGTCCCGCAACCCTGGCAGAGCGCGGGATTGATTTCCGAGACCATGCTGTCCTCGTGGAAGAGGATGGCGTTGAATGGGCACAAACCATTGCAGATGCGGCAACCCGAGCATTGCGCCTCGTTGACCGTGGCGCGCACGGGTTCGAGGGCGATTTCCTTTTGCTGGATTTTGCCGAGCACGCGTGCCGCCGCGGCCGCGCCCTGCACGACGGTGGCAGGGATATCCTTCGGGCCTTGCGCACAACCCGCGATGTAAATACCCTCGGTCATTGTTGCGACGGGGTCGAGTTTGGGATGCCGTTCAGTAAACCAGCCGTTGGTCGAGCAGGAGATGCCGAACTGCTTGGCAACTTCCTTCGAGTCTTTGCGCGGCTCCAGCCCGACCGAGAGAATAACCATATCCACGGGGATGCGGCGTTGTTTGCCAGCCAGCGTATCCTCCACTTGGATGATGAGTTTGCCTTCTTCGCCAGGCAGGCGCGCCGCGTCGGTCACTTCGGCCACTTTGCCGCGCACGAAGAGCGTACCTTCCTCCATCACGCGCTGATAGAACTCATCGTAATCCTTGAACGGCGTGCGCATGTCAATGTAGAAGTTGTACACGATGGCGCCCGTGCGTTCGTGGACGAGATGCGCGAACTTCAAACTCTGCATACAACAGATCACCGAACAGTAGTTGTTGAAGTTGCGGTCGCGCGAACCGACGCAGTGAACCACGCCGACAGCTTTGGGAATGGTCTTTCCATCTCGCAACACAATCTGACCGTTGGTTGGACCAGCCGCGTTGGTCAGGCGCTCCATCTCCAGCGACGTGAACACATTCGCCAGCCGACCATATCCATAGTTGCTGACCTTGCGCGCGTCGAAGATGTCGTAGCCCGTGGCGAGGATGATGTTGCCGACATCAACGTTGATTACTTCATCTTCCTGTTTGAAGTCAATCGCGTTGGTGGGGCAGAACTTCTCGCAGGCCTTGCACGTGCCCTTCTCGAAGTACGTGCAGTTCGCCACATCCATCACAGGATACTTTGGCACGGCCTGCGCGAACGGCGTGTACACGGCCTTGCGGTAGCCAAGCCCGGCTTCATAAATGTCATCAACAACTTTCCTCGGGCATTTCTCCTGGCAGATGCCACAGCCTGTGCATAACTCGGTTTTGATTTTGCGCGCCTTCTTGCGAATGGTCACAGAGAAATTACCGACGTAACCATCCACTTTTTCAACGTTGCTGTAAGTCAACAAAGTAATGTGCGGATGCGTGCCTGCCTCCACCATTCTCGGAGTCAAAATGCACGCGGCGCAATCAAGGGTCGGAAAGGTCTTGTCGAACTGCGCCATGTGGCCGCCAATCGAAGGTTCGCGCTCCACGAGATAAACGTGGAAGCCCGCGTTCGCGATCTCGAGCGCGGCCTGAATGCCGGCGATGCCTCCGCCCACGACCAGCGTCGCGGGATGGATCGGCACGCGCATCGGTTCCAGTGCTTCGTGATGGAGCACGCGCTCCACGCCGCCCGAAACCACTGCCTGCGCTTTTTGCGTCGCGGCCACCTTGTCGGTGTGCACCCACGAAACCTGCTCGCGGATGGAGACCAACTCGCACAAAAACGGGTTCAGTCCCGCGCGCTCGCAGGCGGTGCGGAATGTCTTTTCGTGCAGGTGGGGCGAGCACGCCGCAACGACGACGCGCGTCAACCCCAGTTCTTTGATATCCTTCTCGATCAACTCCTGGCCGAGGCTCGAGCACATGAACTTGTAATCGCGCCCGATCACCACGCCGCGCATTTTCAAGCGGGACGCGGCCCACTCGGCCACTTGCTGGACGTCCACCACGCCCGCGATATTCGAACCGCAGTGGCAGACGTAAACCCCGATTCTTTCCTGGACTTGAGGTTTGTTTCCGTTACCGCCGGTCATTTCGCCACCTTACCTTTCTCTGCCACCTTCGGAGTCCTGCGTGGAAGCGGTGTTGGCATGGGCAATCCGTTCCCCTTGCGCGGCTTGGCGGCCGCGACTTCCACCGTCTCCGGCGCTTCAACGCCGACCTTCTTCAACGCCTTCTTCGCGCTGACCAGTTCCATGCCGAAGCCCAGGTCGCGCGCTCTCATGCCGAAGGCGATTCCCATCAACTGGGTGAAGAAGATGATCGGCATGTGGTAACTCGTGCCGAAGTGATGGTTCATCTCACCCTGGTAGGCGTCAATGTTCAACTGGCACATCGGGCAGAGCGTAGCCATCAGGTCCGCTTCGTAATGGTCGGCGGATGAGACTAGGCGTCGGATTAACTCGAACGCGGTGTCAGGCCCGATCTGGGTCATGTGGCCGCCGCAACAGTGTGTCTTGAGCGGGAAGTCAATCACTTCCGCGCCCAGGGCTTTGAGGAGCATATCCAGTTCGACGGGATGTTCGTGGTCGGACCAGCGATGCTCGTAGTCCGGCCGCGGCACCATGCAACCGAGGTATGGCGCGACGCGTAGTCCCGTCAGCGGGCGCACAACCTTCTCTTTGACGGTATCCAGCCCGATGTCGTAAACGATCACGTCCAGCAGGTGGCGGATGTCGAGCGAGCCGGGCGTGTAGGAAAGTCCGCCCGCGGCCAGCGCCTCGTTGACCATCTTCCCGAGTTTTGGTTGCTCGCGCATGTAGTAATCCGCTTTGGCGAGGTTGAGATAACAGGCGGAGCAGGGCGCGACGACTGTGCGGCTTCCATTGGACTGATTCGCGGCCAGTGCAAGGTTGCGCGAGATGAGCGAGTAGGCGGGCGTCAGGCTGATGCCCAGGTACTCGGTCGCGCCACAGCAATTCCAATCTTCGATCTCTTCCAACTCGAGGCCGATCACGGGCGCGATTTTAATGAGCGAGTCGTAATAAGCCTTTGCGCTGGATTCCATCGAACAACCTGGATACAAAAGATATTTATCCATGTTGGCTGACCTCCAGTTCTTTAGCGCGATTCAAGATGGCCGTGAGTTGCGGCATATTTTTGATGCGCTTGGGTGTGATGGTCATGCGTTCTTTGGACAACATCCCGAATGCCATGGGGACCATCCCTGGCAGGCGCAGGGGGAAGTGTTTGAGATAGTGCCGCGTGGCCAGTCCGAACTCAAAACCGCGCCCGTAGTTCTCGACCATATCCACGAAGGTCTGCGAGAAATCCGGCGCGGTTGAATTTTGGTAGAGGTTGGCTTCGATGGCCATTCCTTTGAGCGTGTACATCACGTCCGCGATATGCACGTTTTGCGGACAGCGCACCACGCAGTGATAGCACGACACGCAGATCCAAAATGTGTTGCTCATCAGGGCGTCGCGTCTCATGCCGGCCCGCAACATGGCGAACAACATGCGCGGCGTGTGATCCATGTCCGCGGCAGGGGGGCAGGAGCCCCCGCACGAGCCGCACTGGATGCACATCTCCAGCCGCGAAACGCCTGCGGTACGGCTGGAAACTTCATCCAGCAATGTCAGGTCTTCGATCAATTTTGGAATGGGGACGGGGGGTGGTTTGATGTCCGGTGCAATTTCCATAGGATCCTCTCTCAGTTTGGAGAATATCACTCCGGTTTGCGCTCAGCGGGAGTGTAGGAATATAGGAAGCGCTATCCTTATTATGTGAAATAATTCACAAAATGTCCATTGTTTTCCATCCTCGCTAAGGGTGACAAATATCACATTAAAATTATGATATGATGTCTGGATGATTGAGTTATCTGACACAACGATGTCCAGACAACTAATGCTCTGTGAGAGAGAACGCGATAGTCAACTTGCCAAACGCGGTTTAGCCTTTCAACGTAAATCAATCAGAACTTTCGCTGGGACTGCAAAATCTCCCGATTTTGCGCCGAACTCTGGAAACTTCGGACTCTGTAAAAACGAAATTCTGCCAATCTCACTTCCCCAGTTTCGGTGCCTTCGCGGCATAATCAGTGTTGTAACTGTCACCAAAACTTTCGGCTCTCTGAGCCAACCCTTTAGGAGTATTCTATGAACTTTGCAATGTGGAAGAAAGCCCTGAACGTAATCCCCGAAGTTTCAAAAGCCGAGTGGGACCAACTGGACGTCATCTCGAAATGGCTGATCTCGACCCGCGCCGCCGTCCTGATCATGACCTTTATCTCCGCGGCCCTCGCGGGACTATTTGCCTGGCGCGACGGTTCGTTCGCTCTCACCCCGTGGCTGTTCCTGACCTTCGGCCTGATCCTCGCCCACGCCTCGAACAACATCTTCAACGACTACACCGACTTCGTGCGCGGCGTGGACAAGGACAACTACTTCCGCACCATTTACGGCGCGCAACCCGTGGCCTCCGGCCTGATGACCAAACGCCAGCACCTGACCTATTTCGCGGTGACTGGCCTGCTGGCGCTCGCGTTCGGTTTGGTTCTTATCTTTATCAATGCCAGCGATCCCGTCATCTGGGTATTGCTTGGGTCGGGCGCGTTCTTCGTTTTGTTTTACACCTGGCCGTTGAAGTACATCGCGCTTGGCGAACTGGCCGTGCTCATCGTTTGGGGACCGCTGATGATCGGCGGCGGGTATTACGTTTTGGCTCATCACTGGAACTGGAACGTGGTCCTCGCCAGCCTGCCCTACGTTCTCGGTGTTACGACCGTCATCTTTGGCAAGCATATTGACAAATACCTGATTGACAAAGAGAAAAAGATCCATACCCTGCCGGTCGTCATCGGCGAGAAGGCTGCGCGCTATTCTGTTTTGGCGATGATGATCCTGCCCTACTTTTTCACTGCCTACCTCATCGCCATCAAATTTTTCACGCCCGTCATGGCGATTGTCCTGTTTGCCATCCCCACCCTGCGGACGGCCTATCCCGCCTTCCTGAAACCGAAGCCCGCCGAACGTCCCGCCGACTTCCCGGATGGGCAGGGCGGCTGGCCTTTGTACTTCGCGCCGATGTCGTTCTGGAACAACCGCAAGTTTGGCTCGCTCTTCATGTTTGGTTTATTGCTCGACGTTGCTTTGCGGCTTCTGCCATTCACTCAAAATTTCTGGCGCTGATCCTGCTTACTGAAAAAATCGAGAGAGGGCAGGGAATCATCGCTGCCCTCTTGATATCATATTCTTTCTAATTAGGATAAATTGTATCCAATTTCACAAATAGGTAGTATAATCTCGCCTGTATGTTTCCGGGAGTACTCGATGTCATCGGCAAAGATTGATACGCTCAGTCTGTCACACCTGCATCAACCGCAGATTCGCTCCAACCCCTATCCTTTCTACAGTCAACTTCGCGAACGCGACCCAATCCACTGGGATGAAGAAATGGGTTTCTGGGTACTTACTCGCTACGACGAGATTGCCTCTTTGTACACTGACGAACGCTTCTCACGCGCCGAGGGGCTCATGCGCAATTTTCAACGTTTATCGGAAGCCGAACAAAAAATTGCCCAACCCGTTTATCACTCATTTTCGAAAACAATGTTCTACGCAGACCCGCCTTATCACACTCACGTGCGCGGCTTGATGAATCATGCCTTCTCTCCGCGCCGCGTGGAACGTTTGCGTCCCTACGTTCAGAAAACAGTCAACGATTTGCTCGATGCCGCCCAGGCCAAAGGCGAAATGGATGTTATTCGCGACCTGGCATATCCCCTGCCGGTGATGGTCATCGCCGAACTGCTTGGGCTTCCTACACGCGATCGAGGCCAATTCAAAGAATGGTCGGATGATCTGTTTGCAATTCTCGGCACCGTTCGTCACGCTTCCTCTCTTATGGGGCGCGCTGCGCAAAGTTTATCCGCTATGACCGAGTACGTTGGCGACTTGAGCCGCAAACGACGGGAACAACCAGGAGACGATTTATTAAGCGCGCTGTTATTCGTTTCAGAAGGCGATGGATCGCCATCCTGCCCTGATCCTCATCACTCCACCTCGCCTCACGCGACGGGAGAACTGGTTCGTGAACGAGGGGCCTCCTCCACGCTGACAAAGGAGGAACTGGTCGCCAACGTCAACATCCTCCTCAGCACTGGGCACGAAACCACCACACATCTGATCGGTAATGGGCTTTTGGCATTGCTGCAATACCCCGACCAAAAGGAAAGACTGCGCAATCGGCCTGTCCTGCTTTCCTCCGCCATCGAAGAAATGCTCCGTTATGACAACCCCGTGCAAATCACCTATCGTTCTGCCCTCGAAGACGCAGAAATCAACGGCAGGATGATCCACAAAGGCGACCTGGTCAACACAATCCTTGGCTCGGCCAACCGCGATCCGCGTCGCTTCACCGAGCCCGATCGCTTTGACATCGCCCGCAACGAAGGGCGTCATATTAGTTTCGGACTTGGCATCCACTTTTGTATTGGCGCGCCGCTGGTCAGGCTGGAGGCGGAGGTTGCCTTTGAAACCATTCTGCGCCGTTTTCCGAATCTCATGCTTGCGACCGAAACGCTCAAGTGGCAGGAACATCCCATCTTTCGTGGACTGAAATCCCTTCCAGTTTGTTTGTAATGCAGTAGCGGCAACCCGCCCATCGAGAAAAGATCCTCGATGAACCAGGAAGGGTCGCCCTTATGTTTTCGTCAATCCCTTCCGAATCTGTTCTTCCGAAAATAAAGTCTTTGGCATCAGATCCTCGGGCAGAGGCAGGCTCTCAGGCGAGGGTTGGCTAATTCCATCCGCCAGCATTTGCACTTGCGCCTTCGTGATCAGCGGCTTTGGCATGAACCGCTCCGAGAACCACGCCAGGATTCGATGAAAAACGACAGGGAAAGGCAAAACGAGGAGGAATGGTTTGCCCATCGCTTTGGAGATCCGCCGCGCGGCCTGGCTGAATGGAAACTCCTCGGGGCCGGTAACAGCCACAGTCTGGCGCGAGAAGCGGCTCTCGTCCAGCAAAGATTCGCGGATGACGGTCACAAGATCCTCGACAGCCACCAATCGGACAGTTTTCTCTACGAAGCCGACCGCGGCAAAGACGGGCATCCTGCGGAACAGGTTGCCGAGATTGTGCAGGAGATGGTCCCCCTGCCCATACACGAGTCCGGCTTTGAGAATCGTGTAATTCAGTTTCGACTGTCGCACGATCTCTTCGCCCTCCCACTTCGTGGTGTGATAGGCGGAGCGCACATTGGGGCGGACGTTGAGGTAACTGATCAGCACAAATTTCTTCACCCCGGCGCGTTCGGCGGCAGTCGTTGCGGAACGGGTCCCGTCCACGTGCAATTGTTGAAAGGATTGCTCTCCGTCCTCAAGGCTGGTTCCTGCACAATGCACCACGCCATCACAGCCGCGAAAGACCTCTTGTAGTTTGTCCGTGTCGTTGACATTCAGCGCGACAAAGGCCGCGCCCTCGATGGGCTGGGCGCTGCGCGTGTAAAGTCCGCGCGCGATGACGATCACCTCATGTCCGCGTTCGACGAGGTCGCGAGCCAGGTGCCTGCCAATAAAACCTGTTCCACCGGTGATTGCTATTTTCATAAATATCCTTCTTGCTGCATTACTGCCAAAAACCTGGAATGTTCATCCGCAAAATGATATCCAGGATGATTCCCAGGACATACAACCCGCCAAACAGGCGGATATGCCGCAACTGCGGTGTGGAGAACCAGCGCGGCCACAATTCAAAGCCCGCGGGCGCTTCCTTCGGGCGCGGCTGACTCAGTAATTTGATGACGTTCCATCCGCGTCCTGCGGCGAGGAAGACCAGCAGGACAGTCGGTGTAAAGAAGTGAACAACGAAGATCAGATAGAGCACAAGCGCGTACGATAAAAGAATGGTGAAGATATTGAACATGCGTGCGGCAGATTCACCCAGACGAACGGGAAGTGTCCCCACGCCCTTCTTCTTGTCCGCTTCGATCTTGTCAATGTGCTTGCCCCAGTTGAAACTGCCGAATCCAAAGCCGAACGCCATGCCTGCCAGGACGATGTTCAGCAGATTGGAAGGGATTTCGCCAGCCAACACGGAGTAAATGCCAGGGATCAGCACCATGCCCCAGTTCACGTAAATGAGCAGTTCGCCTAACCCCCAGTATTTGAGGGGCCAGGCATAAGTTGGGAGAATGGCGGCGCCGAAAATGAACAGGCCGATCACGATGGGGGAGAAGTTGGTGTACACTAAAACGAACACGCCGCAGAGCACCGCAAGTATGACGCCCGTGAAGAACCAACGCGCCCAATCCTTTCTCGTCCAGAACTGATGCACCAGCGGATGGATGCCATATTGCGAGCGATAATAATTATCCTCGTCAATGCCGCGCGTGAAATCAATGTAGTCGTTGATCAGGTTTTCCGATGAGTGGGCGAAATACACACCCAGGGTCATTGCCAGCCAGGGCCACAAGTCGAAATGGCCGCCACGCAGGGCAAGCAGGCCGGCGATCACGCCAGCGAGCAGGGTCAGTTGCGTGACTGTCGCCCGGGTGGAGATCAGCCATTTGGAAACCAGGTCCAATGCGTCCCAATCTTTTTTTTCGCTCATTTTGACAGGCCGTTGAAGCGCGGTGACCCATATCTTGAAATTAACACTCATTCTCTCACTCCTTTTCTGAAGAAAAATTGCGCCAAGTCTCAGCCAGTGTATTTCCTGTACAGTCTTTCCCAGCCCAGGATCGCTCCAATCCCATAAAAGACATTCATGCCCCATCGGAACATCCACTCCGGGAGAAAGGCGGGGCGCGGCAGGGACCGGGCGTTGATTCTTCTCAACAAGTACATGATTTTTGGAATGTTTATCAGTCCTCTTTTGTCAAGATCGTTATCGAGGGTGAGCCCTGCAAAGCATTGCATAGTCTTGTAGTGATCGAGTCCGGGCTTGTATTCCACAATGCAGATCAGCATTTCGGGGTGGTCGTTGAAAGCGATATGCCTCACGCCGCGCGGCACGCAAACCGTGTCTCCAGTTTTGCCGATCTGTTCCCTTCCACCGATCTTAGCGCGCATTTCGCCTTGCTTGATGTGAAAGATTTCATCCTGATGAGTGTGGATGTGCTCGAAAGGGACGTAGCCGCCCGGTTGAGCAGTCCATTCCATGACGTAGGCCTCTTCGGTGGAGGCCAGGCATCGAAAGGTTTCGCGCGTGATCGGATTGGTAAAGGGTTGGGAAAGATCAATCGCCATGGTTGAGGTGTTTACCTGCCTCCCGTTTCCAGTACGTTTTTCAATTTCGCGAGCGTTTCCATGGCGTGGATTCGCCCAATCAATCTAGCAAACGGGCGGAAAATGGTTGTCCAGCCCGTCGGGTTCAATTCGACCCAGAATTTGATTAGTGTGCCATTTTCAGTCAGTGCGAGATCGTACCCATCTTTGAAGAGGATGGGCCCCATTTTGCCTTTCATGGCAAGCCTGTGATTCGGCTCATACTCGATGATTTCATAGGTCACTTTGATGTTGATTATTCCCAAATAACGGAGCAATCCCCGCGCGGTCGCGCCGACCTGCCCAAATGCACCTGCCGAAGCCTGCTTGAACTCCGCCATATTGGGTATGAATCGAGCGTGGTTGTCAGCGACACTCAGGAAGCTAAAGATGTCCTCAACCGATCTCGCTGCTCTTGTAGTTGACTCAATTCGATCCATTCTGCTCTCCTGTTGTTTCCGCGCTGTTACTCCGCAGGCTTCTCGCCGCTCAGGAAGGCGAGATCGCCGAAGAATGTCCAGAAATTCTCCAACACCTGCATCTTTAAGCCGGGCGCCTCAAAAATTTCCGGCAGGCGTCCGTCAATGTTATCGTTGGCTTCCTCGAAATTATGTAGGAACGGCCCCAGTAGTTTTCCATAGGATGTGACGGGTTTGCCGAAGTCTATGATGTGCAATTGACCGCCGGGTTTGAGAACGCGATAGACCTCACGCGCAGTTCGTTCCTTGTCCGGTGTTTTAAGGTGATGGATCATGATGCTCGAAAGCACGCGGTCGAAGGAATTATCGGGGTAGGGGAGTTCGAAGGTCATTCCTGTATCGAACTTGACGACGGCCTTTTCCTTTTCCGATTTATAACGCGCCACCTTCAGCATGTCCGGGTCTGCGTCCAGCCCAACCACTTCTGCGTTTGGTTGCGCCTGCTTGATCATGATCGCGAGTGTGCCAGTGCCACAGCCCAGGTCCAGGACGCGATGGCCCGGCTGGATATCTGCCTGTTCGATCAGACGTGTTTTATAGCGGACGTCGCGCACGACCCATCTTTGGATGAAATCATAAAAAGGCGTCAACACCCTGAAACTCAGGGCAGGGATATATTCCCGTTTTATTTCAGACATGACGAATGCTCTCTGAGGACCTCAAAATTGGATGACATAAGTCTAATTTTACCAAAGTCCCTCCTGATATTTGGATGAACGCGCTGTATAATCCTGCGAGGTGAGAGATTTGGGAATGCGGGATTCGCCGCAGGAAGTGCCAACGAAAGGAGAGAAACATGCACATCAATTTCGCCATGTGGCGCACTGCCATCTGGCAGCTCATCAAAATGGACGACAAAAAGGAATGGGACACCCTCGATGTCGTGTCCAAGTGGCTGATCGCCACACGTTCCGCCGTCACCACTGTTACCATCTATTCCTGCATCATCGCAGGACTGCTCGCCTGGCGCGACGGGTTCTTCTCGTGGGGGCCGTTCCTCGTGCTGACCGTCAGCCTGTTCATCGCGCACGGCGCCAACAACCTGCTCAACGACTACACCGATTTCAGCCGCGGCATAGACAAAGATAACTACTTCCGCACCCAATACGGCGTCCATCCGCTCGTGCAGGGATTCTGGACCAAGCCCCAGCAGATCCAATGGTTCATCGCCAGCGGTGTGATCGCCACGCTGGGCGGCTTCTATGCCTTGCTATACACGGGCTGGAATCCCACCGTGATGGGACTGTTCATCTTCGGCGCGCTGGTCCTGCTGTTCTACACCTGGCCGCTGAAATACTGGGCGCTCGGCGAACTGGCGATCTTCCTCATCTGGGGGCCGATCATGATCGCGGGCGTGTACTTTGTGCTCGCCCTCGGCGCGGGACAACCCGTCCCGGCCAATTTGGTCTACGTGGCGCTGGCAGGCATCCCGTTTGGTTTGAGCGTGGCTAGCATCAACGTCGGCAAGCACATTGACAAGCGCGACGATGACCTGAAAAAAGGCGTCGGCACCTTCCCCGTCCGCGTCGGCGAAAAGTTTGCCCGTGTCGTCAATCAACTTGCCATCCTCATGACTTACGCCGTTATCCTCTATCTCGTGGTTGTCCACTACTTCAGCCCCATCATGCTCATTGTCTTCTTCGCGGGCAAGCGCGCCCTGCTCGTGCTGGGCGTACTCAACAAGCCGCGCCCCAGCGAGCCGCCCAAAGAGTGGCCGGGCTGGCCGACCTGGTTCTCGGGCTTTGCCTTTTATCACAACCGCATGTTCGGCGGCCTGCTCATCCTCGGCCTGCTCCTCGATACTGTTTTGCGCGTTTTTGCAACAGACTTCCTCGCGAAATATTGGCCGATGTAACGTGTTTCGTAAACGGCTTCGAGAAATCGGGGCCGTTTTTAATTACGGAACATCGCGAAGCCTCCCCGTGGGACGCAACACGATGTCTTCAACCTCCAGCCACGCCGCCTCACCCGCCAACACCCCGAACCCGATCTTTCCCTCAGGCGTGAACGCCGCGAACTGATTATCCAGCCAGATGACCAGGCCGAGCGGCGGACGCGGATTCACGGACGTTTCCAGCGCGAGCGCGTTGTCCACCCAAAACGCGGAGCGCGTCGGACTCCACTCGAGGCGGTAGACGTGCCATTGGGCCGCGTCCACGCTGAGGCGGACTCCGTCCTCGCGGACAACGCAGCCTGCCAGTCTCCTCAACCACTTTCGCGTCCTGCGTGTAGCCAGGAATGGAAACGCGGGGATGCCAGCCAGTCCCAGAAAGACCGAAGGGATGTTGGGTGAGCGAAAGGTCTGAGCTAGGAATCCATTGCCGGGGCGGATTGCAAAATCTCCCGATTTTGCCCGAAGTCGGGCCCTTACAGGGTGCTTCGCGAAGACTTCGGAGTCCGCTCTCTGATTTGGTCGGCTTGAACGACCACTAAACGAGAGCCAGTTCTCCGGCGAGGCGTGAAAAAACCAGATTGCATTTGGCAAAGTAGGAAGACGAAATGGATTCCCACCGAAACCCAGCGACAGTCCAAACGGATCGTTCCACAGCCCGAAGCCCCACGTCCCAGCGATTGAGTTGCCCGAGGCACGCGCGCGCAGGCTCAAGGTCAGGGGAGGCCGCGAGGAGAATCGTCCGCGCGGGAGGCTGGTGTAATCGTCCAGTTGGGCGAAGCGATACGCAGACGCGTCGCCCGCGGGGACATCCATCCGCCAGCCGTTGGAGGTTGGGGTCACGCTTGCATCGCGTGAAAAGCGAGGGGTGAGTCGCATGGGGTCTTTATACCAGAAACCAGGCTTCTCCAAGAAGCCTGGCGCGCTGCGCTTTTCAAAGTACAATTCCGAAATGGTCATCCGCCCCTACACACTCGATGATTTCGAGGCCGTGACGTGTTTGTGGCGCGCGGCGCGGGAATTGGCGTTCCCGGATTTTCAGCGCGCGAAGGGTCACACCTTCGAAGATGACCGCGCGTATTTTGGGGATTTGCTCGATCATGCCAAGCGACTTTCTCCCGAACACGCCTGGCTGTACACGTTTCAGGTCAACACCAACGGCCGCGCTTTTTATGAGAAGAACGGTTTTGTGGCGATGCGATTTGGCGTCAGCCCCGCGCCGGAATCCGAGCCGGATGTGGAATATCATTGGAGGCCGGGGGAAAACGAAAGATGAAAGATGAAAGATGAAAGATGAAGATCAAAATTCGGTTGATGCTTGCGTTTGTTTTTCTTTTGGTCTCCCTGCCTTTGCTGTTTTGGGGATTCTGGCCGCCGCGCCGCGAGACGGTTGTCCTTCCGCTTCTGCCCGCGCCGGGGATGCCGTCCCTGCCCGAGGCGCGGACGATCCGCCTGGAGTTTTCGCCGGTGATGCGCGCGGGAGATTCGCAGATCGTCGAGCTGAACTTGTCCGCAGACGGGGAGGCGGGAGATGCCAGTTTGTATGAAGAGTACAACGTGATTGTGGAGGCGCGGCTGGACTTGCCGTTTACGGATGTGCGCCCCGCGGATGTGGTCAGCACGGCGCTGGGGGAGGGAGGCGCGGCCACGTTTTATTGGGAGGTGAATCCGCGTGAGGAGGGGGTGTTGCGCGGCACGGCCTGGCTGTACCTGCGACTCGTCCCGAAGGGGGGTGGGGAGGAGACGCGTGGGGCAGTATCCGCCCAGTTGGTGGCGATCCGCTCGCGGTCCGTTTTGGGGCGGACGGGGAGTCAGGCGCGGGCGATGGGGGTTGTCGGGTCGCTGTTCGGGTTGTGGCTGGGATTTCCGTTTCTGAGAACGCGTCGCGCCTTACGAAAGTAGCGCAAGATAATATCTTGCGTTACGGAAATACATGACGAATATCACCCTAAAAATTGACATGCGTTCATATATTGTGATTGCGCCTCATGGTACAATTTGCCCGTTCTTTTAGGGGAGTCCAACGTCTTCGCGAAGCACCCTGCAAAGGGACAGACGTTGGATTGTTGCAAAGTCTGGCGCTTACAGCGTGCTTCGCGAAGACTTTGCAGTCCGAAAATTTTTTTTTGGAGCGACCATGCAAACCGAGTGGATTTATATTGGCTTGTTTCTGATCGTGGGCGCGCTGATCCCTGCGGCGGCGATCATTATTTCGGCGATTTTGTCCCCACGCAAGTCCAATCCGATCAAAGAAAGCACGTACGAGTGCGGCATCGAAACGGTTGGGGAAAACTGGGTGCAGTTCAAGGCGCAGTATTATATTTTTGCGCTGGTTTTTTTGGTCTTCGATGTGGAGACCGTGTTCCTGTTCCCGTGGGCGATCTCGCTGAACCAATTGGGACTGTTTGCCGTGCTGGAGGGCATTGTTTTCATTGGGATCCTCATGGCGGGTCTCGTATATGCCTGGCGCAAGGGGATGCTGGAATGGGCGTAGGTTTTTTAAACTAAAATGGAAGGCTGAAAGGATTTTTCTTTTCAGCCTTTTCTTTGTGTAAACACTGCCCTCACCCCGGCCCTCTCCCGATTACGGGAGAGGGGGTGGGTAGGGTATCTAGGAGCAACGTATGGACTTTTGGAGCAACCCCGTACAAGCCGCAGGAGATTGGCTGACTAGCGTGTTCACGGGCTGGGGCATGAACGCCGACGCGGCGCACGTGCTGACAGCGTTCATCGGCATCCTCCTGTTGATCACGGTCGTGATGGTGTTGGACATCTTCCTGGTCTGGACGGAGCGCAAGATCGTGGCGCGCTTCCAGGACCGCATCGGCCCGAACCGCGTTGGACCGTTCGGCTTGATCCAGCCATTCGCGGACATCATCAAACTGATCATCAAGGAAAACATCTATCCCGTCGGCGTGGACAAGGTGGTGTTCAATCTCGCGCCGGTAATCATGATGATGTCGGTGCTGTTGTTGTGGGCGGTCCTGCCGCTGGCGCCGATCCTCTTCGGCGTGGACTTGAACGTGGGCGTGCTGTACCTGATCGGCGTCGGTTCGCTCGGCACACTCTCGATCATCATGGCGGGCTGGTCTTCGAATAACAAGTATGCCCTGCTCGGCTCGTTCCGCCAGGTGGCTGTGATGATCTCGTATGAGATCCCGATGGTGGTGGCCTTGCTCATCCCGACGGTTTTATCGGGCAAGATGGGCGTCAACGAGATCGTGAAGGCGCAGGAAGTTTGGTACATCGTGCTTGTGCCGCTGGCGTTCCTGCTCTTCCTCATCAGCGCGACGGCGGAATTGGGACGTTCGCCCTTTGACTTGACCGAAGCGGAATCCGAGTTGATCGCGGGTCATCACATCGAATATTCGGGGATGAAGTTTGGCCTGTTCTACGCGGCGGAACTCCTGCACACCTTCACCTTTGGCGGCCTGATCGCGGCCTTCTTCTTCGGCGGCTGGCGCGGACCGTGGGTGGAACAGGTTCCCATGCTTGGCCTGCTGTGGTTCTTCATTAAGGCCACCATCGGATACTGGATCTTCGGCTGGATCAAGTACACCATGCCGCGTATCCGCATTGACAAAATGCTGGACTTGAACTGGAAGTTCCTCGTCCCGTTCTCGTTCGTGCTGTTGATGTTCGTGGCGTTGATGAACGCGCTGTTGGCAGGTTTCCGCGTGAGCGCGCCCTGGATTTTCGCGCTCGGCATGTTCCTGTCCAACGTGGTGTTCGGCTGGGTGACTTTGGAAATTTTGCGCCGACGCGCTCGCAGTGAACGTGAAAAATTGGAAGGCGCGAAGCATAATGGCCATGTAGTGACGACTTCAGTCGTCCACGGCGACTAAAGTCGCTACTACATGGGCAAACGACTAAAGTCGCTACTACATGGGCAAACGACTAAAGTCGTCACTACATGGGCAAACGACTAAAGTCGTCACTACATGGGCAAATATAGGATTTGTTATGACAGCAATGCAAATCATTTTTCTGATAACGGCGGCGGTGATGCTGGTTTCGGCGTTCATGGTTGTGACGACGAAGAACCTCGTCCATGCCGCGCTGTGGTTGATCGTGGTCTTGTTTGGGGCGGCGGTGTTGTTTGCCACGTTGAACGCGGGCTTCATCGCCGTGATTCAGGTGGTGGTCTACATCGGCGCGATTGCCATCCTGTTCATCTTCGCGGTCATGCTGACGCGCCGCACGATGAGCGAGACGGGCGCGGGATTGAATCAGGGCTGGGGACTCTCGGCGGTGATCGCGGCCATCCTGTTTGGCGGGCTGACGTGGCTGCTCCGGGGTTGGGACGGCTTCTCGAAGGCCGCGCCCGCCCTCCCGTCCGGGTTTGACTCGGTCGGGGCGCTGGCGCAGGCGTTGGTTTTGCCCGAGGCGTACGTCCTGCCGTTCGAGGTCGCGTCCGTCCTGTTGCTGGCCGCGCTCGTCGGCGCAGTCTACATCGCTTTCCAAAAGAAAGGGGAGGAATAATGATCCCGCTTTCGTGGTATTTGATCTTGTCCGCGGCCTTGTTCAGCGTCGGCCTGTTCGGTGTGCTGGCGCGCAGGAACGCGGTCGCCATCCTGCTCGGCATCGAGTTGATGCTGAACGCGGTGAATATCAACCTGGTTTCTTTCTGGCGCTACAACGACCCGACCCGCATGGACGGGCAGGTGTTCGCGGTCATCGTCTTCGCGGTCGCGGCCGCGGAAGTTGCGGTGGGACTGGCGCTGATCATCTCGGTCTATCGCCGACGCAATACGGTGGTGGCCGACGAGATTGATTTGATGAAATGGTAAAGCGTTTAACGTTAAACGTTCAACGTTGGAGGTTTCATGACGACTGAATTGTTGATTTGGTTAATTCCCCTCCCGCCCTTGCTGGCATTCTTCCTGATCGTGTTGTTCACGAACAGGAACAAGGCTTTGAGCCACAGCGTCGCAATCGGCGCGGCGGGACTCTCGTGGCTGGGTTCGATGATCGTGTTCGTGCGCGCGCTGGGCGTTCACGAGCTCGGCAAGGAACCGTTCGCCTCGTCCCTCAACTGGATCCCGACGGGCGAGACGTTCCTCAAGATCGGCGTGCTGATTGACCCGCTCGGCGCGGCGGTGCTGTTCTTCGTGGCGTGGACGGTGCTGATGATTTTCATCTATAGCGTCGGCTACCACAACTTCGGCCAGCCGAAGGGCGATCACGACCGCGCCGGCCTGCAACCGCACGGCGCGACCGTGGCCGATGAACACGGTCATAAGCACCTGGTTCTTTCCATCGAGCCGATGTACTCGCGCTTCTTTGCCTTCATCGGCCTGTTCGCCTTCGGCATGTACACGCTGGTCGTCTCGGATAGCCTGTTGACCCTCTTCGTCGGCTGGGAGATCATGGGACTTTGTTCGTACCTGCTGATCGGTTTCTGGTACGGCAAACCTTCGGCGCGCGCGGCGGCCATCAAAGCCTTTATGACCACCCGCGTCGGCGACGTATTCATGCTGTTGGGCATTGCCTTCCTTTACAGCGCGACGGGCACGCTTTCCTACCGCGAAATTTTCACCGAAGAAACCCTGCACGTTCTGGCGACCACCGCCACACCCATCCTCGGACTTTCCGCGGCGGGCTTGATTGGCCTCCTGCTCTTCATCGGGACGGTTGGTAAATCGGCGCAGTGGCCTCTGCACGTCTGGTTGCCCGACGCGATGGAGGGCCCAACCCCCGTCAGCGCAATGATCCATGCGGCCACGATGGTCTCGGCGGGCGTCTACATGGTCATCCGCATGTTCCCGCTCATCAGCCTCGACCCGACTACGATGACAGTCGTTGCCTTTATTGGCACATTCACCGCCATCTTCGCCGCGACGATTGCCGTGGCGCAAAACGATATCAAGCGCGTGCTGGCCTACTCGACCATCTCACAACTCGGTTTCATGATCGCCGCGCTCGGCGTCGGCGCCTACGTGGCGGCCGCGTTCCATCTCATCACGCACGCTTTCTTTAAAGCCCTGCTCTTCCTCGGCTCCGGTTCGGTCATTCACGGCATGGAGCATGGCGTGTATCACACCGGCAATCACGAGGTCAACCCACAGGACATGTTCAACATGGGCGGCCTGCGCAAGAAAATGCCGATCACCTTCTGGACCTTTCTTATTGGCGGCTTCGCTCTCTCTGGTTTCCCGATCATTACCGCGGGCTTCTGGTCGAAGGATGAAATTCTCGCGGACGCGTTCGGTCACGGCCACCTGGCGGTCTTCGTGACGCTGGCGGTCGCGGCTTTCCTGACCGCCTTCTACACCATGCGCCAGATCACGCTGACCTTCCTCGGCGAACCGCGCACGAAGGAAGCCGAGCACGCGCAGGAGACTCCCTGGACGATGACCGCGCCGCTCGTGGTTTTGGCGTTCTTTGCCGTGACCTATGGCTGGGTCGGCATCCCCGAGCATTTCCCCGTCCTCGGCGGACTCGTGCCAAACTGGTTCCACGAATTCGTCGGCTCGACTCTCGCGGAAATCCCCGAAGCCGCGCCGTTCAGTTTTGTCCCGTTGGCGGCCTCGCTCTTCGTCGCCCTCGGTGGACTGTTCTTCGGCTGGCTGGCCTATCGCAATGTCACGACGCCCGCCGAAGACAAACTGCAAATCCCTGTCCTGAAAAACAAATGGTACTTCGATGAACTCTACGACTTCCTCTTCGTCAAGCCTGCCATCTGGTTTGCCGAAACCTTTGTCTACCAGTGGATGGACCAGGGAGTGATTGACGGCATCCTGCACGCCTTCGGCAAGATCACGGGCTGGCTGGGCGACAAGATCCGCACCTACATTGACCTGAAAGTCATCAACGAATTTGTCGGCGATGGTGCGGGCAATGCCGTCAAGTGGACGGGGCGCAACCTGCGTCCGATGCAGACGGGCCGCATCCAGCAATATATGCTGGCGGCGATGCTCACGCTCATCGTCGTCGGCAGTATCCTGTATTACTTCCTGGCGGCGTAAGGAGAGCAACCATGAATTTCATCAACAGCCATCTCCTGAGCCTGATCCTTTTTCTCCCATCCCTCGCGGCGCTGGTCATTCTCTTCCTCCCGAAGAACGAGGCCAAACTCATTCGCTGGACGGCGCTGCTGGCGAGCCTCGTCCCGTTCGCGCTCTCCATCGTTTTGTGGATCGGCTTCCAGTCCGGCGCGATCGGCTACCAGTTCGAGGAGCAATACACCTGGTACGCGGCCATCAACTCGACCCTGCATCTCGGCGTGGACGGGCTGTCCCTGACGATGGTCTTGCTTACCACCCTGCTGACCCCGCTCGCCATCCTGGCCTCGTTCAGCATCAGCGACCGCGTCAAAGCCTACATGATGTTGTTCCTCTTCCTCGAGACGGGCTTGCTGGGCGTCTTCATGGCGCTCGACCTGCTGATCTTCTTCCTCTTCTGGGAAGTGGAACTCGTCCCGATGTATTTCCTGATCAACCAGTGGGGGGGCGCGAATAAGAACTACGCCTCGATGAAGTTCATGATTTACACGATGGGCGGATCGCTGGGCCTCCTGCTCGGCATCCAACTGCTCGGCGTTCTCTTCGGGACCTTTGACCTGGTCGCCGTTACCGAAAAGTGGACTTCCGCCTCGGGCTCCCTGCTCGGCTTCCCGATTGAGTCGGTGAAGACGGTCATCTTCTGGGCGTTCGTGGTGGCCTTCGCGGTCAAAGTCCCCGTCTGGCCGTTCCACACCTGGCTGCCCGACGCGCACACCGAAGCGCCCACGGCTGGCTCGATGTTGCTGGCGGGCGTGATGCTCAAACTGGGCGCGTACGGTTTTCTGCGCCTCGTGCTTCCGCTTTACCCCGAACAAGCCAATACCTACGCGAGCGCGCTGGCCTTCCTGGCCGTCGCGGCCATCGTCTTCGGCGCGTTCGCGGCCTACGGCCAAACCGACTTCAAACGGCTGGTCGCTTACTCCTCGGTCAATCACATGGGCTTCGTCCTGCTCGGTGTCGCCGCGGCCGCCAAAGCGGTCGGGACTCTCGACGCGCATATCGCCCTGAACGGCGCGGTGCTCCAGATGTTCAACCACGGACTTTCCGCGGCGGGCATGTTCTTCCTGGTCGGCGTCATCTACGAGCGCACGCACACCCGCAACCTGAACGATTTCGGCGGATTGTTTCCGCTCGTCCCGGTCTACGGCGGCATCCTGCTCTTTACTTCGATGGCCTCGCTCGGCCTGCCTGGACTGAACGGCTTCGTCTCCGAGTTCCTGGTGGTGCGAGGCGCCTGGCCGATCCTGCCCGTCTACACCGCGATTGCCATGCTCGGCCTGCTCTTCACGGGCGCGTACATTTTGAAGGGCATCAAGAATGTCCTGCACGGCCCGTTGAACGAACATTGGGCGCACGGCGAGCACAAACTGACCGAGATCAACACGCGCGAGATCATTGTCATCGCCCCGCTGATGGCGCTGATGCTGGTCATCGGCATCTGGCCCGCGTGGATTTTGGATGTCATCAACAAAGCGATGATGATGTTGTTTTAGTTATGTAGTTGAATAGTTGCGTAGTTACGTAGTCGCTTGATCGGGTGACGACTGAACTACCAAACTACGTAACTACCAAACTACCTAACTAAATGAGGTGATTATGAATTTTCCAGTTCTCAGTGTAATTGTCTTTACTCCCATGGTTGCGGCGGTGCTGCTCCTGTTGATGCCCGCGGAACGCCGCAACGAGACGCGTGCCCTGGCGCTGGCCGCGGCGACCTTCGCTCTCATCCTCTCGGCCTGGGTCTACGTCCAGTACCTGGTCAACGGCATGACGGGCTACCAGTTCGTCGAGGAATATGCCTGGTTGCCCGCGCTGGGCATGAACCTGATCTTCGGCGTGGACGGCATCAGCGCGCCGCTCGTCCTGCTGACCGGCATCGTCATGTTTACGGGCGTGTGCATCTCGTGGGGCATTGACGACGAGCATGCCCCGGCCGGCATCCAGGACCGCCCACGCGAATTCTTCGCCTTCCTGTTCATCCTGGCTTCGGGCGTGTTCGGCGTCTTCGCCTCGCTCGACCTGTTCATGTTGTTCTTCTTCTACGAGATCGCCGTCTTCCCGATGTACCTGCTGATCGCCATCTGGGGTTGGGTCAAGACGCGCGAATATGCCGCCATGAAACTGACCCTGTACCTGTTCATCGGTTCGGTGGTCTCTCTCATCGGCGCGCTGGCGATGTACTACGAAGCGGGTTTCAATTCCTTTGATATGCGCCTGCTGGAAACGGCAAATTTTTCCCAGTCATTCCAAAACATGTGGTTTCTGCCGACCTTTTTCGGCTTCGCAGTTTTGGGCGGCATCTGGCCCTTCCACAACTGGTCGCCGGACGGCCACGTGGCCGCGCCGACCGCTGTCTCCATGTTCCACGCGGGCGTGCTGATGAAACTGGGCGCGTTCGCGGCCCTGCGCGTCGGCGTCATGCTCCTGCCGCAGGGCGCGCAACACTGGTCGTGGGTCGTGATGACCTTTGGCGCCATCGCGGTCGTCTATGGCGCGTTCATCGCTTTCGTTCAACCCGACCTGAAATACATCATCGGTTTTTCGTCTGTCTCGCACATGGGACTGGTGATGCTCGGCATCTCCACCCTCAACCGCAACGGGCTCACCGGCGCGGGCGTGCAGATGTTTTCGCACGGCGTGATGACGGCTCTCTTCTTTGCCGTCGTCGGCATGATCTACGACCGGGCGCACACTCGCCAAATCCCCGAACTGGGCGGCATGATGAAACCCCTGCCGTGGGCGGGAGTTGGCTTCATCATCGGCGGCCTGGTGGGGATGGGCATGCCTGGCTTCTCCGGCTTCGTGGCCGAGTTCCCCATCTTCATGGGCGTGTGGGGCCGGCAATGGCTGGTGGCGGTCATCGCCGCCATTTCCATCATCATCACCGCGGCCTATATTATGATCGCCATCCGCAAGGTCTTCTTCGCGGAAATGCCCGCCAATCTCGAAGGCCACATCCGCCCGCTGACCATGCTCGACAAGACCGCCATCGGCCTATTGTGTTCCTTCATGGTCGGCATCGGCTTGTTCCCCTTCATCATGGCGCCGATGGTACAAACGGGCGTGCAACACATCCTGGATCTTCTGCAATTGGGAGGTGTATAAGTGAATTCCCTGGCTCCCATTCTCCCTGAGATTTTCATCCTCGCCCTCGCGATCCTCATCCTGATCCTCGAACCGTTCTGGAAAGCGGAAGACCGCCGCCCGCTCGGCTGGCTGACCGCCGGAGGGCTTCTGCTCACGGTCGTCCTCAGCCTGCTCTTCGCCCAACCTGCCGCGCCCATCTCCGTTCTCGGTGGGATGTTGCGCTTCGACTGGCTGGGCTTCTTCTTCAAGATGATTTTCCTCGTCGGCGCGGCTGTGACGTCCCTCTTTTTGATGGATGTGGAAAAGCTGAACCGGCGCGGCGAAGCCTACGTGCTCCTGCTGGCCTCGCTTCTCGGCATGAACCTGATGGCGGCCTCCGCTAACCTGGTCATGCTCTACCTCGCCATCGAGACGACCTCGATCCCGCTCTACGTTTTGGCTGGTTTCCTGCGCACGGACGATAAGTCCACCGAAGCGGGATTCAAGTACCTGCTCTTCGGCGCGCTGACCTCCACCGTCATGCTCTACGGTTTCAGCCTGCTCTACGGTTTCACCGGCACAACCGACATCTACGCGCTGGCGGGCATGATCCAGGCCAATGCCCTGCCGCTCGGCCTCGTTCTCGGCGTGACCTTCCTGGTCATCGTGGGCATCGGCTTCAAGGTCTCGATCGTTCCGTTCCACTTTTGGGCGCCAGACGTGTACGAGGGCGCGCCCACTCCCGTGTCGGGCTTCCTGTCCACCGTCTCGAAGGCCGCGGGCTTCTCCGTCCTGTTGCGGCTGTTCCTGGTTGCCTTCCCGCTGGACGCGCAGGCCTGGTCGCTGCTCTTTGCCGTGCTCTCTGTGGCGACGATGACCCTCGGCAACCTGCTCGCCATCGGCCAGAAAAACATCAAGCGTATGCTGGCGTACTCGTCCATCGCGCATGCGGGCTATATTTTGATCGGTGTCGCCGCGATTTACATGAGGGATGCTACGCTTTCCCCGCTCGGTGTGACCAGCGTGATCTTCTACCTCGTGGCTTACATCCTGACCAACCTGCTGGCCTTCGGGATCGTGATGACCTTCTTCCGCGTGTCTGGCTCGGACGACATCCCCGCCTACAATGGTCTCAGCCGCCGCCATCCGTGGCTGGCGTTCGCGATGTTGATTGCCTTCCTGTCCCTGGCGGGCATGCCACCGTTTGGCGGATTCATCGCCAAAGTCCTGGTATTCGCCGCGGCCATCAAGGCCGGACTTATCTGGCTGGCGGTGGTCGGCATCCTCAATTCGATCATCGGGCTTTACTACTACCTGATCGTGTTGAAGCACGTCTACCTGTTCCGCGATGAAGCGACCGAGAATCAGCCGTTCCAGATTTCGCGTCCGTATGCCCTCGCGCTGACGGTTCTGGCGCTGGGCGTCATCCTGATCGGTACGCTCTTCGCGCCGTGGTTCAACATGGCCGCCGCGGGCGCGTTGAATTTGTTTTAGCCAATTTCATAAACCAGGTTTCTCGCCTTCGGCGGAAACCTGGTTTATGAAATTTTGGCTCTCTGGGAATCGCCGGGGTTGTTGCGCCAGCAGTTGCACTGCTGGGGGGCGGCAGTGCAACTGCCGCCAGAACTGACGGTACACCACGCCAATTCCCGATGAACCGAAATTTTCTCTTGTGATATAATCCGCAACCATGAGTCAAGTTGCGCCGGGTGTTCCTCAACAAGCGAATAAAATTTTCAACGCGACATTGACGGCAGTCGTTGCCCAGGTGGGGTGCTTTACCCCGGTCATCATTCTCGGCGCGTTGTTTGTGGGATTGTGGCTCGACCGCACGTTTGAATCAAGTCCACTGTTTACCATTCTTTTTATCGTTGGCAGTATGCCGATTTCCATCGTCGCGCTCTTTGTCATCGTGCGCTCTGCGACGAAACGGCTGAAATCTGACAACCAACAAAACTCCGAAATTCCTTCCGAAGGAGGACTGTAATTGTGGCTGAAAAACCAAAACAGAAAGTGTGGGGACGCTGGGTCGTGCTGGCCGCAATCCTGGTCGGCATATACCTGTTTTATGTAGCCAAGATTCCGTACATCATGCCCGCAGTGTTTCTCCCGGCAGAGACGGTGTTCCATCTTGGCGGCTTTCCCATCACCAATACGTTGATTGCCCTGTTCTTTGTAGACCTCATCGTCTTTGGCATCGCGTTGGGAGTCAAGCGGGCGGTCGCCAGCGGCAAACAAATCCTTACCGGCATTTCCAGCGCGGTGGAAGCCCTGGTGGACATGCTGTATGGCATGACCGAAGGCACGGCGGGCAAGTGGGCGAAATCCATTTTCCCCTGGTTCGTTACCATCATGTTGTTGGTGCTGGTTGCCAACTGGATGGAATTGCTGCCCGGCGTCGAAACGATTGGCCGCGTCGAACCCGCCGCGCATGGCGAGTACGTTGCCGGGCCGGTGGGTCCCTTCACCGGCATCTTCAAAGCGGAAGGCGAGGCGCACGAAGCGGTGGAATTCATCCCCTACCTGCGCGTTGTTTCCACCGACCTGAACTTTACCCTCGCGATTGCGCTGGTGGTCGTGGTGATGATCCAGGTCTTTGGCATTCGCTCTCAGGGCATGGCATACTTTACCAAGTTCTGGAACACCGGCACGATGTTTTCCAAGCCGATTTTTGGTGTGATTGATTTTGGCGTAGGCCTGCTTGAGATCGTTTCCGAATTTTCGAAGGTGCTCTCGTTTGCCTTCCGTCTTTTCGGGAACATCTTTGCCGGTTCGGTTCTGTTGTTCGTCATCGGCTCACTTGTGCCGGTGTTCGCGCAATCCATATTCTACCTGCTCGAATTCTTCGTGGGCGCAATCCAGGCCTTTGTGTTCGGCCTTCTGGCAACAACCTTCATGGCGCAAGCCACCCAGGGCCACGGCGGCGAACATCACGAAGAAGCGCACGCATAACTCTTCGGGCGAGTAGCCCGGGAAACACCCTATTCTTGGCGGCGGTTCCCCCGCCCGAAAAATACACGGAGGTTCTTATGGACGTATCTGCTGCTTATATCCTTGGCAAACTGATTGGGGCTGGTCTGGCTATGATCGGCGCGATTGGCGCGGGCGCGGGCATCGGTATCGTTTCCGGCGGCGCAGTGCAGGCAATGGGACGCAATCCCGATGCCACCGGCATCATTCAGACCAACATGATCCTCGGCATCGCCTTTGCCGAAGCCGTCGCCATCTATTGCCTGGTGGTTGCCCTGCTGATCCTGTTTGCCATTCCGGTTCCAGTCGCGTAGCGATTAGAAAGAGGAGGCTATTATGGAAGCATTGGGTATTAACCCCGGATTTCTGCTCATCCAGATTGTTAACCTGGTCATCGCCTACGTGGTGATCTCCAAGTGGATCGTGGGCCCGATCATGGGCCTGCTCGAAAAGCGCCGCCAGGCTCTCGCGCAGGGACTCGAAGACGCGCGCGTGGCCGCGGATGCGCGCGCCAACGCCGAAAAAGAAGCCGCCAAAGTGCTGGCTGACGCGCAGGCCGAAGCGGGCAAAATCGTCCGCGAAGCCACCGACCGCGCCACCGTTGCCGCGAAGGATGTCAAATCCGCCGCCGAAGCCGAAGCCGCCAAGGCGCGCGAGTCCGCGCTGGCCGAGGTCGAGGGCGAGCGCAACCGCATTCTCGGCGACCTGCGCGGACAGGTGGCGGCGCTCTCCATCGCCGCCGCGCAAAAACTGATCGGCGCATCGCTCGACGAAAAACGCCAACACGCCCTGCTCGGAGAATTCTTCTCGGGCGTCAAATCGGGCAAAGTCATCGTTCTCGACGACGCGGACTTCAAGGGCGAATCCGCCGAAGTCACCAGCGCGCTCCCGCTCACCGCGGACGAGGAAGCCATCCTCAAGAAGGACTTGCTCGCCAAAGTCGGCGCGCAGGCCATTGCCTTCCGCGTCGACCCGTCCATCCTGGGCGGCCTCGTCATCAAGGTCGGCGACAAGGTGATGGACGGTTCCGTCGCGGGCCAGCTCGAAGGTTTGCGCTCGAACTTGAAATAGACCACGTAGTGACGACTTCAGTCGTTTCAGGAGGGCTTTGGTAAAATTGCCAAAGCCCTCTTTTCGTTTCAGTACACAGGCACGCACGTAAACAAATGACAAAACCACTCTCGCAACTCTTCGTGGATTTCCCTTTTCCGCACCCAGCGGATATTCCCGACATTCCCATCACGGGCATTGCCATAGACAGCCGCGCGGTGAAACCCGGAAACCTCTTTGTGGCGCTGAAGGGCGGATCGTCTGACGGGCACGACTATATCGCGAACGCCATCGCGAACGGCGCGGCCGCCATCGTGGGCGAACAGGCTGTAGCGCAAATTGCCAATTTGCGGGAGACAGGTCAAATTGGTAATTTGACCTACATCTGCCTCGAATCCTCGCGTCAAGCCCTGACCTTTTTGGCGGCCGCGTTTTACGATTGGCCGGCGCGCCGCCTGACGGTCATCGGCGTCACCGGCACGGACGGCAAGACCACCACCACCAACCTGATCTACAAAATCCTGCTGGCGGCGGGTATCAAGGCGGGCATGGTCTCCACCGTCAACGCCGTGATCGGGGACGAGACGCTGGACACGGGCTTCCACGTCACCACGCCCGATGCGCATGACGTGCAGGGTTATCTCGCCAGAATGGTGGACGCGGGGCTGACGCATGTCGTGCTGGAAACCACCTCGCATGGCTGGGCGCAGCACCGCGTGGACGCCTGTGAGTTTGACGTGGGCGTGGTGACCAATATCACGCACGAGCACATGAACGAGCATGGCAGTTACGAAAATTATCGCGCCGCCAAAGCAAGACTGTTCGAGAGTTTGGAAAAGACCCTGCCCAAGCCGCACGGTAACCCGCGTTTGGCGGTCATTAATCGCGACGACCGCTCGTTTGAATTTCTGGATGGCTTCATCAAAACGAAGAAGTTAAATTATGGCCTGCAAGATTCGGCAGATGTCCGCGCCGAGGCAGTTCATTACTTCCCGTCCGGCATCCGGTTTACCGCCGCCTCGCAGGATTTTTGCGTGGATGTGGCCAGTCCGCTGGTGGGCGCGTACAACGTCTCGAACTGTCTCGCCGCGTTGACCGCCTCGGTCTACGGAATCGGCATTGATCCCGAAGTCGCGGCGCGCGGCATCGCCTCGCTGGAGGGCATCCCCGGGCGCATGGAGCGCATTGACCTGGGCCAGCCCTTCACCGCCATCGTGGATTTTGCCCACACGCCGAATGCGTTGAAGGTCACTTTGGACGCGGCACGAGAGATGCTGCCCTCACCCCCGGCCCCTCTCCCGATTACGGGAGAGGGGGGAGAGGGGCGCATCATCGTTGTGTTTGGTTCGGCGGGACTGCGCGACAAGGAGAAACGTTGCATGATGGCCGAGATCGCGGCAGAGTACGCGGACCTGTCCGTGCTGACTGCCGAGGACCCGCGCACCGAATCGTTGGCGGGAATCCTCGAGGAGATGGCGGCAGGCGCGAGGTCCAGGGGCGGACGCGAGGGCGAGTCCTTCTGGCGCGTCCCCGATCGGGGCGAGGCGATCCGCTTCGCAGTCAGGATGGCGCGTCCCGGTGACATCCTCCTGTCGTGCGGAAAAGGCCATGAGCAGTCCATGTGCTTCGGCAATGTCGAATATCCCTGGGACGACCGCACCGCCATGCGCGCCGCGCTGTCTGAATTGCTGGGAATTACTGGCCCCAAAATGCCCTATCTCCCTTCGCAGGACAAACCCGAAAGTGATTGGTTACGCAATACGTAATACGCAGTAGCGAGGAATGACATGGATGTAAAACCCGTAACCCTGATTGGAAAACACGTCCGCCTCGAGCCGATGACCGAGGCGCACATCCCTGCGCTGACGGAGATTGGCGTGGGACAGGACTTCTGGCATTTCATGCTGTATGGCGGTATGAAAACCGAAGCCGATATGCGGAACTGGGTTTTGGACATTCTCTCGCGCAAACAGGATATTCCCTTTGTCGTCGTCCATCTGGCTTCGGGACGCGTGGCGGGTGCGACGCGTTATCTGAACATTATGCCAAACGATCGCGGACTGGAGATCGGCGGCACGTGGTACGGGAGCGAGTTCCAGCGTACGGCGGTTAACACCGAGTGCAAGTACCTCCTGCTCAAGTACGCCTTTGAATCATTGGGCGCGATCCGCGTGCAACTCAAGACCGACTCGCGCAACTTGCGCTCGCAAAAAGCCATCGAGCGGATTGGCGGCGTGAAGGAGGGCGTGCTTCGCAATCACATGATCCTGCCGGATGGCACGATCCGCCATTCGGTGTTTTATAGTATTTTGGATTCGGAGTGGGAGGGGGTGAAGAGGAGACTGGATGACTATTTGGCGAAATGAAAAGATGACGATCACATCCAAGGTAATCGCCATCAGTATTATCATCGCTGGCGCAGACATTCGCGTGTGAGACTTACTCTTTCTTTGCTGTGCGTGTCCGACGAACTTGCTGGGCTTTTTTTATATTTTCGAGCCTGGCTCTCTGTTGTGCCTCTGTTGGCTTTTTACTCTCAGGAACATTGGGCCTGTCTTTCGCCTCAAATATGTCTCCCTTAACATGTTTGGGCTTTGATCCCAGGGCTTCGATTACCCTTCTGGCATCCTCGTTATCGGCAACTAATGTATCGCCTTCAATATGGGCATCCTCTTTGCCGATAAGCCATACTTGCGTATCCCAGGACCCACTGCTCCTTTTACCAGCCAGACGTAGAATATGTCCCTTTTCACCAACATCCTGATAGCGAAACGTGGTGAATTCCTCTTTTGGTCGTACAACAATTCGGAAATAGTCGCCTTCCCCTTTCGTGCCTGGTTTTGCCCGCTTTCTTCCTTCAGGCTGAGCTAAAGCGTGTTCCCGAGGCGTCATTTCCTGCCATCTCTGTTGCGCTTTCTTGATGTTTTCCTTCGCTGCTTCTTTCTGCTTGTCTGTAGTCATCTCATTTACATCCTTTGCAACTTGTGCAATTTGCGTATCCTACTTATGCTGCGAGTATACACCAACGGTTTGCGTCCGCGAAGCGCCCTGTGGGTCGCGAAGCATCACCGTAGGGGGAACGGGGCATTGCTTAAGCGTAGTATAAACCCATTTTGGCGGCGTGAAGGAGGGCGTGCTCCGCAATCACATGATCCTGCCGGATGGCACGATCCGCCATTCGGTGTTCTATAGTATTTTGGATTCGGAGTGGGAGGGGGTGAAGGGGAGACTGGAGGAGTATTTGGCGAAATAGGGTAGATACTTTCAGCAGGTCTTGTTCTCTCGTCCATCCTGCGGCAGGATTCAATTAAAAGATTCGGATGACCGATTTTGTGCCCCCACGGGGATTCGAATATCATCCCCTGAATGGGGACGCCGGTCGTAGAAAACAAAAACCGCCTTGCGGCGATTTTGTGCCCCCACGGGGATTCGAATATCATCCCCTGAATGGGGACGCCGGTCGTAGAAAACAAAAACCGCCTTGCGGCGATTTTGTGCCCCCACGGGGATTCGAATATCATCCCCTGAATGGGGACGCCGGT
>CAYJLS010000005.1:48311-66396 GCA_964371065.1 uncultured Anaerolineaceae bacterium | reverse complement strand
CTAGTATATTGTCCTGGTTCGTAATCCAATCTTTTCCTGGTGTTCTTCCGTGACCTGGCAAATCAAGATATATGCGTTTCCATCCGTTGCGATGCCTGAAGAGGGGTTCCATATCGCTTTGCATCGAGCGATGGTCAAGAGACCAACCATGTAACATGATGATTGGTCTGCCCTCACCGAATAACTCATAATATACTGTGATGTCCTTAAGTTCGCATTCCATTTTTATGTTCATCCTCACTCAATCCTCGAGTGCCGCTCAACGGTTTGCGTTCGCGGACTTGCCCTGTGGGCTGTGGCGCTGGGGCGGGCGTGGACTCTGCTTGGGGGCAGAAAAAACTCAAAGCCAGAAAAATGCTCGACGCGAAGCGCGCCGCAGAATCCCAGCCGCCGAAGCGAAGCGCAGGGACTGTACGCTTTGTTGTTGGTTGATTCTTTCATGGTTTCACTGTTTCCACCGTCATTGCGGGGAGGACGGTCTCTTTCTGCCTGAAGCAATCTTATAGCGCAACAACCGTTTCATCCCCCGCGATATTCCTCACCTTCAAGCGCAAAGGTTTTTCTTTGCAGATGATTTTTCCATCCCAGAATTCCTTTGTCTTTTCGCCGTCACGAATAACAAAGCCTTTCTTGTCAATCTTGATTTCCTTGTCGCTGTTCCACTTTCCCTTTGCGGACGCGCAATCCAGGCTGATAAGCTCAATCAACTCCAGCCCATTCTCGCTGATTTCAATCGGTTTGAATGGCGCATGGTTGCCGTTTTCGTCTTCATCGCCGTTGGTTTTATCCATTTCAATCTGTTTTGCTTTGCCGTTCCCATTCAGCCCGCGCTTTTGGTTGTAGGCGTCAATTTTCTGCACGAGCCTATCGGAATAGAAGCGCGTGAATTCAACGGTAAAGCCGTCCTTGCCTTCGCTGGCCTTGTATTCCACTTCGTCATTCGCGACGATTTCGTGCAGGACTTCCTTCAAGTCGCGCAAGTCCACTTTGATTTCGGTGGGATTGTATTCCCGAATGAAAGTTTCCAGTTCCTTTTTGTCTTCAAGGTCAATGTAATAGACCGCCACCTGTTTGACGCCATCGGGCAAATCGGGCATGGCTTCGTTCAAGATGCGGTTGAGCAAAGGCACATCGAGAACTTTTTGCGTATGGTCGAGCAGGTTGGGCAGGAAAACGGGAATCAAGCCCTGTTTGCTGTCATGAATTCCGCCTGACCAAAAGTTACTTAACTCGCCTGCCTTGCCCAAACCAGGAATCAAGGCATAAAGTTTATCCATCGTTTGGGCGGGATTGCGAAAAAGCGACACGCCGTCTTTCACTTCGAGAATTTCAAAGGATGCCTTGGCCGCTTTTAAACGGTCACGCGCCGTTTGAATACTGTTGATACCCACATCGGCATGGATGAATATTCTGCCAAAATCATGCGCGGCTTTTGCGGTAACGCCGCTTCCGCCGAAGAAGTCGGCAACGACCATGCCAGCGTCACTGCCTGCTTCAATGATGCGCTGGAGAAGTGATTCTGGTTTTTGAGTTGGATAACCTAATGCTTCTTCTGCCATTGAATTAATTATCGTTATGTCATCCCAGACATCACTTACATAACGTCCTTTAGAATCATCAAGATAATATTTTAAGCGGGGCAGGCCATCTTTTTTCTTAGGCCAGTAAATCAATCCTTCCTGATCAAGTTTTTCGAGAACGCTTGGCTTTTTCAGCCAGTGCATTCCTTTTTTGCCAAGTTTATTTGGGTCTACACCATGCCAAACTACACCGCTCTCTCCGTTTATGGTTCTCCCACTTCCAAGAAGCGGCACAAGAGAGTAAATCCCCTTTTCATCTTTATTGCTAAAATGCTCTTTGGATGATTCGGAATATTCAGTGTACCGAGCATGAAATACAACCTCTTCATCTTTTCCATAGAAAAGCAAAACATCATGACTATTACGCCATTGTGTGCTTACATTTGTGGCAATTGACGACCTTTTCCAAATGATTTCATTTCTGAAATTATCCTCCCCAAAAATCTCATCCATTAACACCTTGACATAATGCCCAATGTGCCAATCCAGATGCACATAAATACTACCCGTCTCGCTCATCACGCTTTTGATGGCGTGTAGATTCTCGTACATCCAATTCAGGTAAGCTTCCTTGTTCCAAATATCGCCATACATTTTTTCTTCAAAGCCGCGCTCATCGTCGTCCATTTCCTGCTCGGCTTGTTCAATGGCTTTGGCAACTTTCGGGTTGCGGCGCAGGTAAATCTTCTTGGCGTAATCCGCGCCGGAAGCAAAGGGCGGGTCAATGTAGACCAAATCCACTTTGATGCCTTGCTGTTTCAAATAAGCGCAGGCGGAAACGCACTCGCCGCGAATGACGAGATTGCCGTTTGGGTCTTTGCCAACGGTTTCAATCGTTTCCATTTCATAAAGCGGCAGTCCGCGCAGGATGCGGGTAAATACCTTGTCATTGTCGCGGTATTTCAAGGCGCGTTGCGTGCGCGTGAAATTATTGAGAAGGGCTTGTCCCTGAATGGGTTCGGGGTAATAAGGGATGTATTGAATGGGCATGGTTTCTCCAAAAATCGTACCGCGACATTCAAGTCGCAACCCAAAGGCGACATGAATGTCGCGGTACGTTTAAATGAAAAACTTTTTTATTTTCTCGGAAAGTTTCCAGATGGTGTTTTCAATCGGCTCATCGTCAAGCAGGAAAAGAAAATCAAAACGCTCGTAACCGAATTTGTCCTTGTTGATCTGCAGAAAGTCTTTTTCCATGAATTGCTTGCGGCTCTCGAACGCTTGGGCAAAACCCTCGCCTTTGGTTTCCACGATCAAAACCTTGTGCGGCTTCTTCCCTTTGCGCTGGAGGACGAGGAAATCGGGCGTGTACTCACCCAAGCGTTTCCAAAACCCGTTTTTCTTTTTGAAACATTGGATGACAAAGCCCGTCAACCCGCGTTCGCCGTTGTAATAAATCTCCAGGTTTTTGTTTTTGAAATCCACCAGCATCAAGCAATTCTCGATGAATTCCTTTTCAAACCCGCTTTGGCGAAAGTCATAAGGCAGGTAATGAAAGGTCTTGTCCTTCAAACGCACAGCGAGTCCAGCGTCGGGGATGGAGGGAATCAGCCCACCGAATATTTCAGCGTATTTGGCGCGCATTTCATCGGCCATGCGCTGGTGTTCCTGCGCGGTTCGTCCGCCGTCCCAGCCTTGTTTGTCGCCGCCCAGGATGATCTTCACGTCTGAATCGGGTGGGTACAGTTTGGGATGTTCCTGAATGGGCGTCAGTTTTTCCGCCAGCAATAGTTCGGCCTTTTCGGGGATGACTTCTTCTCTCACAGTCAAATCCCGCTTTGGTGCAAAGCGCGCTCGAATTGCAGAGCGAATGGCGTCGTGATCGTACAGGTCGTTGTAAGTTTGTCCGTCGGTGACTTTCCCGAACATCTTTCTCAACGCAACTTCATGCTCGCGCAAAGCGGAATAGGATAACGTGTTGAAACTCTCGCGGGCGATCTGCGCCATCCACAAATCGAAACGCGCCTTTCCTCCCGCGAGACTAGAAACGGATTCGGCCTCATCGAAGTCAATCTCCGCCAAAGCCGCCACTTTGCCGCTTTTCACCAATGCCGCCGTTTTGTAATCATCCAGATTCGCAAACAATTCTTTCAATCGCTCATCGGGGTTTGCTGTGTCTGTGATAACTTTATCTTCGTATTGGATTCGCAGTTGCCAGAAATCAATTTTCGGCAGGTTCAAATATTCGGCGCGTGAAGTACGCTCGACCAAACCATCGCCGCCTCTTTGTAAATTGTTGATTTCCTGAACGCTGGTATGCTGTTCCTCTTTCAACTGCTTATCCAGGATTTTCACGTTCTCATCGTTCAGCCAGATCAACGCGGTTTCATCCTTGCCCTTGTCCACCTGGCGCAAGCAACGGCAAGTGGTTTGCAAGACCATGTTCGTGGGGCTGTCGCCTTTTTGCGCGAGAACCACGCCCGTTAACGAACGGCAGTTCCAGCCTTCCTTGCCGACCTGCACCAAAAGGATGATGCGCTTTTTGGATACGGGCGTATCCAGCGAAGCGAATTCGAGTTCCGCGTCTTTTGCCGTTTTGTATTTCGCGTTGCCCTTGTGATATTTGAGAATGTCCGCTTCGGGAATTTCCAACTTATCGCGCAGAAATGGATACACTTCCTCTTCCAGCCGTTCAATCGAACCGCAGTAAATGGCAAGTTTGGCGACGGTCTTGTCGCCGTAATGCTTTTTATCGTATTGCGCGTAAAACCCTTCCACGCCGCGCCGAATGATCTCCAGCGGATTCAATCCGCTTGCGCTCTGGATTTTCGGTTTCTTCAAAAAGGCGCGGATGGCCGTTGTCAGCGGATAATAATAAACCGTGTTGGTAATGTGCTTGAAACGCAGTTCCACATCGTCATTGATTTTGATTTTATCGGGGCTGGAAAGGTACGGCGTTCCCGAATAACCCAACACGAAAGTGACCGTCCCGCCCGCGTTCCACTTGTTCACCACCTGGCGCAACTTGATTTCATCGTCCGTTGCGTGATGCACTTCGTCAATGTGAATGCCGAGATGGGGGATTTCCCCAATCAAATAGCGCAATTCGTTTGCGGCACGCGCCTGCCCATTTTCGCTTTCGATCAGTTCGAGTTGCTGGTTGAGTCCCAGCTTTTCGAGAATGACCTTTTCGGCGTTGACCAGAAAGATCAGCCCCATCGGTTTGGGCTGGCTGATAAGCGCGTTCACTTTTTGCGCGTTCGGGTTTCTGGCGCGGTTGCTTTTCTTCCCCGATTTCGGCTGGTCCAGTATTTCAAAGCGAATCATGCGCTTGATTTCGCTTCCCGCAGGTTCGGGTAAAACCCATGCAGGGTCGAATTTTTCAATATCCTTCAAACTTGGCGCAATGGAGGATTTCAAACCCGAAGGCACAAGCACAAGGAAATTGTGCGCGAATAATTTGTTTTCAGGCTCGCGCAGGGCAAAGTACAGGTCAAGATAAATAAACGCCGCAATCAAAAACGTCTTTCCCGCCCCCATTGGCAGGCTGAACAGGTAATCGGCATAATGCAAATCCCGAAAGATTGCGCGGAACACGGCTTCGTAATCAATGCTTTCAGGGTTTGCAAGGATCGTTTGTTCCAATTCAGGAAGCAGTCTATCCCCATTCACCTGCAAACGCGAAAACTGATACAAAGACCGCGCCGCGACATTCCCTTCGAGAGTTTTCCTTGCGGATTCGGTCAATGCAATATTGCGAAGGTCAACCCCGTTCAGGAAAAATCCTTCCGCGAATAATTGGGCAAGCGGCTTGTTTCCGCCCGCAAGTTTCAGGTACAGGTAGGTTTCAATGGCTTCGATTTGTGCCTCGCGGAATTGTCCGTTTTGGCGGATATAAGCCAGCAAGCCTTTCACCGCGCACTGATCGGATTGAAGCCATTGTTTCTTTTTGGTTTGGATAAGGGAATGAATCATCTTGACGGAATTATAGCATGGCTATTAAGTGACATCATCTTAAAGATGATGTCACCTGCCTTACGAAAATTTCACCGACAAACCTGGGCAGACTCCTCCGCTCTCCGATTTCCTCTGGAATCGGGTAGAATGGGGGACGCTTAAAGTCCGGCGGAGGAAGTTTCTTGTCAAAATTCGATCAAAGAGTTACCCTAAAGATCAGTCGCCCGCGTAACCCCGCGTTGTTGTACGGGGCGATTTTGTTTGTGCTGGCCTGCATGGTTGGCGAAATGCTTGCGCGCACCCCGTTCATCCAAGCCCGCATCCCCTACCAGGCTTACGGAACCAATCACACCCAACTGGAACTCCAACTCAACATTCTGGACAAATTCGTCCAGGAGAACGGCGCACCCGATTGTTTTATTTTCGGCAGTTCACAGGCCTTCCGCGAGGTGGACCCAGTCGCCTTTGCGAGCGCCTATGCTGCCGCCAGCGGGGAAAAGGTCACCTGTTACAACTTCGGCGTGACCGGCTCGCAGATCTGGACGACCTCCATCCTGAACAAAATCCTGATCCAGAAATACAAGCCAAGGCTGGTGGTGATTGGCACCAGTTTCCTCGACTACACCGAAGGCCGCGAATTCCAAATAGATGACCGCTTCAAACAAAACGACTGGCTCGAATACCAGACCAGCCAATTCACCCTGGGCGGCTGGCTGACCGAAAACTCCTACGCCTGGCGGGCGCTCACCCTGCTCAGTTACGCCGCGCCTTATGGCATGAGATATGAAGAAGTACTGCGCGAAGCCCGTAAATGGGACGGGGAAATTGCAGATAGCGGCTTTGCCCTTTCGGACAAGCCTTTTAACCCCTCCGTGCCAGTGGAGACTGGTTTCGTTAAAAACCTCCAGCTGGAATTTGGCAACTTCGGCGTCTCCGAGCGGAATCTGTCCGCGCTGGAGGAGACCATTGCCTTCTGCCAGGAGGCGGGCGCGCAGGTAATCCTCGTCGAGATGACTTATCATCCCGCCCTGCTCGATTTGAAGGATCCAAAGGGCAATCCGCGCGCAAACAGGGAGCAAATTTTGGCGTTCATTGAAAAGGTCAACGCGCGGCTGGGGGGCATCGCGTCTCAACACGGAATCGTTTTCCTGAAATTTGACCCCGCTTTATCCCTCCCCGAGACAGGCTGGTTCGACCTGTATCACTTGAACCGCGTCGGGGCGGAAGTCTTCAGCCGGTGGCTGGGCGAACAGGCCGCGCAAGTCATTGGTCCGCTTCCACCCGTTCAATCCGGCGAGGGGAATTAACATGGCAATCCTCTCGCTCAAATTCCTCGCGTTCGTCCTCGCCACACTGGCGGTTTATTACCTCCTGCCGGGCCGCTGGCAAAACCTTTTCCTCCTGGCAACCTCGTATTTCTATTACTATACCTGGCATCCCTTTTATCCCCTGTTGTTGTTCGTATTGAGCGCCATCACCTTTGGCATGGGACACTGGCTTCACAAAACACGCGCCAAACGCGCCATCCTGTGGACGGGCATCCTGATCAACGTGGCGTTCATGCTCTGGTTCCTGATTGGCGGCAAGATACTCCAGCAAAAAATAGATTTTACCGTTGTCAACCCGCTGGACATCATGCCATTCCTCGTTCTGCCCATTGGCATGTCCTATTACGCGCTCAACAGCATCTCCTATCTCATTGACATCAACCTGCGCCTCTCCAAACCCACGACCAATTTCGTGGACTTCGCACTTTATCTGGCCTGGTTCCCCAAACTGATCTCGGGACCGCTCGAACGCGCCCGCAAATTCCTGCCGCAACTGGCGGAAAAGCGGACAGTGGACAACGCGGCCATCGTCCACAGCCTGACCCTGATCCTGGTCGGCCTGTTCCGCACCGCCATCCTCGGCGGCATGTTGACCCTGTACCTGCCCGCCGTACCCCTGGGCGATCCCACCGCTCACGGGAATCCCGTCCTGCTCTGGGCGCTGGTCACGTACACGTTCTACCTCTACAACCAATTCGCGGGCTACACCGACATCGTGCGCGGCGTCAGCGGGTTGTTCGGCATCCAACTGACGCGCAACTTCAACGCCCCGTTCTTCTCGAAGGATTTCTCGGATTTCTGGCAACGCTGGCACATCAGCCTTTCGCAATGGCTGCGCGACTACATCTACATGCCCGCCAGCCGCGCGTTCCTTCGCCGAAACCCGAGCCGCGCCAACGTCCCGAACCTGATCGTGCCGCCGCTCGTCACCATGCTCATCAGCGGATTTTGGCACAGTACGAATGCGAAGGGCGGCATACAAGTCAACCTGCTCGTCTGGGGCGCATTGATGGGCGTTTACATCACGATCGAAAACGTCCGCATGTTGTCCCGACCGGCGCTGGCCGCGGCGTCCATCCCGCCCTGGCGCAGGATGAGTTCCAAAATCTGGCTGGCCGCGCTGATGGCCGCCGCCACCGTCCCCTTTGTGCTAGACTTGAAACAGACACGGGTTTTCTTCGTTCAACTGGTCAACGGCTGGGACGGGCAAATGTTCGACCTGCGCCCGCTGGCGATCCTCCTCCTGTCCCTGCTGATGGACTGGCTCCAATCTCGAAGCAACGATGAGACCGTTTTCATCAAGTGGCCGGCCTGGTCGCAGACCTTGTTCATTGCCATCATCCCACTGGCGGTGATCGTCATTGGCCAGTTGCAAAGCGCGCCGCCCGTGTTTGTGTATCCGTAAGGCGAGATAATATCTCGCCCTACAAAATCAAGGAGTTCCCCCCATGGATCGAAACGAAATCCTGCAAAAAGTCCGGGCATTCACGTTGAAGGAACTGCTCAAGAACCCGGATTACCCACTGAAAGATGACGAGCCGCTCTTTTCCAGCGGGTTGATCGATTCGTTCGCGATGGCGCAGGTGGGCGTGTTCATCGAGACGGAATTCAACTACTATATCCCCGACCCCGATCTGACCGTGGAAAACATGGATACGGTGGAACAGATCACCGACAAGATCCTCGCGGGTCTGGCGGCACAGTAAGAGGCGCAAATGGAATATCCCTTCATCAACCCTGTGGAGATTCTGCAACGGCGCGCGCAGGAGACTCCCGACCGGCTCTCGCACATGCTGCTCGGCGCGAAAGAGGAGGAGAACCAGAGCCTGACGTACAGTCAACTGGACCGCGCGGTACGCGAGACGGCCGCGTACCTGCAAAGCGCGGGCGAGCCGGGCCAGCGCGCCCTGCTGGTCTATCCGACCAGCCTCGAGTTCATTGTCTCGATGTACGCCTGCCTGTACGCGGGCATCATCCCCATCCCCACCAACCCACCGGGGATGAATCGTTCGGCCCAACGACTGGAGGCCATCGCCAAAGACGCGCGCGCCGCGCTGGTGCTGACGACGCCCGAATATCAGGCCGCGTTCCTTGCGGAGGCCGCGCAATTCCCGGATTTTGCCGCGCTGACCTGGGTCACGCGCGAGGCGATCAAGTCGGGCGGAAGTCACAGCCTGCAAATTCCCGTCATCACGCCCAAGTCCACCGCGTTCATCCAGTACACGTCGGGTTCCACCAACATTCCCAAGGGCGTGGTCATCAGTTATCGAAACCTTTCGTACAACGCCCACGCCATCCGCCAGACGCGCAAATATGAATTGAGCGATGAATCGATCGCGCTCAACTGGGCGCCGCTGTTCCACGATATGGGGCTGTTGGTTTCGGTTTTTCAGACCGTTGTTGATGGCACAAAAAGCCTGATGATGAGCCCGATCATGTTCATGCAGAATCCCGTCAGTTGGCTGCGCGGCATCCAGAAGTATCGCGTCACGGCCAGCGGCGCGCCCAATTTTGCCTACGAACTTTGCATCCATAAAATCCCCGTGGAAAAATGCGAGGGGCTGGACCTCTCCACCTGGAAACTGGCCTACAACAGCGCCGAGCCAGTGCGCGCCGAAACGCAGACAGCCTTCGCAGAAAAATTCGCGCCATACGGATTCCGCCCGGAGGCCTTCGCTCCCTGCTACGGACTGGCGGAGGCCACGCTGGTGGTGTCCTCGTATGTCAATGAGCCAAAGACCATCACACTGACCATCAAGAGGAACGACTTCGAAGAGGGGAAAATCGTCCCCGCGGAGACGGCGAACGGGAAGGATACCCTGACGATGGTCAGTTCTGGCACGCCTCTCGCGGACCTTCGAGTCGTCCTCGCGGACCCGAAGACGCGCCACCCCCGCGCCGCGGACGAGGTGGGCGAGATTTGGGTTGCAGGCGGCAACATCGCGGAAGGCTACTGGAACCGCCCCGACGACACGAAACACACCTTCGGCGCGCACATCACGGAAACACACGAGGGTCCCTTCCTGCGAACAGGCGACCTGGGCTTCCTGCACGACGGCCACCTTTACATCACCGGGCGCTTGAAAGACCTGCTGATCGTGCGCGGACGCAACTACTACCCGCAGGATGTCGAGATGACGGTGGAAAGCATCCACCCCGCCCTGCGCGCGGGAGGCGGCGCGGCCTTCTCCATCACCGAAAATGATGTTGAACAACTGGTGGTGGTGCACGAAGTCCAGCGCCGCGAACTGGAGGGTGTAGACTGGCAGGATGTCATCAAGGATATACGCGCCAACATCGCCCGCGAGCACGGCATCCGCGCCCACGCGGTGGCGCTCATCCGCAGGGCCACCATCTCGAAGACTTCCAGCGGTAAAATCATGCGTTCGGAAACACGCAGGCAGTACCTGGCAAATGAACTGCAAATCGTTGCCGAGTGGCGGGCGCCGGTAAAAACGTAGACAGGTATACAGGTACACACGCATACAAGACAAGCGCAGAGGCAATAAAAGACACGTAGACATTTTCCGTCTACGTGTCTACCTGTGTACTTGTTTACTGGTCTGCCTGTGTAACTGCTTCCTATTCCGTGCGCGGGGTCGTTTTGAATTTGTCCGTCCGCAAAGCAGGATTGAGACGCTTGGTCAGGTCCCGCAATTGAATGTAACTGATCGGTTTGACCAACACCAAATCGGCCTGGTCTCGCAGGAATTCGGCGGCCGCCGCATCTGCCGTAGTAATAACAACTCGGACGTTTTCCAGGCTTGGCGTGGAATGGATTTTCTTAAGGATCGTCTCCCCGGAAACAAAGGGCAAATGCAAATCAAGAATAACAATGCTGGGCGCGATCTTTTCGAGGAATTCCAGCGCAGTTCTCCCGTCATAAGCGCTTTCAGTGGCAAATCCAGCCGCGGCAAGAGCCTGTCGAAAGACCTCATTGAGATCTTCGTCATCTTCAACGATCAAAGCCAGTGATTCGTTCATTTTGTTTTCTCCTTTGAGGGTTCAAAAGGAAAGGTCACGGTAAACGTGGCGCCCTTGCCAACTTCGCTGGCCAATAAAATTTGGCCGCCCATCAATTCCACCAAGCTTTTGACAATCGCCAACCCCAATCCAACCCCACCGTGTTCGCGAGTGACCACTCCCTCCACCTGGCGGAAACTCTCAAATACATAGCCACGGGCTTCCGCAGAAATACCCGGGCCTGTATCGGTAACGTCGAATCCCCAGTAACGCGCATCCACCCGATACATCCGCACAGTGACGCCGCCAGACTCTGTGAATTTTACTGCATTTCCCACCAGATTCAAAAGGACTTGCTGCAAGCGATTGAAGTCTCCATGCAGCACAGACGGCGCGTCCGGCTCGATTTCGGTCGTCAGGGTCAAGCCCTTTTCAGCGGCTTGTTTGTCCAGCGCGGTTCGCAGGGAATCCAACAAATTGGACGCTTGGAATTCTGCAAAGTGGATCTTCATCTGCCCGGCTTCGATCTGGGCCTGATCGAGTAAATCGCTCACCAGCGACAACAAACGTCTGCTGCTGTTCTCGATCCTTTCCATGACCCCGGCTTGACGCGCTGTGATCGGCCCGTAGACCGCTTCGCGGATCATTTCAGCGAACCCAAGGATGGCATTCAAGGGAGTCCGCAATTCGTGGGAGACCATCGCCACGAAGGTATTCTTCATCTGTTCCACTTCGGCTTCGTGAGTGAAATCCCGGAAGACGGCCACCGTACCGATCACGTCACCCAGCCCGGTGGAGACAGGCGCGGCGTTGACCAGAAGGGTACGCTCCCCCCAACGAAAACGTACGCTGGGCTTATCCTTATGGGGCCCCCGAAGCATGGTGAGGGTCGTCTGGCGGTCTGGCGAAGAAATCTTGCCTGCTTGCAGGATTTCTTCCATGGTTTTATTCATCAAATTAGCCGAGGGGATATCCAACAAGCGGCTGAGGGCGGGGTTGGCAACAATGGATTTGCCTTTGGTGTCCAACACAATTACACCGTCGGCAATACCTTCGAGAATGGCCTGGTTTTTACCTGCTTCGGCCAATTCGCGGGTTAACGCATCTGAGAGTTCGCGGGTGCGATCCTCGACGCGACGGTCGAGGTCGAGATTGATGGTACGGAGTTCTTTGAGGGCTTGTTCAAGACTGCGAGAAGAAAGCCAGGAGGCGAGGGCAACGAGAAAGAAACCAGCAATTGCAGGCACATTAGGAAATAATGATATTGAAATCGCCAGTATTGAAATAATCGCACTTCCCAATCCTGCGAAGAAGAAGCTGGAAACCGGTTGTAATACCAAACTGGATATAGCTATTGGAATGATAAAAATAAACAAGGATCGTCCAGACGATAATTGTTCTGGAGAATCACTAAACGAAAGAGCAATCATTAGTAGTGACAAAAATAGTGTTGCCGCAATCTTTCTAGACCAATAGCGACTTATCAGATACGAAATAATTATTCCCACGATCATAATGATGCTGGCCAGCACAATCAACTTTATATCTTCCACGGAATTGGATATTACTAATGTCGCTGTAAGAGCCACTAAAGATGCCATTCCAATACCAACTAGAAGAATATTAAGATTTCTTCCCCTACGAGCATCATCTGGATCTTCTGATGGGACATTAAACAGATTTGTGAAAAGGTTTTTCATAATTTACTTGGCTAATAAGATGGCGGATATGATAGCAGAGCGAATTACAAAGGTTGGATTGTACAAGCATTTACCAATCCACAAAGGTGGATATTCGAAATTTTGATTTTCCTCCAGCCACTGCCCTCCCTTTTTCAGGATCTCTTCAGGCAATTTCCCAGCGTTTTGATGCCAACTCCAAAGCGCTTGAATAGCATAGGCGGTTTCTTCACATGTTGGGAAATATGCTCCCCATGATCCATCTTGCCTTTGAATCGAAATAAGCCACTCAACCGCGTCTTTCACCAAGTCATCATCATAGCCTGCACAGACAATTATTGCATGAGCAGTTGCATAAAATGGTGAATAATGCCACTTGTCAACCCAATACGGATTCTCACCTTTTACTCGCCTTAAAAAATGAATAACTTTTTGCACGGATGGGTGCTTCTTCTCAAAACCTGCTGTTCGTAAAGCTCCTAACACATGAATGTTGGCACTAACAGATGGATCTGCTTCCAGATCGTAGCAACGAAACCAATCTGCCTCCTCGTAGCTCAAGATACTCTCAACGTCTTTCAACCTACCAAATCGCGCCAATGTATCAAACACCAAACTTGTAACATCACTGTCTTTAACCGAATACTCTGATGCAAATCCAATTCCTCGAGAAGGTTGCCATGTATCGGAAAGAAAATCCAAGTGTGGTTTGATTTTTTTGGTCACATCCAAATTTGGAACTAGGCTTAAGTTCCATAACGTCCATGCTATTTCAAAAACATCGAAGGGGGCCACATTCGGCGCACCTCCATTTTCTCCGCGTATCTTATAAAGATATTCCATTGCCTTCTTGTCCTCCCTCTTCACTTGCAAGGCACAGTATGCAGTTGCAGAAGGACTGCACCCCACTGAACCATTTTGCTCCTGTAAATTTTCGACCTCCAGCATATCACGTCCATCCATGCCAGCCATCTCAGCAGAAAATGCCATCGTTACATTACGATTAATTTTGTAGCCTTTCATCTTCTGCAACTTAAGCTTGCGCATATTACTTAATTTGCCTAAGATGCTTTTCCCCTGTTGTTTAATAATCCCAAGTTTTTCCGCTTCGGCCACCAGAGTAGGTACAATCATCTCAAAACCAATAGTCGCACCATTTGAGTCAGCCATTAGCCCCTTGGTAGCTCCAGATGTGATTTGCTCCAATGCCAGTAGACCATTATCAATCTGCTGGCGATCATGCGCACGGCGGCCGCGATGTGTGAGGGCGATCATCGCCGCCAGCGTGGAAATGACGCGATCATGGTAATAGAACGGCGCAACGGCGCCCCAACTCCCATCAGGTAATTGATGCTCTATTAACCACTCGAGAGCGTGAGTGCTCAAATCCATGTCAATATCTCCCAGCCGCGCCACCCAGGCGGTATCGTACGCGGTGGCAGACATCTTCCCGGGGCCAAGTTGCTTGAGGAGTTCGATGATTTCAGTTTGCATGATGTTTCTCGGTGATATTCAAAGTCATTCCTGTGGATACCAGATGCCGCCGTGAAGCGCACCGATGCCCAGTGTCTGCTCGCGATGGGCGTTATAAAACGATTTCATCCACTTCCAATCGTCACGGGTCAATTCACTGTAGTCGGGTTCGGGCGCGCGGCGGGTGTAAAGATGGTCGAAAAGGATTTCGCGCAATTGCCGCTCGGTCAGGTACGGGGACGGGGCGATGGTGAAATACAGGTCCTCCTCCCCATTCGCAAGCAGGGGATAGTCGAAGGCGGACAGCTTGTCGAAACCGATGAAAAAACTGGCAGGCTCAACGTACTCCCCGTAGTACATCTCCACCAGCTCGCGGCGGGTCGGGACTTTGGCTTGCTCCCGATAAAAATCAATTGCCAGCGCCGCGGCCGCTTCCGTCGCGTCGGACGCGAAAACGCCGAGGAAAAGGCGCGCCCGCTCATAGGTCCGCGTGCGGCGCGTGGCTTCGTCGAAGATGTCACTCAACGGGGCGAAGTCCGTGCCAGCCAGTTCGCGGCGATAGTCCCCGTAAAAACGGACACGCACGCCGTAGTCGTCATAGAATTTCAGGAATTCGGGGTGTTGCGCGAGGCGGGCGATGCCAGTCATGCCGATGCGGCGCACGTAATCGTCGCCGCGGCGGAAAAGTTCGGAGCCGAAGACGGGCGTCAGCAGGGTATCCACGCCGTGATCGAAAAACAGGCGATACAACTCGATATGGCGGGTCTGCGAAATGTCCATGTAGGCTGTGACCGGATCCTCACCCTGCGCCGCGGCGTGTTCGAGCGCGAACCAGCGGCGCGTACCGTTGATGGGAAAGACAGCCACTTTCGGCCCCGCGGCGCGCACGAGCGAGGCAACTTCGTCCACGGGCAGATTCAGGAATTGCGAAAGATCAATCACGGTTCCCCCTGCGCAGGGATGGGATAAAGCGCGGCACACGCCGCATATAAGCCGCGTAACCTGGCAGGTTTTGCGAGAGCAACTCTTCCTCCCGCCGCGCTGCATGAGTGAAATCCCAAATAGTATAGAGGAGACTGAGGATAGTTGTCAATGCAGGGTTGACGAGAAAAAGGCCGAGAGCAAACAGGAAAAAGGATGTGATGAGCGGATGCCGCACGAAAGCGTACGGCCCGCTTTGGATCACCTGGTGATCGGGCTGGACTTCGACACGTTCGGCGTAGAATTTTTGCAGATGAAGCCGCGACCAAATATGTAATACGAATGACGCAACGACACCCATCAGGCCAACGGCCTGCGCCGCCAGCCCCCAGGCGGAACCAGTCCAAAAACCAAGACGCGGCCACAACCAGGGTTGAAGAACGATAATCAAGCCAGCGGCCATCGTCATTAGGGTGTAATCCCAGGCCCAGCCTTTGCCCTTTTGCCGTTCGCGGTCGTAACGTGACATGAAAGCGAAGTCAATGCTGTAGAAGACTACAAGCATGAAAAGCAGAAGGAGAGAAAGTGGAAGACCGAGGATCATCATTAACCGAGCCAATTGGCCAACCACCTGAGCATGGGGCTGCGCGCAATGACGGCAGTGTGGTTGTTGGTTTCCAGTTGGCAACCGAGACGGCGTTTTACAGCGTAGGCGCCACTGCCAAGACGAAGTGTCTTCACCTGCCGCTGGATGGCAATTTGCAGGCACGCATAAACAAGCAGGAAATATACATATTGTACGCCTTCCGCGAGACCCAGCGCGGTGGCGAGCATGACACCGTTATCTTCGAGCAACAGGCCGCAACCGACGAGTCGCTCTCCCTGGCGTACCTCCTGCCAGATGCCGCCAACCTGGTCCGCGTTTTCGAGCAGGGAGCGCATCCACGGGTTGGGCGCGGCATGGAACTTCCGCTCGACCGCGCGGATGAGGGGCATGGCCTCGTCCACATTCACGACCGAGGGATGCTCCGAAATATGAAGCCCAAGTTTCCCGGCCTCGTGCTGGACGCGTTTGAAATGCTGGCGGCCGCGCTTGTCGGTGCTGGCGAGGTATTCGTTGAAAGACTTCCAGCGAATGTCCAGCCGCGTGCCTGCATCAGAGACGGTTGTGAGGGTCGTGTCGGCGGGCCAGACGAGGTCGGGCGCGTCGAGGAAGTCAAAGAGCAGATAGGAGCCGCGCGTCTCTTCGAGCAGACGCAGGCCTTCGGCGTGGATTGCCGTCCGCGCCGCGCTTCGCAGGGACGGTTCATCGGGCAGGAGCAGGCCGGTCCAGTTGGCGAGCGGTGCGCGACAGATGAGGAGTGGGCGTCGGCGCAGAAGCACAGAGACGGGAGTCCGCACGAGGGGAGGCAACGGCAGGGGTTCCACCGCGACCCGCCAGAAGGTCGCGCGAGCGACGGGTTGGTTGTCAATGCGCAGGATGAGATATGTTGGCGAGCAGTCGGACATGACGGTCTCGCCAAAGCGAGTCCATCGGTAACTGGCAAACGGCCTGCCCGCGGACAACGCGTCCCAGTCAGGCCGATCGATATCGTCGGCGCGTCCTATCTGTTGGATGGTAAAGCCGTCTGAACGACTCACTGAATGATTGTACCTGTTCCACCTCAGACAAGGGTTTGCGTTTACATTACAGAATTATCGAGTGGAAACAAAAAATCACCACCAGATGAGGATAATTTTTTCGATTAAAAAAAATGACGCAGGCCTCGGGTGCCTGCGCCCTTACTACTGTACTGGTCGGGGCGGAGAGATTCGGACTCTCGACCTCACGGTCCCGAACCGTGCGCTCTACCGGGCTGAGCCACGCCCCGCTACTGTCCCCGTTGGGGAAAGCAAGCCGCATTATACATGCCGCATGGTCTTTTGGCAACCCTAGTGCGCTGGTGATTACCCACAAGTCGCCGTTCGCCCGCAGTTGCACTGCGGGCGCAGGCGGCAGTCCAACTGCCGCCTAAACTTGTGGGTAATCACCAGTAGTGCGCGCGCAACCATGTCAGTGAACAAGTCTATAGACTTGTCCTACGGGTTCAAAGTAACCAAAACGCTATACAGATAAGCGATGGCGTTGAAACGCGGATCGGCTTGTTGAATGGACAGCCGCGCCTGGGTAGGCTCGGAAACCTTGTAGGGCAGGGTGGTGTTGAACGGGATGTAAGTATTGCCCAGCAGGGATAATTGACGCGTCACCAGGACCCTGCCACTCTCATCCTGCAACGCAAGCATGACGGGTTGATCGTTGAACGGCCAAAACGCGCCCTCCACAAACAGGGTTCCGCCGGAGACGGACGCCTCGGGCGCGGGACTGTAGATGGCCGCGCGCTCGAACGGCGGATCCGGCGGATTGACCTGGCTCAGTCCCATAGGCAACAGCGTCACTTGCAAGGAGACGAGCGTTTCGAGTCGCCCCGCCTTATCCTCGGCGCTGACTTCCAGCCGCCCCAGTTCCGCGGCGCGGACCTCGAAGGGGGTTTCCAGGAAAAGTTCCAGGCCCGGCGGCGGCACATCCTGGAACCGCGTCGGCTGCTCGCGCCATATCAGGCGTCCGTCTTCGCCGAAGAGGGAAACCTGCACCTTGTTAGTTTCGCCCGGCACCAGAAACAAACGGAGTTGAAGCGGCGAGGCCAGCAGGGACATCGGTCCGGGCGACAGGATGTGGAGGCGCGCAGGCGGCGCAGGTGGGATGGGGGTGGGCGTATCCGAGGCGGTGGGAATGGGCGTGCGCGTGGGAGGCAGGGCCGTCGGCGTGGAGGTGGGAGAGGGTGTCAGCGCGAGGGCGGTGGCGTTGAGCGCCTCGGCGGTTTGCGCGATCGCGGTCGGCAGGACGTCGGGCGGGATCGGCGTGGGGTAGGATTCGCTCGCGAGGCCGCACCCGCTCAAAGTCCAGAAAGAGGCGAGGAGGAGGAAGAGTCGAGTAAGTTTCATAGTCAAAAAAGAAACCAGATTACTGTGGAACCTGGCTTCTGTCACTTTCAGTAAATAATGGATTGATTCAAACATTAATAACCACCCGTCATTGCGAGCGTTCTGTGCGAAGCAATCCCCTGTTTCGAGGAGATTGCTTCGAGCCCCTTCGGGAGAACATCGCTCTCGCAATGACGCGTATCGCCTTATTCTAATCGAAACCATGCGCCGTTGCGAAGTTGTAGGACAAGTCTATAGACTTGTCCTACAACGTACGAACTAA
>CAYJLS010000005.1:0-48301 GCA_964371065.1 uncultured Anaerolineaceae bacterium | reverse complement strand
GAGGAGATTGCTTCGTCGGGTCTCGATACGAGCGAGAAGAACACTCGCTCTACTCGACCCTCCTCGCAATGACGAACTTTACTGAACTTACAACCCGTACACGTCGCTGAATTTGGTTTCGAGGTAGCGCAGGTAGGCCGCCGGGTTGATCTTCGAGCCGGTCACTTTTTGGACAAGTTCCTGCGGTTCGTATTTGCGTCCGTGCACGTGGACGTTGGCGCGCAGCCAGCCGAGCAGGGCGTCGAATTTGCCGGCGCGGATCTGCGCGGAGAGGTCGGTGATTTCGGCGTTGATCTTCTCCCACAGTTGCGCGGAGATGATGTTGCCGAGCGCGTAGGTGGAGAAATAGCCGATGCCCGCGAACGACCAGTGGATGTCCTGCAACACGCCCAGCGCGTCGTTGGGCGGGACGATGCCGAGGTACTCCTTCATCTTGTCATTCCACAGTTGAGGCAAGTCTTTGAGTTCCACCGCGCCTTCGACCATGGCGATCTCGATCTCGAGGCGGAGCATGATGTGCATGTTGTAGGTGGCCTCGTCCGCTTCGACGCGGATGAGGGAAGGCTCGACCTTGTTGATGGCTCGGTAGAAATCGCGCAGTTTGACAGCGCCGAGTTGCGAGGGGAAGGTCTTTTGCAGTTCGGGGTAGAAGTGTTCCCAGAACGGAAGCGAGCGCCCGACGAGATTCTCCCACAGGCGCGACTGCGACTCGTGCACGCCCAGCGAGGCGCCGTCCGCGAGCGGAGTGCGTTCATACGCGGGGTTTATGCCGCCTTCGTAGAGCGCGTGACCCGTTTCGTGCATGGTGCCGAACAGGGCGGAGTTGAGGAACTTCTCATTGAAGCGCGTGGTGATACGCACGTCGTTGATGCTGAAGGAGGTGCAGAATGGATGCGGGGCTTTGTCCTGACGGTTTTTGTTCCAGTCGAAACCAAAGGTGGTGATGACCTTTTCGCCAAAGGCGCGTTGTTTGGCTTCGGGATATTTGAGATGCAGGAAAGAGTCGTCCACCTGCTTCTTTTCGGCAACGGCCTGAATGAGCCTCACCTGTTTCTTGCGAAGTTCGGCAAAGATTCCCTGCACTTCCTGGGTCTTCATGCCGGGTTCGTAATCGTCGAGCAGGGTGTCGTAGGGATGGTCGGCCTTCGGGAAGAAATCAATGTAGCGGCGGGTGAGGTCCATCACTTTGGCAAGGTACGGTTCGAAGATGGAATAGTCGGACTTGGCGCGAGCTTCCACCCAGCCCTCGTGCGCGGCGGCCGTGACCTCGGCCTGCTCGGCCACAAACGCAGACGGGACGCGCGTCCGCTTATCGTACTCGCGGCGCGAAACCTTGATGAGCGCGAATTCGTCCGATTGGGGATGGTAGGCATCCTTGAGTTCGTCGAGCAGTTTACCCACTTTTGCATTCGTGAATTTTTCGTGGGCGATCTTGCCAAGCGTGCCCATTTGCTGGCCGCGCGCTTCTGCGCCGCCGCGCGGCATGTAGGTCTGCTGGTCCCAGCCGAGCACGGACGCGGCGCGGTTCAGATCGTACACCTCGGCGAGGATGGACTTGAGTTCATTGAGTTTGTCTTGCATGGGAGGTTCCTTTTTAGTCTGATAGTCAAATGGTCTGATGGTCTGATAGTCAGGAGTCAAATGGTCTGATAGCCTGATATCGGGAGTCAAATAGTCTGGTGGTCTGATTGTCTGATAGTCAAGCAACTATGCGACTATGAGGCTATGAGACTATCCGACTATCAGACTATCTTCCAGCGCAATGGTTTGCCGTTCAGCGCGTTCAGCACTTCGCTGGCGATGTCTTCGGCGGCGCGGGACTGGGCTTCCGCAGTCTGCGCGCCGATGTGCGGCGTGGCGATAACGCGCGGGTGCTTGACCAGTTCCGTCGCACCGGGCGGCTCGGACTCGAACACGTCCAGCGCGGCCCCGGCGATTTTACCCGATTCGAGCGCGGAGGACAAAGCGGCTTCGTCAATGATCCCGCCGCGTGCCGCGCAGACGATGCGCGCGCCGTCCTTCATTTTTGCGAACTGGTCGGCGTCCAGCAGGCCGCGCGTCTCGGCGGTGAGCGGCAGGTGCAGGGAAATGAAATCGGAGCGCGCCAGCAGTTCGTCGCGGTCCACGGGTTCGGCCACGCGTCCGCGAATCACCTCGGGCGTGAGCAGGGGATCATAGCCCAGCACCTCCATACCGAAGGCGCGCGCCCGCCGCGCCACTTCCGCGCCGATGCGTCCCATGCCGAGAATGCCGAGCGTCTTGCCGTGCAGTTCCGCGCCGTCCAGTTCTTTCTTTAGCCACTGCCCCTGCTTCATGGAAGAATCTGCGCGGGGAATTTCACGCGCCAGAGCCAGGAGCAGGCCAAAGGTCAACTCGGCGACGGCCAGCGTGGTGGAGACGGGCGCGTTGACCACGGTCACGCCGCGGGATTTGGCCGCGGCCAGGTCAATGTTATCCACGCCCACGCCGGCGCGTCCTACGACCTTGAGGCGGGTCGCGGCTTCGAGGAGCGGCGCGGCCACTTTAGTCCGCCCACGGACGATGAGCGCGTCGTAGTCGGCGATGATCTTGGCGAGGTCTTCCGCGGAGATGCCCGTGCGGTCGTCCACGGTGCAGGCATGCAAAATGGCCTGCGCGGACGCGTCGAGGCCATCGGTGATGAGGATCTTAAATTTCGACATGATGGGATTTATCCACTGTTTTTGGCAAGGGAATGGAATGTGTTCAATGTATCCAGCATTTTTTGGACGCGCTCGATATTGACGGAAATTTCCTGTTCAAAGGCGGCAGGCTCGGCGGGGACGATCTGCCCTTCGATATATTCCAGCCATTCTGCGGCGTCACGCTGGGAACGCACCACGCCCTTGGGGGATTTGATGTAAAGCATGATGCGATTATCAGAAACGGCGACATCTTCCACGACACCGTACCAGTGTTGAACCTTGACCAACGCACCCGGCTTGAGCCAGGCAGGGGTATTAATCTTCCCATCCATTTGACAAAAGCCTTTCTGCGATCTTGATCGCTTCGCGCCGCGACATGGGGACGCAAAATGGCCTGCGCGCTCGCATCCAGGCCATCGGTGATGAGCAGGTGATATTTGGGCATGGGGGGTATTATAAGGGAGGAAGGATAAAGGATAAAGGATGAAGGAGGAAGGAGGAAGAGGGCTATTGCGTGTTGCGTAGTGCGTAATGAGACCTTTAGTCAAATGCTGGCGCAAGTCATGGTCCATGCGCCAGCAAACAGGTTACGCAACACGTTCTCCATTTACCAATTACCACTCACTCATACCTCAACGCCTCCACGGGTTCCAAATTCGCGGCGCGGTTGGCGGGATAGATTCCGAAGAACAGTCCCACCGCGGCCGAGAAGATGGTGGCGAGCAGAACCGCGTCCAGGCCAATGCGCGGATAGAAGGGCGTGCCAGAGGCGATGGCGACCTTCTCCACGATGAACGCAATCAGCCAACCGAAGGCAATGCCGATCATGCCGCCGAAGAGACTCAACAACGATGACTCGATCAGGAATTGAGTCAGGATGTCGCGCTTGCGCGCGCCGAGGGCTTTCCGCAGGCCGATCTCGCGCGTCCGCTCGGTGACGGAGACCAGCATGATGTTCATGATTCCGATCCCACCCACCAGCAGGGAAATCCCCGCGATGCCACCCAGGAAGATGGTCAGCACGTTGGTGATGGTGTCCGCCGTACTTAGCAAATCCTGCTGGCTGTAGACGGTGAAATCGTCCGCGCCGATGGCTGTGCGATGACGCGAGCGCAGGATGGAGGCCACCTCGTCCACGGCTTGCGGTGCCGCGTCTGCGCTCACCGCCTGCACCAGCAATATATCCACCTGGTCGCGCGTGCGGCGCTGAATCAGGCGCGCCTGCGCGGTGGTGAACGGGATCAGTACACGGTCATCCTCCGAGCCAAACATGCCGCCGCCTTTCGGCGCGAGCACGCCGATGATGCGGAAGGGCTGGCCTTCGATGGTCAGCGTTTCCCCGACGAGACCGTCATGGCGGCCAAACAAAGTGTCGGCCGTTTCGGGTCCGATCAAGGCTACCGAGGCGCGTCCGAGCAAATGCTCCTCGTTGACGATCTCGCCTTCGGTCACCGTGTAATTGCGGAGGGGAAAGAAGTCGGGAGTCACGCCCGAGACGCTGGTTGTGGTCGTTTGTCCAGAGGCGCTGACGAGGAAACTCCCCTGCAGCACTGGCGCGACCAACTCCACCGACGGCGCCGCGAACGGGTCCGCGATGGCCGCCGCGTCCTGAAGAGTAAGCGGCTTGGGGTTGCGGACGGTTTCACCGCCGAACCTGCCGCCGCCGCGGAAGACGAATAACAGGTTCGTGCCGATGCCGCTGATCGAGCCGGTGATGCTGTCCTGCGCGCCCGTGCCCACCGCCAGCATGGCGATCACCGCCGCCACGCCAATGACAATGCCCAGCACCGTTAAGCCGGTGCGTAGTTTATTGGAACCGAGGCTTTCGAGCGCCTCGAGGATGGTTTGGAAGAGGTTCATGGAATATTGCGTGTTGCGTGGTGCGTATTGCGTAATGAGACCTTCGGTCAAATGCTGGCGCAGGTCAAAACCTTGCGGCGAACGCCAAGTCTCAACCGAAAGCCTAACCCCCTCCGCCTTCGGCACCTCCCCCAAATCCGAAATGAAGAAATTGTATACGCATACGAATTTCTGTTACGGATTTGGGGGAGGCCGGGAGGGGGTTGACTACTCGTACCGCAACGCCTCGACAGGCTCCAAATTCGCGGCGCGGTTGGCGGGATAGATGCCGAAGAACAAACCGACTGCCGCAGAGAAAATCGTGGCTAGCAGGATCGCGTCCAACCCAATGCGCGGGTAGAAAGGTGTGCCAGAGGCAATCGCCACCTTCTCCACGATGAACGAGATCAACCAGCCGAAGGCAATGCCGATGATTCCTCCAAAGAGACTCAATAGCGAGGACTCAGTCAGGAACTGCACCAGGATGTCGCGCTTGCGCGCACCAAGGGCTTTCCGCAGGCCGATCTCCTTCGTCCGCTCGGTGACGGAGACCAGCATGATGTTCATGATGCCAATCCCGCCCACCAGCAGGGAGATCCCCGCGATGCCGCCCAGGAAAATCGTCAACACACCGGTGATGGTGGATGCAATGGTGAGGAAATCCTGCTGGCTGGAGACGGTAAAATCGTCTGCGCCCACCGCAGTGCGGTGACGTGCGCGCAGGATGGAAGAAACCTCGTCCACAGCCTGCGGCACTGCCTCGGCGCTGACCACCTGTACCAGCAACATATCCACCTGGTCACGCGTGCGGCGGGAGATCAACCGCGACTGTGCCGTATCAAAGGGGATGTAGGCGGCATTATCCTGCGAACCAAACATACCGCCGCCCTTGGCAACCAGCACGCCGATGATACGGAACGGCTGTCCATCAATGGTGATACTATCGCCCACCACGCCGGCGTGAAAACCAAACAAAGCATCTGCCAGGTCCGGGCCAATGACCGCCACCGAGGCGCGGCCAAGCAAATTGTCCTCACTGATCGATTCCCCTTCCGACAACGTCAGGTTGCTCAGGGAAAAATAATCAGGGGTCACCCCCGACACGGTGGCCGAGGTCTGGTTGCCGCCCGCAGCTATGACGAAACTCGATTGCAAAACCGGCGCAACCCGCTCGACAGACGGAGCCAGGAAGGGGTCCGCAATGGCCGTGGCATCCTGCAAAGTTAACGGCTTGGGATTGCGAACGGTTTCACCGCCCATCCTGCCGCCGCCGCCGAAAACGAACAACAGGTTCGTGCCGATGCCGCTGATCGAGCCGGTGATGCTGTCCTGCGCGCCCGTCCCCACGGCCAGCATGGCGATCACTGCCGCCACGCCGATGACGATGCCCAGCACCGTCAACCCGGAGCGCATTTTATTGGAACTGAGGCTTTCGAGCGCCTCGAGAATGGATTGTGAAAGATTCACTGGATACCGCCGTTCTTCATACCTTCATCCTCCACCACTCCATCCACCAATTTGATCACGCGCTGGGTCTGCGAGGCGATGGCCGGGTCGTGCGTGACGATGATTAACGTGGTGCCGAGTTCCTTGTTCAGGTTAAGCAGGAGGTGCATGATCTCCCTGCCCACTTTACTGTCCAGGTTGCCCGTCGGCTCATCTGCCATGATGATGGCAGGCTGGTTGACAACGGCGCGCGCAATGGCCACGCGCTGTTGCTGTCCACCCGAGAGTTCGGTCGGACGATGCGTCATGCGGTCTTCCAGTCCCACCGCCTTGAGCGCCTCCGCCGCGCGGGCGCGGCGCGCCGAGGCGTCCATCTGGCCCGCATAGCGCAGGGGCAGTTCCACATTGAAGAGCGCCGTCTGCCGCGAGAGCAGGTTGAAACTCTGGAAGACAAACCCCACTTTGCGGTTGCGCACGCTCGCCAGTTGGTCATCCGTCATATCGGCAACCACTTCCCCGTCCAGCGTGTACACGCCCGAAGTCGGACGGTCCAGGCAGCCGATGATATTCATCATCGTGGACTTGCCCGAACCCGATGGGCCCATGATGGCCACCACCTCGCCGCGCACGATTTTCAAGGAAGCGCCGCGCAAGGCGTTGACCTCCACCTCGCCCATCTTGTAGGTCTTGACAAGATCCTCGGCAACTACAACCCAATCCTTGGACATGTTATCCACCAAACATTCCGCCGCCGCCGCCGGGCTGGAATTCCACCGGCGGATTCAGGATGACGAGATCGCCCACGTTGATGTCTCCGCCTGCGAGCACACTCATCGTGTCGGACGAGGAACCGAGTCTGATCTCGACTTTGACCGGTAGCCCGCCTCGAAGAACGTATACAACCCGGACGCTATTGACCAGGCGCACCGCGCGGTTCGGGATCAAGATCACATCCTTGAGTTGCTGGATGGTGATGTTGACCGCGGCCGTCATGCCGGGTTTTACCTTTTTATCCGGGTCCGTGATCTTGACCGTGACCGTGAAATTGACCACACCCTGCACGGTGTTGCCCGCCTCCGAAACCTGCGTCACCTCGCCATGATATTCACTGCCGAGGATGGCATCGAAAGATAACGTAACAGGCTGTCCAACCGAAACGGTGTTAATGTCCACTTCGGAGATTTCCACATCCACGTACAGGCTGGACAGGTCATCCACGCGGAAACCGAGCGTGCCAGCCGTCACCTGGTCGCCGGACAGGGGATGCGCGTCTGTGATCGTACCCGCGAACGGCGCGATCAGGCGCGCCATGTCCAGGGTGGCCTGCGCCGCGTTGACGCGTGCTGTGGCCGCAGTGACATCTGCCGGATTGGGGCCGTCCTTCACACGGTCGTAGGCGCGCTGGGCGTCGTCCAGTTTGGCTTTCTTGAGCGTCATGTCGGCCTCGGCATCCGCGAGGGTCTCATCATCCACCTGCTCCACCCTCACTGTCTCGATGGTGGGGACGCGCATGCCGCGCACGGTGACGTAAACGATCTGTTCATATTCGTACGGCCCGGAGACGTACGCATCGTATAAGTCCCTGGCTTTTTCATAATCATCCTGGGCCTGGCGCAGGGCGATCCATGCCTGGGCGCGGACAGTGTCCGAGGCAACCAGTTCGTCGAGCGCCTTCTGCGCGTTGACCAGGTCCGCCTCCGCCAGGATGATATTCTGTGCGACCGATGTCGGAGAGAGAACCGCCAGGACGGCCTCCGCCGCCACAGTGTCCCCGACCGAGACGTTGACTTGGTCCACCGAGCCGCTGGTCTGCCAGACGAGAGTCACGCTCTGACGTGAGCGTACAGTCCCCGTCGCCCCGACCGTGGCGACCAGTTCGCCTTTTTCCACTTTGGCAGTTTGATATTGGGTTTGGGTATTGCCTCCCCCGCGCACGGCCAGGAAAATGACCGCCAAAATCACAAGGATACTGACAGGGATTACGATCTTTTTGTTGTTTTTCAGGAATTTCATCATACGGGAGTCCTCCGACGGGTCTATTCTACCTGCTTCGGATATAGTGACAAGCCATCCGGGTGACATTTTACACAAATCTAACGGCCAATTCACACTTCGCACATAATTCAATTTGGGTGTGTTTCATTTAAGTTGAATTATCTGGCCCATTCGAATTGCGTTCAAGCCCGAACATCGAAGAGCCGGGGCGTCAATCCCGAAGGGATGACAGATTCGACGGAGGGTGTCACCCCTACGGGGTTGGAGACAAATCCTTGCCCTTGCTAGAATCAGGGCACCCCTTCGGGGTTGGGGAAGAATCATGATGGATGCGGTTCCGCTTGAATAGAGTTTCTGGGCGGATAAAATCCGAACTGCTTTGGGGGTGATGAGTTTAATCATGTGTTATCCAATCAAACGTAACCCCAAATATACCTCCATAAAGAATGGTGACGATTGTCGTCGGGTTTGGTGACATTTTCGCCTGTGACCATCCTTTTAGATTCGGTATCATCACAGGGTATTCCATGTTATTGTTTTCAAGGATGATATTTAACGAGGAGCACGTTCATGCAGGCAGTCCCCAGCGAATTTTTGGATATTGATCGCAAGTCTCGCGCTAATAAGCCCTTCTTTGAGCTTGACCTGCGCCCGCCGGAAGAACGCACTTGCGACTTCGAGGCGGTCGTCATCGAGTTCAACGCCGAGCGCGCCATGGCGGAGGCCGCGCGCTGCATCCATTGCCCGGACCCCGCGCCCTGCATGTTGGCCTGCCCCACGCACAACGACATCCCCTCGGCCATGTGGCTGATCGAACAAGCGCGTTTCAGCGACGCCGCCAACCTGTATCACCAGACCAGTTCCCTGCCCGAAATTTGCGGACGCGTCTGCCCGCACGAGGCGCTCTGCCAGGGTTCGTGCGTGCTGAACAAACATCACACCCCGGTCCTGTGCGGCGAATTGGAAGCCTTCACGGTGGATTACAAACGCCGCAACGAGGGACACCTCCTGCCCGTCGGCGCTCCCAGCGGGAAAAAGGTTGCCATCATCGGCGCGGGACCTGCGGGTCTGGGCTGCGCCCACCAACTCGTCGAACGCGGCCACGAAGTGACCATCTTCGAGTCCAAGCCCGCGCCGGGCGGACTGCTCGTCTACGGAATCCCCAACTTCAAACTTCCCAAGGATGTCTGGCAGGAAAAATGGGAGGAGTTCGAGCGCGCAGGCGTCAAATTCGTCCCGAACACCTATATCGGCAAAGACAAAACCATTGACGACCTGTTCGCCGAGGGCTTCGGAGCAGTCTTCATCGGCGTCGGTTCGGAAGTGGACGCCAAAATGGAGGACACCCCCGGCACCGACCTGCCCGGCGTCTATGAAGCCACCGATTACCTGATCCGCGGCAACGTGGAGCGCGGCCTGCTCCCGCCGAACATGCTGGAGCCGCTCGAAATCGGCAAGCACGTGGTGGTCATCGGCGGCGGCGACACCGCCTCCGACTGCCTGCGCACGGCCCTGCGCCTCGGCGCGGAGGAAGTCACCTGCCTGTACCGCCGCACCGAGAACGAAATGCCCGGCGGCAAAAAGGATCGCAAGATGGCGCGCGAAGAAGGCGCCAAATACCGCTTCCTGACCCAGCCCGTCAAATTCATCGCGGGCGAAGATGGACACCTGGCCGCGGTGGAATGTCTCGAAATGCGGCTGGGCGAACCCGACGTCAAAGGCCGCCGCAAGCCCATCCCGGTGGAAGGCTCCAACTTCAGCATTGCCTGCGACACCGCCATCCTGGCGCTCGGCTACTGGCCCGACCCGATCCTCGGCAAGACCACGCCCGGGCTGGAAGTGAAAGACTGGGGGCTGATCGCCGTCAAGGATAAAAAGACCGGCTCCACCACCCGCGAGGGTGTCTTCTCCGGCGGAGACTGTGTCACCGGGCCCGACCTGGTTGTCACCGCCATGGTCGGCGGGCGCAAAGCCGCCTGGGCGATTGACGAATACCTGCGAAATCGGTAACGCAAGATATTATCTTGCGATACTAAAAATAACCTGCCGCGGAGGGCGGCCAACAGAGACGGTTGGGGCCGTCTCTGTTTTTTTCTCCTTCCTCCAAATCTGATCTTCAATTTGTCCCAATGGGATGCTTCGCGAGGGGAAGGTCGGGATGGGGGGTTAGGTTTTCTCCTTCCCCCAAATTCGTACTTCAATTTGTCCCAATGGGATGCTTCGCGAGGGGAAGGTCGGGATGGGGGGTTAGGTTTTCTCCTTCCCCCAAATTCGTACTTCAATTTGTCCCAACGGGATGCTTCGCGAGGGGAAGGCCGGGATGGGGGTTTAGGTTTTCTCCTTCCCCCAAATTTGCACTTCAATTTGGGGGAAGGCCGGGATGGGGGTTTAGCCCACGGGGTATAATCCCCGCCATGTTTATCCGTCGCGAAGCGCCCTGGAAGGGTATCGAACGCATATCCGAGTGGGCGCTAACTTTTTTGATTCTGGTCATCCTGCTCGCCTCAGACTCTCCCCGCGCAGGCAGCACCATTGACCGCGCCCGCACCTTCACCCGTCCCTTTGAATTCAACTACGATACCTGGACCGCCGACGCCGCCTGGCTCAAACTCCAGCAGGGCGCGCTCGGCCTGCCCGATTACGTCCGCCGCGAGAACCAGGCCGTGGCCGTCATGGAATCCGTGCGCCTGACCGAAACCATCCTGCGCGCCGAATCTCAACTCCAAATCCTCTTCAGCGACCCGAACATCCCCGACAAGGAAAAAGCCTCCGCCCACCTGCGCGCCGAACTAAATCAACTGAACGCGCGCCAAAACCAGGTCGCCCCGCTGGCCGAATCCATCATCCAATCCCAGGTCGCGGAAATATTAGCGGAAAACGGCCTGACCCTCGGCGGGCAACCGGCCCCGCCCGTGCTCTACCACGTCTCGCCCCTGCCGATGAACCTCGTCCTCTCGCGGCGCGGCAAAATCGAACAAATCGCCGCCATTTCCCTCCAGCCAAACGTCCCCCTCGAACAACAAGTCAAGATCGAAGACGGCGTCGCACAAACCCTGGATGTCTCCACCCTGGTCGTCCCCGTCGGCGGCATCGGCGCCTACCCCACCATGGTCATGCGCACCGACCTGTTCACCTGGCAGGTCGGCACCGTCATCCACGAGTGGGCGCACAACTTCCTCACCCTCCGTCCGCTGGGACTCAACTACGGCGTCACCCCCGAACTGCGGACAATGAACGAGACGACTGCTTCTATCGTTGAGAACGAGATCACGCCGCTCCTGCTCGCGCGTTTCTATCCGACATTAACCGCCTCACGCGCGCACCTCGGGCTGGTCGCGTGGACCCCGAACATTTCCCAACCCGACGACCCTCCTCCCTTCGACTTCCGCGCCGAGATGCACACCACCCGCGTCCGCGCCGACGACTTGCTCGCCGCCGGAAAAATTGACGAGGCCGAAGCCTACATGGAAGCGCGCCGCCAGTTCTTCTGGGACAACGGCTACGCCATCCGCAAACTCAACCAGGCCTACTTCGCCTTCTACGGCGCCTACGCGGATGTGCCCGGCGGCGCGGCGGGCGAAGACCCGGTCGGCCCAGCGGTGCGCGCCTTGCGCGAGCAAAGCGACTCGTTGGCAGATTTCCTCAACACCATCTCGTGGATGAATTCCTACGATGATTTGCTCAAGGCGATTGGGCAGACGAATCCCAATAATCAGTAATCAGTGTTCAGTAATCAGTTTGAGAGTTGAAAAATGAAAAAATATATTCCCATCTTTTTGTTTTTTGTATTTATATTTTTGTTCAGCGCCTGCGCCCCGGTGGCCGAAACTGCGACTTCTGTTCCACCAAAGATGAACGCGGTTGCCCTGCCCTCATAATCAGTCAGGGTTATGGTTTGACCTTGCAGGGTCTGCGCGCTGAAACCTGGCGCCTTTTGCCCGGCTTTGAGAGACTCCAGTCTCGGGAAGGCAGAGCGTATCCGCCGCGCCAAGCCAAGCGTCAGCAGAATATTGAGCAGCGCCACTATCCAAAGCAAGATCGAACTCACAACCAGCGTTGTCTCCATTGCCTTGCTCCTTTCATGAAACGCGGTACCTGTCTGCCTGCATATGATACAACTTGGCATAAGCACCCCCGCGTGCGAGAAGATCATTGTGGATGCCATATTCACTGATGGAGCCATTCTCAAGCACAGCAATCATATCCGCCATACGCACTGTGCTGAAGCGATGAGAGATCAACAGGCAAGCCCGTCCTTCAACAAGTTCTGTGAAGCGGTTGTAAATCTCATACTCAGCCTGAGCATCCAACGCGGCGGTGGGTTCATCCAGAATAAGCATGTCTGCCTGACGCATGAAAAGGCGTGCCAGGGCAACCTTCTGCCATTCGCCGCCGGATAGGTCTGCTCCACTGCCATTCTCGCCAAAAGCGCGGCTGAGTAAGGTTTGATAACCGTGCGGAAGGTTCTCGATCATTGGGTGAATACCGGCTATTTCGGCGGAACGTTTGATGCGGGCTAGGTCACTGATCCGGGAAATTTGCCCAAATCCAATATTCTCCTGTGCGGTAAACGCATACCGTACAAAATCCTGAAGAATCATACCGATATTGCGCCGCAATTCATCCGTATCAAACTCACGGATGTCAACCCCATCCCACAGGATTTCGCCCTCGGTGGGATCGTATAATCGGGCGAGGAGTTTTACTAGGGTTGTCTTGCCTGCGCCGTTCGAGCCAACCAATGCCAGTGTTTTGTTGGCAGGGATAAACAAGTTGAGGTTGTGTAGAACCCAGGATTGATTTTCACCATATCGAAAAGAAACCTTACGAAATTCGATACCGTGAGATAGTTTGGGTACCGGGCGCGATGAATGATTGATTGGTATTGGCTGGGGGAGTTCCATCAAGCGGTCATACTCGGTGAAGAATAAAATCTGTTCGTTGATACCAGCAATGGCTGAAAACATCGAAGATAATCCTTCTTGCAAACTTCTCATCGCGTTGATGTATAACGTAATATCGCCAAGGCTCATTCGTTTTGCAAATGCCTGTATTGCCACAACTCCAAAAGCAACGGCAAAGGTGGATGACGAAAGAGTTTCAAGCGCCAGTTTCCATTGCAATTCATGGAGTTCCTGCCGTCGCCGCGCCTGGTGGATCTTGTGGTATAGAGCTCGCAAATTATCGAGCAAATATTCCGCCAGCCCAAACAGACGGATCTCCTTGGCTGTCTCAACAGCAGACAGCAGGTAACTTATGTAAAATGTGCGCCGTTCATCGGGGCTCAGATCGAAAGCCAAACCATAACGCTGACGGCTGAATTTCAACTGCAGCCATAGTTGGGGCAGCGCCGCTAAAAAGACCAACATTGCCAGAAAAGGGTTAAATGCCAACAACAAAGCCAGGAAGGTAAAAATTGTGATGATGCTTTGAAACAAACCAGTCAGAATACCAAGGCTTTGAAGCGGACCAAACTGCGCCGCCTGGCTTGCCAAACGAATGGTATCGTAAAATTCAGGGTTCTCAAAATACCCAATACCGGAAAAACTGCTGATCTTTCTGTAGACCGATGTTTCGGTCAACACAGCCAGTTTTCGTCCGAGTTCATTGTTTAGATACATGGTGGACGAAACACAAACCTGCCCGATGATGAATATCGCACCTTGAACGAGCAAGAGGAAAATTAGGTCGCTCCATAGATCAACCGATGGATTCCCTTGCAATACCAGGGCAAGGAGATCAAACAGAAGTTTCGTGACCCAGGCGCTGGCAAGCGGAGTTAACGCCTGGATGGTTGTCAGCAGGATCAAGCCGAAAAAAGTTGGAGGATGAGCCTGCAAAATCATCCTCAGCATTCTTATCAGAGTTTTTCCAAATTTATCCGCGTCCTTTAGTCGGGAAAGCATTATAGTTTGTCGGCCTCTTCTATTTGCCCTAGAATATTTGTCAGCGTATAGGTTTGGAGGGTATCATGTACCCGCCTCAACCTTGCCAGCATTACACCGCGTATGTAATGGAGGGGAAGCGGACCAAATGTGGTCGAATCAAAACCAAGCGAATCCCCTTTAATAAAACAGTGCTCTTCCGGAATATACCAACTTTTCAACTCCTGTTTTGCATCATCTATCAACATTTCTCCTTCAAGCGGATCATGCAATTGCACAACGTGCGCCACAACCTCGTCACCCGGCAAGCCTATGATACGCTTGATATACATTTTGGATACGCCAGGATTGGGATTGAAAGACCAAGCCGATTTCGGGGGTAGATTCCAGACCACGACCTGACCTCGACGTAACCAATGATGTGGATAGAAACGCAGGGCGAGCAAGCGATCTCCATGGTGGTAGGCGGGGTACATGCTCCATCCTTCCACCTGGACGAGAAACAAGAATGTCCGAATGAGGACAAATAGTATGAGAGTGGAGGTTAGCAGGATTAACAATGTTGTGTTCATGGGTATTTTTTCAACCAATCATTCATACCTGACCGCTTCTGCAGGCGGGATTTTAGCCGCCAGGCGCGCCGGATAAAGCGCCGCCAGCGCCCCCACCAGTCCCGGCAGGCTCATGCCAAGCAGGATTACCAAAGCCAAGTCAGGCGAGGCAGATTTGTAGAAATACAGAAATGCAAGACTGCCCGCCAATGTGCCAAAAGAACCTCCAACCATGCCAAGCAGTAATCCCTGCGCAATGAATAGACGCGCGATTGAAGCAGTGCGCCAACCGATTGCCTTGAGGACACCGATCTCACGTCGGCGCTCAAGAATGCTTCCCAACAAACCATTGAAGGTCGAGAGGAATGCCAAGCCCAGCCCGATGGCAACGATGGCATAGTGATAACCTTCCACGTTCACTAGAATGAATTCACCCAGCAAGGTTCCGCCCAACATGCCGCGTTGTTGGAGCGTCACTCCCAGGAGCAATGTCAGCAAGGCGGCGGAAAGAGCCGAGCCAAGCCCGGTCAGGATAGACCGCACAGTCCGCCGCTTGAGTTCGTTCCACGCATACCTCCATAGACTCGAAACAGCATTGGTGCGCTTATGTTGATAACGCACGCCTCCGCGCTGAAGTTCGATGATTGGCGGGACGCGGCTGGCTGACCAGGCAGGGACCAGACTGCCAATGCCGCACAGTCCCATGACTATCAATGGGAGACCTATCAACAAGTTCAAAGGAACCGACTCCCATTTCAACCAGCGTATCAAAACCAGAGCGATCAATATGCCTGCCATCGTTGCAATTGCGCCGATAATCATCACCTGGCCGACGATTTGCCTGAACACCGTGCGTGAGCGCCAGCCCAATGCTTTTTGCAAGGCGATGACTCGACGACGGGAGACCACCTCTGCCCAAGCCATGTCAAGCGTGAACAGCGCGCCTGCGATTAACAGCGTTCCCAGCAACAGCCAGTTGCCGGTCTGGATGCCTTGCTTGTAGACCAGGTTGACTCCCTTTTGAATCCATTGCTCTTCCACGTAGCCAATGCCGGGAACGTGGACCAGCACGCGGGTCGGGGAGGAACCGACCATGATGTCCACATCCAAGCCGGTTTGTTTTGCGATTTCGATGGCGATGGCTTCGATCTTGCGCTGGGCGGCGTCGGTCAGGGTACAGGTTTCGGGTTGTTCAGGCGGGCACCCTTCGAGCGCCACGCGCACGCGGATGGCGCTGATAGAGGCATCTCCGCGCAAGGCTCGTGCGGCCTCCAGGGTGGTCAAGAGCAGGGGCGGGGGCTGGATATAGCCAGCGGGATTCAGGGTGGGGCGCAGTTCGCGGGGCGGGTTCACGGGGTTGCCTTGTTCATCGTAGCGCAAGATGGCGACGGGCGGGAAGTAGGTCTCCAGCGGCACGCGGCTGACATCCGCCGGCTTGGGCAGGCCTTCAATGTTAAAGACACCTTTGATATCCCACCAAAAGAAAACGTTGAATTCGACCGCCTCCGAGACCCGGTATTGGGGCCAGCCGTCCTGGCTGAGGCGGGGTTCTTCAATCGCCAGGACCAGCCCCTGGTATGGGAAGGGAGTGGCGCTCTCCTGGTACGCCAGCGGGCTGGGATTGCTGGATGTCCCCAATCCCGCTAGCATTATTTCCTGGGAATTGAGGCTCTCGATCATTTGCGGATACAGCCGCCTGTTGTCCGCTTGTGCGACGGACAGCGTCTCTGTGGGCAGGCTGTCCAGATAGTCAATGCCCCCGCGCGCCAGAATATTTTCTACGGTACTTACTTCCGGGGGCAGGATTACGCGCTTAAGTTCGGTATGATCAGTCACGTTAACATAGTTGGTTGAGTTGATCAGAATGGGTAAGTCTATCGCGCCTTCAAGTTTGGGATCTGGATTTGCTTCGGGATTTAAGCTTTCAACTCTGTATGGCGACTTCAAAGATTCATCGCCTCGCAGATAGCGCCCTTTCACTATTGTTCGGTCCAGCCTCATCAAGGCCGCTTCTTGAGCGGGATCGATCCCGGCTATTAAAAATGGAAATACAACAAGGCCATTTATAACGTCTCCAGGAATGTCTCCAGGCGAAACCACATAAAGATTTTCAATCTCGAGAGCCGACTTAAAATCATCAGGTGTCAGTTCCCCGGGATTTAGGTCAAAGGAATAATAACGACGCTCCGGGAACCCAGGGACGGCGTAAGCGCGGGCCCCGTCATCCAGGGTGGTCATCTCGTCGAAACGATAGACCCCGGGGCGGGGTGGAATCCTCATCCCCTCAGTAGGGGCTACCCCCTCCAGGTAGCCAAGCATGGCAATCGGCGCCGCTATTTCGACGCCTGGGATGGCTTTAATGGACTCGTATTGCTCAAAGGTGATACCACCCCGGCTGCCCGAGAGGTGGTTGGCCTCCACCAGGCCGTATTTCTCTTCAATTGGGGCGCGGGCGCCCTTCGGCCGCACCAAGATGTCATAGGTGGTGCGCCAGTAGCCACTTAGCGCTCGATCGGCTACCACGACCGTGGTTTGGGATGCAGATGCAACCAGGAGCATCCCTGCGCCAATGGAAAATAGACCCGCCGCCAGCAGGAACTGGCGGGAGAACCTCTGACCCGGAAAAATCTTGATCAACCGCATGATTCCCAAGACCTACTCGAAGGCTCAAAGCGATGGACCAGAGGGCCATCGCTTTGAGCACAACTGAAGAGTGGTACGGATATTCCCCTCACTAACAGTATACGCAATTAACCCAGCTACAACACCAAGGATTGGTCCAGCAATAGCCACGGCGCCTCTTATCTACGCCGCAGGTGCAGCCCATCTCATAGTACTCGTACTTGGCTTCGGAGGGTGGTCTCCCACATCCTGCCTGCGCTCGTACTGGCTTCCCCAACACGGCCTCAGTCAGCAGGGATACTGCCTCCGATAGGTATTCTTTTAACATTTTGGGTTCCTCCTTTCCAGGAACTTTCTAAATCGAACGATACGATACGCCAAGTTCAATTTTAGTTTCCTTCACCTTACATTCCATCACCTCCTTTCGCTGCTTGAGAGAGCGCCTCAAATTTCTCCACCAGTTCGGATACACCAATTCCTGCCGCCTGTACTCTGCCTTGGGCATCTATCAGGCAGTAGGATGGCGTACCCATCGCCTTGTAATCGGTGAAAAAGGGGTTGTGACCTCGAGGCGCGACCAGGACTGGCAAACCATCTGCCAGCCCGTCAATAAGGGGGCGTGTCTTTTCTTCATCGGCGTCACTCACCAGGACGAGTTCGGCCCCGAATTGTCTGGCATCGAGCCATACCCTCTGAATTCTGGGAAGTTCTTCACGGCATGGCTTACAGTCGGGCGATACAAAGATGAATGCGGTTGCCTTGCCTTCATAATCAGTCAGGGTTACTGTTTTGCCTTGCAGGGTCTGCGCGCTGAAACCTGGCGCCTTTTGCCCGGCTTTGAGAGACTCCATCCTGGGGAAGGCAGAGCGTATCCGCCGCGCCAAGCCAAGTGTCAACAGAATATTGAGCAGCACCACTATCCAAAGCAAGATCGAACTGATGATTAGAATTGTCTCCATTGTCTTTGCTCTCTTCACGAAATACGGAATGCTTCGATCATCTCACCCAGGTAAACTGAGAGAACCACAAATACAACTGCCATCATCCCCAGCAACCCTGCTTCGCCCAGGCTCATTATCAGTGTCGCATCCGTCAGCGCTGTAAGGGAGGCGACTCCTATAAAAGCGCAGGCAAGGAAGCCAACATTTCTCCAGAGATCAGCCGGAGAGGCTGCTTTCTGCGACGAACCAAAACAATTGCACGGAACGCGGAGTCTTCTGACCAGGACAGCGAGGAGGGCAATACAAAAAATGGACAGGAGAAGGATCGCCAAGAGGAAACCGAGCATTAGAAAGAGTTTGCCTCCCAAAAGCATCAACCCAACAACTACGATCTCGCCTCCCAGAAACATATACGCGCAAGCTCGGACAAGTTGCTGGGGTAAAACCCGGAAGTTCTCAACCGCCTGTTCAAATGCGGAAAAATCACGAAACTTTCCAAGGCTCGAGGCGGCAAAGATCAGGCCGATCACTATTCGTGAGAAAATCAAAGAATAGGGCATGAGAGCCTCAGACATGGCGTCAGGTTCCCTGTTCCAGCAGCCGCCCATCCTTCATGTACACAGTTCTATCGGCTTGAGAAGCCACCGCGGCATCGTGCGTTACCAGCACGACTGTAAGTCCCTGCTCCTGATTCAGTTGGCGCAGGAGCCGCACAATCTCCTCCCCGATTTTCGTATCCAGGTTGCCGGTCGGCTCATCCGCCAGGATCAGGCGCGGGGAATTGACCAACGCCCGGGCGATTGCCACCCTCTGCTGTTCCCCGCCGGAGAGTTGACCCGGCAGGTGATGCAAGCGCTCCTCAAGTCCCATGCGCGTGAGCAGTTCACGCGCCCGGGCTTCCAACTTGAAACCCAACTTGCGCTGGTAGGGCAACAGCGGCAGCATCACGTTTTCCAGGGCATCGAGCGTGGGCGCCAGGTTGAACAATTGGAAGACAAACCCGATCTTCTCGCGGCGGAAATCGGCCAGGGCGTCCCCCTTCAACGCGCCGATGTCCACCCCGTCTATGACCACGCGTCCCGAAGTGGGGTTATCCAGCGTGCCGATCAGGTTGAGCAGGGTGGATTTCCCCGACCCGGAAGGACCTTCAATGGCAACGAACTCAGCCTGGGCGATGGAAAAAGAGACATCCTCCAGCGCGCGAACTGAAGTCCCATCCCCATAATCCTTGGTCAGGGATTCGGTTTGGACAGTGAAGTGGCCATCCATCATCATGCAAGTGCCTCCTTGTATGGCGGGCGCGCAAAATGTTTACATGGAAAATTAAACAATTTTTTCTTCGACAAAACTGCGATGCACGACTATCATATTCCCTGCTATAATTTTTTGCAATATCTACACTCACGGATTTCCATGAGTCGACTCACGGATTTCGGTGAGTCGCAAGCGTAGGAACAGCATGAAACCAAAAAATTTCGGCAAATTAATTGCTCACTTGCGTAAAGAACAACACGATGAATGCGGCCAGCCGTATACCCAAAAACGACTGGCGCAGGAAATGGGGGTCAGCCCGGCGGTCATCAGCAACATGGAACGCGGCGAAAAAGCAACGCTGGAGTCAGACATCCTGCCTCGCCTGGCAGACGCCCTGCGGATGTCCAGGCGCGAGCGGCGCGAATTTTTACTGGCCGCCACCCGCATTGAGGAACGGGAGATCATGGGAGACAACGCGCAAGAGAGTTTGGAAAAAGCCCTGGACGTCTTGAAAAACCTGGCCTTGCCTGCTTTTTTGGCGGATACCTACGACAACCTGCTGGCCGTCAACCACAGCATTCTTGCGCTTTTCGAGTATTCCGACAGCCTGCTGGCGCAGGCCAATCAGCATTTTGCCGGATACAATGTCATGCGCTTTGTCTTCTCGCAGGATTCCCCCTTCAGTGAAAGCATCCTGGAAAATAAGGAGCCTTGTCTCCTGCAAAGCATTTCTTTATTTCGAGCAATCACACTGCCCTGGCGGGCGACCAGCTACTACGCCCGGCTGATGGCTGCATTTGCGACTGCTCCCGATATGCAGGACTTCCGCGCCTACCTTGCGCGCAGCGCCAACGGCGAGGGCGACGCGCTGTTTGAAGATAAGCTGGTCGGCCTGCAACATGTGCGCTTCGGCAGGTTAAAGTTCTACAGCCCACCGCTTGCCGAAATTCCCAGCCCGGCGGGTAATCTTCACCTGGTAGCCTATCTCCCTGCCGATGCGCATACCATCCAGGCTTTTACAGGGTTGGCGCAACAAGGCGATGGACAAGTCACGCTCCTGGAATCTTTCCCGGTGGAAGGATATGATGAATTTGTGTAAAACCCTTCCCCTCCTTTTGTTTTTTGTTTTACTCAGCGCCTGCGCCCCGGTGACAACCGCGCCGACCGCGACGGTGCAACCCACCGCCTCGCCCGCGCCCACCCAGCCTCCGTGCAGCATGGTCGCCTCCGAGCCGACGCCCATCCCCGGCGTGGACTCGCGCTTCCCCGCCGTCCGCCCGGACGAGTGGAGCAAAGGGCCCGCCGACGCGGCCGTGACCATCGTGGTCTACAACGACTTCCAATGTCTCGAATGCAACGATCACGTGTTGAGCGTGCTGGCGGAGACCCATCCCAAAGATGTGCGGCTGGTCTACCGTCCGTTCCCCCAGCCGGACCTGTACGACAAGGCCTGGCTCGCCGCGACCGCCGCCGAAGCCGCCGGCGCGCAGGACAGATTCTGGGACATGCACGATATCCTGTTCGCCAAACAATCCGAGTGGGTCTTCCTGACGCCCGACGAGTTCAAACCCTGGGTGGTGGACGAGGCGGAGCGGTTTGGCATGGACCGCGCCCGCTTCGAGTCCGACTTCAATGACCCGGCGACCCTCTCCAAGGTCCAGAAAGCGGAAGCGGAGGCCAAAGCCGCGGGCATCCCCGTCCTGCCGCTCGTCCTGATCAACGGGGAAATCTACTACGGTCCCACCGACTACAGCGCCTTCGACCAGGTGACGCGGCTGATCGCACTCGGCGCGCGTAAATTCAGCGCCTGCCCGGAGGTGACGATTGATCCCAACAAGCAATACATCGCCACTCTCAAAACCGAAAAGGGCGACATCCTGATCGAACTGTACGCGGACAAGGCGCCGCTGACCGTGAACTCGTTCATCTTTTTGGCGCGCCAGGGCTGGTACGACGGCGTGACCTTCCACCGCGTCATCCCCGGCTTTGTGGCGCGGACAGGCGACCCAAGCGGCACCGGCATCGGCGGCCCGGGCTACCTCTTCCGCAACGAAATAGACCCGTCCCTGCATTTCGACAAGCCCGGCATGGTGGGCATGGCAAATTCCGGCCCCGACACGAACGGGAGTCAGTTCTTCATTACCTTTTCGGCCCAACCCAGTTTGGACGGGCAATACACCATCTTCGGACATGTGATCAGCGGTATGGACGTGCTGGCGAAACTCACGCCGCGTGACCCCAGCTCGGGCGCAACATTGCCGGATGGCGACCTCATTCTCAGCGTGACCATCGAGGAGCGATAATGGACAAAGCACCGGGCAAGGATTTGGGCGCGATTCTGCTGGCCGGCTTCAGCGCGCTGGCCATTCTTTTGATGCTGACTGGCGGCGCGATTACGCTGGCAAATGGAATCGCGGACTGGCAACAGACGCGCGACGCGACCCTCAGCCTGTTGCCGGCCTTTCTATACCTCGCGGCTTTTCTCCTTGCCACGGTATTGATTGCGCGCGCAGGCTGGCTGTCCCTGCGCCGCATCCAAAACAAACCGGGCCAGGCGGCGCGTTTCCAACCGCTTTCGATTTGGCTGGGGATGGCTTTGATTGGAGGCTGGATCCTTTCCATTGTCATTGCAGTAATCCTCTACCAAAAACCCACCCTGCAATGGTTCTCGCTTCCGTTCTACCTGCTGGCGATCAGCCTGCCGGTTTACGCGCTCGTCCGCATTGCCACGGGCGGACTCGAATTGGGAAGCAAACTGCGCGCCTGGGGGACGCTATCCGCAGGCATGACGCTGGCGCCGTTCCTGTCCGCTATCGGGGAAGGGACGGTCGCGCTCGTCGCGTTGATCGCCATTGGAATTTTTGCGGGTCTCGACCCGGGACGGCTGGCGGCCATCCAGGCATTGGGCGAACAACTGAAACACGCCACGCAGGAGGAAGCCCTCACTCTTTTAGGGCCAATCCTCGTCAATCCGCTCGTGTTGGTGGGAGGGCTGTTCTTCCTCTCGCTGGTGACGCCACTGGTCGAAGAGACTGCCAAGTCCCTGCCGGTGTGGATGGCCTGGCGCAAGCTGGCGGAACGGCCCGCGCAGGGATTCGCCCTCGGCGCGCTCAGCGGCGCGGGCTTCGGCCTGATGGAGGGACTCTTCATCTCCGCCAACCCCGGAGTGACCTGGGGCATGACCCTGTCCGTGCGCGCCGCCAGCAGCGCCATGCACATCCTCACCGCCGGGTTGGTCGGTTGGGGCATCGGCCTGGCGGCCCGGCAAAAACGCGTCGCGCCCGCGCTGGGTAGGTACGCGCTGGGCGTTGCCGTCCACGGAACCTGGAACGCGTGCGTGGTGGTCATGGTCTATGCCAGCGGGCGCACCCTGCTCTCGGGTGGAAACCCGGATATTGCCGCCGCGCTCATCGCTCTTTCCGCCGTGTGCTTTCTCGGCCTGCTCGTCCTGTGCGCGCCGATCGTCCTGTGGATCATCAATCATCAGTTAAGAAAATCTGTAGTAACGACTTCAGTCGTTTGATAGCACGGCAAAAAGCGACTAAAGTCGCCACTACGTAGTAACGACTTCAGTCGTTCGATGGTAAGATAAATCCATGTCCTGGAACCCCTCCTCCACCCACGCCGCGGCAGGCGAAATCGCGCAACTGGTCGGCCTGCGGCACAAACACTTCATCTTCACTCTCGTCCCCGACGGCGAACTGCAAACCCATCGCGGCGTGCTCAAGCACAACGACCTGATCGGCCTGCCGTGGGGCACGCAGGTTTTCAGCCACATCGGCGCGCCGTTCTTCCTGCTCCAACCCTCGCTGGCAGACCTGCTCAACGAACTGCCGCGCAATACGCAAATCCTGTATCCCAAAGACATCGGCTTCATCCTCGTAACGATGAGCGTCGGGCCGGGACAACGCGTCCTCGAAGCGGGCACCGGCTCGGGGTCCATGACGATCGCCCTGGCGCACGCGGTCGGCGCGGCGGGGCGCGTCATCTCCTACGAGCGCAACCAGGACTTCCAGAATCTGGCGCGCAAAAACCTGGCGCGCGTCGGGCTCGAATCACGCGTCGACTTCAAGCTGCGCGACATCGCCGAGGGCTTCGATGAAACCGACACGGACGCGTTCTTCCTCGACGTGCAGAATCCCTACGATTACATCGGGCAGGCGCGCGCGGCGCTCAAGCCCGGCGGATTTTTCTGCGCGCTCCTGCCCACCTTCAACCAGGTGGAAAAGACGCTGTACGCCCTGCGCCAGCATCGCTTCGCGTTCATCGAGACCTGCGAGTTGCTCCTGCGTTACTACAAACCCGAGCCCACCCGCCTGCGTCCCACGGACCGCATGGTAGCGCACACCGGCTTTTTGGTTTTCGCACGCCGCATCGAACCCAGCGAGGACGCGCGCGCAAAGGAATTGATGGAAGAGATCGGCGCGGTGAGTATGTTGGAAGAGTAGGACAAATTGCCAATTTGTCCTTTTTGCGATAGGATAGCCACAACAAGGAGCAAAAAATGACTGAAATATCCTTTCAAGTTAATTTGCCAAATGATCTGCGCCAGTATGGTTTCAATCAAAAAAAGGTCCAACAGCAATTTGTTGAATGGGCTGTTGTTTCGCTATTTACCGAAGGCCAAGTCTCCTCAGGCAAGGCGGCCAGACTGCTAAACCTATCACGAGTTGAATTCCTTGACCTTTTACGAGAACGCGGCTTTGCTTATGTGGATTACACGCCTGAAGAGATGAATGAAGAATTAAAATCAGTCAAGGCGTTGAAATCCCCAAAAAAGACAAAGATGGAGCAACTATGACTCTTGTAATTGAAACCCAGACTTTACCCCTGACCAAAACCGCAAACGGGGTTATCCGCATTGCGCGCACGCGTGTGACACTCGATACCATTGTTGAAGCATTTAAAGAAGGCGCAACCGCCGAGGAAATCGCCCAGCAGTACCCGTCTGTCAGCCTGCCGGATGTGTATTCGGTCATTGGCTACTATTTGCGTGAACAGACGAAGGTAGAGAAATACCTGAATGAACGCCGAAAGAAAGCCGCGCTGGTCCGAAAAGAAAACGAAGCGCGTTTTGATCCGCGCGGCGTACGTGAACGATTAATGGCGCGCAGGCGTTCCTAAATAGGTCTCGTGATGCTTCGCTTCGCCGCCGACGAAAATTTCAAGAGCGCCATTCTGCGCGGGATTCTTCGCCGTAAACCCAACCTGGATATTGTTCGAGTTCAGGATGTGGGATTATCCGAGGAAGATGACGATGTAATTCTTGAATGGGCGGCAAAGGAGGATCGGGTCTTGTTGACGCACGATGTTTCAACGATCACAGATTTTGCCTATCAACGTGTGAGGGCAGGAAAATCCATGCCGGGTGTTTTTGAAGTGGGACGTTCGGTCAGTATCAGAACAGCCATTGAAGACATTTTGCTGATCGCTGAAACCAGCCTGGAGGGGGAATGGGAAGGACAGGTTCGCTACCTGCCATTGTGATAAGCCATGGCCAGCAAACTCGAATGCCTGCCTGCGGGCAACCCCTAAATTTTCATAAAAGGAGATAATCCCATGTTCCGAAGAGGTTTTCGTCGAGGCATGATCCGCCAGGCCATGCGGCCGGACGTCCCGCCCATGCTCCAGCAGGCGCACGGACTGATGGCCAGTGGAGACTATCCCGCCGCGGCCGAGGCGTTCGAGCAATTGGCGCGCGCGGGCGAAGCCCGTCAGCACCCGAAGACCGCGCAAATGTACTTGCAAGCCGGACGCGCCCGTCTTCTCGCGGGACAAAAAGAGGCGGGTTTCGCACATCTCAAACGCGGACTTGGCCTGATGGCGGGCCATCCCGTCCAGTTGTTCCGCGCGGGCAATCGCGTCGTCAGCGAACTGAACGAGCATGGCATGACCGCCGAAGCGCAGGAGATCGCGGCGTGGCTGAAGACCGTCCTGCCTGCCGTACCCGCGGGAATGGGAATCGGCGCCGCCGCATCTGCGTCTGCGACGACGAGGAAACCCATCCTGCCCACCCACTGCCCCGGTTGCGGAGGCCCCGTCCGCGCGGACGAAGTGGACTGGCTGGACGATGTCACCGCGGAATGTAACTGGTGCGGCAGTCCCGTGCGCGCGGAGAATTAAACACAAAGGTCACGAAGTACACAAAGGAAATTCCTTCGTGACCTTTGTGTACTTCGTGTTTAAAAAATGAATCCATCCGAAGAAGAGATTGCCTCTCGCCTTCATGCAGCACAACCTTCTGCCAGCACGGACGGGTACGCGCAAAGCGGCACACCCGCGCACAAATTTGCGGCGGTGCTCGTCCCGCTCCTGTTGCAGGACGGCGAGTGGCGCCTGCTCTACACCCGCCGCACGGACCTGGTGGAAAGCCACAAGGGACAAGTCTCCTTCCCCGGCGGCGCGTGCGATGACGGCGAGACCACGCCCGAACAAACCGCCCTGCGCGAAGCCGAGGAGGAGATCGGCATCCGCCCCGGTAACGTGCGCCTGCTCGGACGGCTCAACCCGATGGACACCATATCGTTTTATCGGGTCACGCCCGTCGTCGGCGTGATCCCCTGGCCGACCGTCTTCCGCCCCGCGCAGGCGGAGGTGGCGCGCGTCTTCACCATGCCTTTGACGTGGCTGGCAGACCGCTCCAACCGCTGGGAATTCAACCTGCCCGGCCGCGGCCACAGCGTGATCGTCTATCACCCATTCGATGGGGAATTGCTCTGGGGCGCGACCGCCAGAATGACGGTGGACTTTCTGGAGATTCTCACGCCAAATCAAAAACGCGAATGATTCGAATGAGCGAATTTCGCGAATGGATTTAAGAAATTCGCGATATTCGCGTTGAGAATTAAAAACAGCGGCATCCCTGCGGACGCCGCTGTTTGCTTCACACACCAGAAGGCTACTTCTTCTTCTCGGCCTTTTCGGCCTTTTCGGCCTTCTCGCCTTCTTCCCCCTCCTCTTCCTTCTTGCCCTTCTCGATCACATCCACCTCTTCCGCGCCGGCCTCAGGCGCAACGACGGCTTCCACCACCTCTTCCACCTTGGCGGCCGTGGCGATCACGATCATTTCATCCGGGCTGGATAGGATCTTGAGATTGTCCGAAAGCGCCAGGTCGCGGACGTGGATCGCGTCACCAACTTTGGCAAGCCCCGAGATATCAACCACGATGCGCTCGGGCAGGTCGGTGGGCAGGCATTCCACTTCGATCTCATCCAAGCCAGGCACCAGGATGGCATTGAAATCCTTCACCGCCAGCGACAGCCCCGTCAGTTCGATGCCCACACTGGCCGTCAATTTCTCGGTCAGCGAGACCACCAAAAAGTCAATGTGCAGGAGGCGGTTCTTGATAAAGTCGCGTTGCTTCTCGCGGATCAGCGCGGGAATTTCCTTCCCGTCCAGTTCGATCATCACCAGGCTGGACGAGGAAACCTTCGCCAGCGCGCGGGTGGTCTCACGCGTGTCCAGCACAATCGCAACAGGCTTCTCGATGTGGCGGCCGTACATAATCGCAGGCAGTTGCCCCGCGCGGCGAATGGCTTTCACCTGCTTGCCGATCACATCCCGCTTGCTTGCCTTTAGAACAACTTTCTCCATCTTAACTCCTCGAGCGCCTCTCACAGGGAGCGCGGACTTAAGTCCGCATTCCTGTTACCATCGCTCTGTGAAAAAATTTTCTCCGGCGCGAAAGCGCCGGGGATTGATGAATTTGTGGAGCGAATTGCCAATTCGCTCAATCCCTGCGGAACGCGATCCGCCCGACGAGCAAAATCAGGCCTGCGAACAACCCGGCGACCAGACCTGCGATGACCGCGCCGCGCGTATCCACGACCGTGTGGACTTCGCCCTCGACGCGTCCCGCCAGCAGGATGAGCGACTCAACCTTCTCGCCTCGGACTTCCCGCGCGGCGGTCACTACGACCGTCGCGTTCCCTACATTGACAGTTTCCGCGGCCACCCATCCAACGAGTCCCTGAACACTGACGTTTCCGCCGCGCAACCCGCCGACCACGCTGTTGGTGATCTCCGCGCTCTCCGCGTTGACTCCGCCCATCAGGCTTTGCCGCGCCGATAGTGTGGTTGCATTCACCACTGCCGCCGCGCTGATGTTGAGTTCCACGTCCTCGCTGGTGATCGTCTCCGCGTTCGACTGGCGCATGCGTACCATCTCCGCGGTCACCGCACCCACGTCAGTGTGAGCGAGGTTAACCACTTCGGGCTGGTCGGCTGATTCAACGGGAGCAGTTGGAAGGTCAGGCATGAGGCGTTCCTGTCAGCAGGCAAAAAAGTCGCCTCCAGCGGAGGCGAGTCTACCTGTGGATGTGATTTTAGTCGGGGGCGGGGGATTCGTCAAGAAATCCAGTAACCAGGTTTCTCGCAGAAACCTGGTTACTACTTGCGCTTGCCCGAAAGAATTTCCTTGCCCACCGGCGTGCGGTCGTTGCCGAGCGGTTCCATCTTCCACAATTCACTGAGCGTGTATTCGCCGATCAGCACGCCATTGATCTGCTCGTCGGAGTAGCCGCACATCCAAATATCGCGGATGTCATAGCCGAGGCGGACGCTCAAATCGCCAACCCCGCCAGACATCTCCCAGCGTTTCGGTTTTTTGTTCACGGGGCAAGTTTACCAGAAACCCGTTTTCTGGGAGAAAACGGGTTTCTCGATTGCAGATATAATCGCCCCCATGCGCCGTTACCTACTCTTCACTGTTTTCGTCTCTGGCATGACCACTCTCGCCGCGGAACTCGCGGCGGGACGATTGATCGGCAACGTGTTCGGCACGAGCAACCTCGTCTGGGCCGCCATCATCGGACTCATCCTCATCTATCTCACGGCGGGCTACTGGCTCGGCGGGCGCTGGGCGGACAAGAATCCCACGCCCTTCGCCATGTACCGCGTGCTGGCCTGGGGCGCGTTCACGCTGGGAGTCGTACCGTATGCCGCAGGCCCCGTCCTGCGCGCGGCCGCGAACGCCTTCGACGGGTTTCAGTTCGCCGTGCTGGGCGGAGCGTTCGCGGCGGTGCTGGTGCTATTCATCGTCCCCATCACTTTGCTCGGGACGATCTCGCCCTTCGCCATCCGCCTGAGCATCGAAGACCCCGCGCACGCGGGCGTGACCTCGGGCCGGATTTACGCCATCTCCACGCTCGGCTCGTTCATCGGCACGTTCCTGCCCACGCTTCTGCTCATCCCCACCATCGGCACCACGCGCACCTTCCTCGTCTTCAGCCTGTTCCTGCTCTTCGTTGCCATCGCGGGCATGGGAATCAACGGGCAGAAAAAACAGGCCGTCATCCATCTTTGGATGGTCGCCGCGCTCGCCCTCCTGGCCGCGCTCGGCGCGGGGCAGGCGCTCAAAAATTCCGAGGGGCAGGTCTATGAAACCGAGTCGGCCTACAACTACATTCAAGTGCTTCAAAGAAACGGCTACACCTTGCTCCGCCTCAACGACGGGCAGGGCATTCATTCCATCTACCACCCCGATGTGCTTTTCTACGGCGGCCCGTGGGAACTCTTCCTGGTCGGCCCGTATTTCAACGCCGACACGAATCCCGCGGACGTTCATCGCATCGGCATCGTCGGTCTCGCGGCTGGCACCGCCGCGCGTCAGGCCACCGCCATCTACGGAGAAATCCCAATTGACGGCTGGGAGATTGACCCCGCCATCGTGGAAATCGGAAAAAAATATTTCGGGATGACGATGCCCAACCTGAACGTCCACATCGAGGACGGTCGCTACGGACTTTCGAAAAGCCCCGAGAAATTCGACATCCTGGCCGTGGACGCCTACCGCCCGCCGTACATCCCTCCGCACATGACGACGCGCGAGTTCTTCGAGATGGCCGCTTCGCACCTGACCTCGCGCGGGGTTCTGGCCATCAACGTGGGACGCGCCCCGGACGACCGCTCGCTCATCAACGGACTCGCCACCACCCTCGCGACGGTCTTCCCCTCCGTGCATGTGCTGGACATCCCCGGCACGCTCAACTCGATGGTCTACGCCACGATGCAACCCACCACGCCCGAAAATTTTTTTGCCAACCTGGCGCGCCTGTCCGCTGACCCAACCACGCATCCCCTGCTGATCCAGACCATGAACTCGGTGTCCGTCAATCTCCAGCCCGGCTACGAAACGACGATGGTCTTCACCGACGACCGCGCCCCGATTGAATGGCTGACGAACAACCTGGTCATCAACTTCATCCTGCACGGAGATGTGGAGAGTTTGCAATGAGGCGTTGCGTAATCGGTAATTAGTAATTGGTAATTCCGATTTCGCATCCGACTTCATCTTTCATCTTTCATCTTTCCTAATTCCCAATTACCAATCCCCAATTACCCCATGCCTCCTCGACTCACCTACCTCCTCACCTACCTCCTCACCCCCCTCGTCCTTCTGGGACTGGCACTGCGCCTCCTGCTCTCGCCGCTCTTCCTGCAAGTGGAATACCGCATGCCGGGCTTCCCTGCGGACACGTATGGCTTCACCCGCGCGGACCGTCTGCGCTGGGCGCCCTACGCAGTGGATTATCTCGTCAACAACGAGGAAATTTCATATCTCGCCGACTTGCGCTTCGATGACGGGACTCCCCTTTACAATGAAAGGGAACTCAGCCACATGGCCGATGTCAAGCGCGTGACGAAGGGCGCGCTGAACGTTTTCTACGGCGCGCTGGCCGGGCTGGCCCTGCTCGGGCTGTGGTCAAAGCGCGGGGAGCCATGGCAGGCCTATTGTCAGGGATTGAAGCGAGGCGGCTGGATCATGGTCGGGCTGGCGGGCGCGATCGCGGTCGTCGTTCTCGTCGGCATGTTCCTGCTCCCCAACCTTTTCTGGGCGTTCTTCACCGGATTCCACGCGCTGTTTTTCGAGGGCGATTCGTGGCTGTTCCTGTATTCTGACACGCTCATCCGCCTGTTCCCCATCCGCTTCTGGCAGGATACGTTCCTGTGGGCGGCGGGGATCGCGGTGGCGGGAGGGTTGGGATTGGGGCTGGGCATCAAACGGAGCGCGTAGCACAAGTCTATAGACTTGTGCCACACTGTTGTATAATCCCCACCGAGGAGAATTTCTGTGACCGATTTATCGCTAAAGGATCGAGTGACAGTGGTGACCGGCGGGTCGCGCGGAATTGGGCGCGCCATCGCTTTGGAATTTGCGGCGCGCGGCGCGGCGATCGTGGTGAATTATCACAAGTCGCCCGAGGCGGCCAACGAGGTGGTTAAGCAGATCGTGGACGCAGGCGGAAAGGCCGCTGCGTTCCATGCAGATGTGTCGGATTTCAAGCAGGCTGAAAACCTGGTGAAGTTCGCCATCGAAACCTTTGGCGACCTGCATATCCTCGTCAACAACGCGGGCATCACGAAAGACACGCTCATCATGATGATGTCCGAAGCGGACTGGGACGCGGTCATCGCCACGAATTTGAAAAGCACGTTCAATTGCTCGAAGGCCGCCGTCAAACACATGATGCGGAAACGCACCGGGCGCATCCTCAACATCGCCTCCGTCGCGGGGCAGATGGGCAATGCCGGGCAGGTCAATTACTCTGCCTCCAAAGGCGGACAGATCGCCTTCACCAAATCGCTGGCGCGTGAGGTGGCGACGCGCAACATCACGGTCAACGCCATCGCACCGGGATTTGTGGACACCGAAATTCTCGCCGATATGTCCCCGGACACGCTGGAGGCCATGCTGAAACTGGTGCCGCTGGCGCGCAAGGCCAAACCCGAAGAGATCGCCTACGCCGCGGCGTTCCTCGCCTCCGACCAAGCCGCGTACATCACCGGCCAGGTGCTGGGCGTGGACGGCGGCATGGCGATGATGTAATTCTTGCTGTTTGCGAGCAGTTGTACTGCGAGCAGGATGCAGTACAACTGCATCCAAAACCAGAGATTTATCTCGCACTACCCTGGAGAATTTTATGACAGAAAAAAACGATACCCCCGGTAAAACCACCGTTTCGCCCGAAGTGCTGGTGACCATCGCGCGGCTCTCGACGTTGAGCGTGCCGGGCGTCAGCCGCATGGCGCCCGTCCCGGGCGGAGTCAACCGCCTGTTCCGGCGCGGAAACGGCGACGGCGTCCGCATTGAGACCGAGGAGAACGCGGTCTTCGCGGATCTGTACTTCGTCGTCAAACAGGATGTCAACATCCGCGAGGTCAGCCGCAACGTGCAAAAGCAAGTGGCGCGCGCCGTCGAGGAAATGGTAGGCATGGATGTGGGACACATCAACATTCACATCGAAGATATTGACTACGAGGAAGACGAAGAGGCCTGAACCGGTATGAAATCCCGCACCAGGGCGCGCGGCCTGGCCCTGCAAGTACTTTACGAAGTTGACATGGCAAATCATCCCCCGGTCGAGGTCTATCAGTCCCGGCTGGAGGAGATGCCGTTATCCGACGAACTGGCGGAATTTGCGCGCCAGATCGTATTCGGCGTGCTCCCTCGTATCCCCGACCTCGACCTTATGATTGCAAAATACGCGCCCGAATGGCCGCTCGACCAGGTCGCGGCCATTGACCGCAACATCCTGCGCATGGCCTTCTGGGAATTTGCCGTGCAACGCGAGACCCCCTTGAAAGTTGCCATCAACGAAGCCGTCGAACTGGCCAAGCAATTCGGCTCCGACAGCGCGCCGCGTTTTGTCAACGGTGTGCTGGGCAGTCTCGCGGAGCATAAGGATGAAATCCGCCAGCGCGTGGAAAACCTGGAGAGCAAGTAAATGGAATTTTTAGGCGTCGGCCCGACAGAATTTATTTTCATCATCATTATTGCCCTGATCGTGCTCGGTCCCAAAGACCTCGCAAAGACGGGCAGCACCGTCGGTAAATGGCTCAACAACCTCATCCAATCGGACGGGTGGAAGGCGATTCGGAAAACGTCCGACGAACTGCGCCGCCTGCCCACCCAACTGATGCGCGAAGATAACCTGAAGAATTTTCTGACCCCCGATGATTTGGTACAAAAGGCCGCGGGCAAAAAACGGGACGCGTGGACGGGGCAGGCGGGAAATAGCCCTACTCCGCCTCGCGCGGACGTTGGGGCGGATACCCAAAACGACAACACGATCCACCCCCCGGTCGCGCTGGACGAGCCGCCCGCGCAAACAGTGAAACCCGCCCAAAAGAAACCCGCCGCGACGCCGCGCAAAAAATCACCGTCCGCGAAAAAGACGGCAAGCAAGCCCGCCGCAAAAACATCCACCCATGCCCCAAAGAAGAAGTCGAATGCGTAAATTTTTCGGCGGCGTCTGGAAAGTCATTACCGCACCCTTCCGCGCTCTGTGGAAGATTATCGCCGCGCCTTTCCGCACTCTTTGGAAAATCATCACCGCGCCCTTCCGCGCCCTTTGGTGGATCGTCAGCCTGCCGTTTAGGCTAATAAAAAAGGCCGCCGACTTCCTGAATCGGGAACCCGCGGAACGTCCGCTGACCGAGGTGTTTGTCTCGTTGACCGAAAGCAAGGACGCGCGCGCCGCGCTCATCGAACAGATCGAAGCCTTCCGCAAACACCTCCTGCGTTCCGTGATTTGGCTGGCAATCGGGATTGGCATATCCTTTGCCTTCAACCAGCAGATGATCGAATTCCTCGCCATTCCCGGCGGTGGGCTGGATAAACTGAAAGCCATTGAAGTGACCGAGTCCGTCGGGGTATTCATGCGCGTGGCACTGATGGCCGGCACGGCGCTGGGAGTGACTCCCATTTTCTTCGAGTTTTGGCTGTTTGCCGCGCCCGGCTTGCGTCCCATGGAAAAGAAATCCAGCCTCATCGTCATGCCCTTTGCCGCGATCCTGTTTGTGCTGGGAATGGCATTTGCCTACTACGTCATCCTGCCCAGCGGCCTGCCCATCCTCACCAATTTTCTCAACATTCAGTCCGAACTGCGTCCCGCTTCCTATTTCAATTTTGTGACCGGCCTGATGTTTTGGTTGGGTGTGGCGTTTGAATTCCCGATCCTCATCGTTATCCTGACCATGATGGGAATTGTGAAACCTAAAATGCTCAAAGACCAATGGCGGCTGGCGGTCATCCTCATCGCGGTGATCGCGGCCATGATCACGCCCACCGTGGACCCGGTCAACATGGCGCTGGTAATGCTGCCAACCATCGCCCTGTATTTCATCAGTGTTATCCTGAGTTATCTGGTCGTATCCCTGCAAGGCAAATACGATAACGAAAAAGAAATATCCGCTTAATGTGGTAACTCCTCCAACAAGCATCCCCGGTAGTCGTTGGGGGAAGTTCGCAGGCCAAGTGGTCAACGGATTTTAAACGGATAAGCGGATGTGGCGACTCATCATCTTGCTGTCCTCCATCCGTTTATCCGTTTTCTCATCCGTTGACCACCATCCGTTCACCATCTCTCCGCCTCCCCCCCTTTTACCCTTCCCACAGGAGGACTCGTGAAAACCAACCCCAATCAAACTCGCAAACTGGTACTATTTACTTTCGCGGCCATCGTTCTTTTCAGCGGACCGGCCTGCGCCTTCACGCTCTTCAAATGGCCGGGCGGCACAGGCTCCACACCTGAAGCGCCCACGCCCTCCCTCCCCACCGCCACACCCCTGCCCATGGCGCAAGTCATCTTCCACGCGGCACTGCCCACCCCTCTCGCGCCCAACGAGACGCTTTCCCTGCGCGTCCTGGACGAGGTGAGCGGGCTCGGTTTCAACTACGCGGACTACCCCATGCAGGCCCGCGACGCGCTCAACTACGCGGCCACCCTTCCGCTGGCGGCCAACTCGGTGGTGAAATATCGCTACGTGCGAATCGGGGGAAATCAAACACAGGAAACCAACGCTTTCAACCAGCCAGTCCGCTATCGTTTGTATTATGTTACCGGTCCCAGCGAAATGACCGACCTGATCGCCGCCTGGCCCGATCGTCCCTTCAACGGCGCGACGGGAAGCGTGCAAGGCAGCGCCATCCATGCAGACAGCGGTACAGCCATCCCGAACCTGCTGGTTTCCGCGGGCGGCGTCCAGGCGCTCACTGATTCCGCCGGGCGATTTATCCTGCAGGGAATTCCCGTCGGGACGCACAACGTGGTCGCGTACGCGTTGGACGGAAGTTACGTCACCTTCCAGCAGGGCGCGACCGTCGCGCAGGGACTGGCCACGCCCGTCGAGGTCAGGGTCAAACCCACCGTACTCGTCCCCGTCACATTCACCGTCCACGTGCCAAAGAACACCCAGCCCGGCGCGCCCGTGCGCCTGGCGGGCAACCTCCTGCAACTGGGCAACACCTTCGCGGATTTGCGCGGCGGCATGAGCGTGCTGGCAGACCGCATGCCCATTATGAATTACATTGCCGAGGGACTGTACACCTACACCATCAACCTGCCCGTCGGGGCGGATATCCGCTACAAATACACGCTGGGCGACGGCATTTGGAACGCGGAGCGAAAATCGAATGGCGGCTTCGAGTTGCGGCAAATGATCGTCCCGTCCAACGGCGCGGCGGTTGAAGAGGAAGTCGTCACCTGGCAATCCGGCCCCTCGAAGCCGATCACTTTCGAGGTCACAGTGCCGCCTAGCACGCCCGCCGGGGACATCATCTATATCCAATTCAATCCCTATGGCTGGACCGAGCCCATCCCCATGTGGTCGGCTGGGGACAAAATCTGGAAATACAAACTCTACGGGCCGATGGATGTGAACTCGATCCTCTACCGCTACTGCCGCAACGGACAATGCGGGGTGGCCGACGACGAGGCCACCGCAGGCGATTCCGCAACCGGACGCCTGGTGGATACCGCCATCCTCGAACAAAACCTGCAAGACAACGTGACAAACTGGGCCTGGATGAGCGCCAACGGTCCCGCCTCGCTGGTGGGAAGCAATGTCATCGCGCGCCAGGGTGTGTTCATGACCGGTATCGAACTCCAGCCCTGGTTCCATCCGAACTGGGCAACCTACACGTCCCAGGCCATGCAAAACATACAGGCGCTTGGCGCAAACTGGGTCATCGTCACCCCCACCTGGTCGTATTCGTCAGCCAACCCGATCATTTTTTCGCCGCGTCCCGGCGCGGACGCGTTGTGGACGGACACCGCCGTCATGATCTCGCAGGGACGCGCGCTCAACCTGAACGTGGCGGTCTTCCCCGCGCCGCGCTTCCCCGCCCCTCCCGCGGACTTCTGGAGGGGCGCGCCGCGCGACCCGCTCTGGTGGCAAACCTGGTTCGACTATTATCGCAACTTCGCGGTTAACTACGCCGACCTGGCCTCCCAGGCCGGGGCGCAGGCGCTGATCCTCGGCGGGGATTGGATCGGACCCGCCCTCCCGAATGGAACGCTCAGTGACGGGAGCCCGTCCGGGGTCCCGACCGACGCGGAGACGCGCTGGCTGGCGATCCTGAACGAAGTCCGCGCCCATTTCCGCGGGCAAATCCTATGGGCCATGCCGTACAGTGCGCCGAATCTGGTCACGCCGTCTTTCATCACGCAAACGGACGGGGTGTACTTGATGATCTCCGGCAACCTGAGCGAGAACCTGATTCCCACCAAACAGGAACTGGAAGCCGCGGCCGCGTCCCTGCTAGATAACAGCGTCGCGCCCCTGCAATCGTTGCTGGGCAAACCGGTTTACCTGGCCTTCGCCTATCCATCGGTGAACGCCGCGGGCGCCAACTGCCTGCCCGCCAACAGCGCTTCCTGCCTGGACTGGACGGCGCTCAGCCAGCCCGCCACCGACCGGGCCGAGATCAGCCTGAACCTGCAATTGCAGGCCGACATCTATGAGGTCTTGATGGCGGCGGTGAACACACGCCCTTGGGTGAGCGGCGTAGTGAGCCGCGGCTACTATCCGCCCACGCTATTGCAGGACAAATCCGCTTCGATCCACGGCAAGCCCGCCGGAGACGTATTGTGGTATTGGTATCAACGGTTTTTGGGGATTGTGAGGTAAGTGGTGCGTGGTAAGTGGTAAATGGCAAACAGTGCGTCCCACAGGGATGCTTCGCAATGGTGCGTATTTCGTGATGAAGCGCGAGGTTAAAATCCTCGCGCTTTTTATTTTGAATCATTGGGACTTGACGCGGTGTGTTGCCAGATGTGGCGCAAATTGGCAATTTGCGCTACCTATTTTTCTCCCGGTTCAAAAATTACAATCGCGTCTGTCTCGTAGACGATTCGATAATCCGCCGAAGCGCGGGCCACCTCCGCAAGGGCGGCGGAGGTGGAATTAGGCACGATGGTGATCCAGAGGTAATCGTACGCCAGTCCCGTGCGCGCCGACCAGGTTTCCACGCAGGCGAGATCGGCGCAGGATTGCAATGCGGCCAGGTCTTTGAGACGACCCATGAAATTTCCGCCGAGAGTCCATTCGAGGCCTTGCAGGGTGGTCTGGCTGTGCTGGCCGGTGAGGGTGGGAAACCATTCCTGGAGCGGGTCGCTCATGGAAAAAGGTTTCGTGGTGACCAGCAGAAAGTCGCAGGCGGGAGGAAGATTTTCCCGCGCCCACGCCAGCGCCTCGCGGTCGGCAGGCGTGAGCGTGGTGTTGATGAGGCGGTAATTGAAGAGGCCGCAGTCGAGAAATTGAAGGAAGACGAGGGCGAAGAGGAGAACGACGCCCGTCCGCGTCTCGAGCAGGGGCCGGGTCGCCGCTTGTGGCTTACGCGCCTTCCCAACCAAATAGGGAATGGCATCCAGGAAAGCCAGCGCGGACAACAGGCTGAATCCGAGATACGAGACGGCGGGCGCGGAGCGCGGGTCCACAAGATAGGGAACAACCAGCAGGACCAGCAACAACCATTGGCGTTTAAAAAACGCGTAGCCGAGGCCGATCACGCGCAGGATCACGAGGAAGGGAAACACGCCGGACAATGTGAAATTGTCCGTGAAGAATTTCGACCAGGAGGCGCTGGTATGTAGGCCGGTCTGGCTGGCGGAGAGGAAGGGAGCGAGTCCATGTTGCGCGAGGACTGTCCCCCACCAGGGCACGGTCAACACGAGGACGCCCAGCGAGACGAGCGCCGCGTGCAGGACGCCGCGCCGCGTCCGCCCGCAGAACAGCCAGAGGACCGCGCACAGTCCCGCCGTTTGGATGGCGATTTCGGGATGACTGAGGACGGCGAGGGAAGAGAAAATAACAGCAGGAAAAAGTAAACTCGGTAAACCACAGATTCGACCGTCATTGCGAGGAGGGCGTTCTTCCCGACGAAGCAATCCCCACGTCGCGAGAGGAGATTGCTTCGCAAAGAACGCTCGCAATGACGATGGCCATGGATGTTCAAAACAAAACTGTGATTTATTGAAAATGTTTATTCCCTCTTGGAACAGCCGTAAAACGTAAAACGTGGCAAGCAGGAGGAAGACCAGGCCCAACGAGCGCGTGATCCCGCCGCCCATGATGTGCCAGCTATATCCGCCGGGGGTGAGCGCGAAGAAGATGGAAGCCAGCGCGGCGCGCAGGTCATCCCTGAGCAGGGCGCGGGCGAGCAGGTAAAACGCGGGGATGGTCAGAGTGGCGAGCAGAGGCGGGAGCCAGAGAAAAACCCCGAGCAGGGGAATCCGCCCAAAGTCCGCGAGAAGCGAAGCGAGATAAAAGCCCAGGGGCGGATAAGCGTACGGCAAGTCCAATCCGTTGTAGGCCGTCGTCGCGGGCAGGGCGTATCCGTTCGCGGATAGTTCCTGCGCCATCGTGTAGAACATGCCGCCGTCGTTGATGGGAAAACGTGTCACGAGGGCGGGCATGAAACGCGCCAGGCCGCCGAGCAGGATGGCGGTGATGAGCAAAAGGGCAGGCCAATCAATTTGTGTTGTTCGCTTCATGGATTCAGATTATACTCCCCGCTAATTGTTCGTAAAATCGCCATTGGAGGAAAGCATGAAAAAGTTCGTCAGTCGTTTGTTGATCGGCATCGTAGTACTCGCGCTCGTTGTGGGCGCGGGAGGAACTTTTTACCTTAAGTCCTACCTGCCCAACACCCTCGCGCCCAAATCATTTCCGCAAATTGACGGGGAATTAAAAATCGCAGGCCTCGACGGCCCCGTGGATATCTATCGCGACCAGATGGGCATCCCGCACATCTATGCATCCACCCAGCATGACCTGTTCTTCGCGCAGGGCTACGTCCACGCGCAGGACCGTTTCTGGCAGATGGATTTCTGGCGGCACATCGGTTCGGGCACGCTTTCGGAAATGTTCGGGAGCGGACAGGTGGAGACCGACTCATTCCTGCGCACGCTCGGCTGGAAACAGATCGCTGAACAGGAATACCAGCAACTCAGCCCGAACGCCAAAGCCATTGCGGACGCGTACACCGAGGGCGTGAACGCCTACATCCAGGACCGCGACCCGGTGCAACTCAGCCTGGAATATAGCATCCTGACCGGCGTGCTCAACCCGGACTATGTGATTGCGCCGTGGACCCCGATCAACAGCCTGACGTGGGGCAAGGCCATGGCCTGGGATCTGGGCGGTAACATGGATGATGAGATCGAGCGTGCCATCCTGCTGAAAACGCTCACACCCGAACAACTGGCGGAACTCTACCCGCCCTACCCTGAAGACTATCCGGTGATCGTGCCAACGATTGGGGATCAGTCATCAGTAAACAGTAATCAGTCATCAGTGGTCAGCAACCAGGTAGCGGCGGTTGACCTTCAACCCATTGCCGACAACCTCGCCCTCCTCGATTCCATTCTCGGTCCGCGAGGCTCGGAGATCGGCTCGAACAGTTGGGTTATCTCCGGCAAGTTGACAGCCACCGGCAAGCCCCTGCTCGCCAACGACATGCACCTCGGCATTCAAATGCCGTCCATCTGGTATGAAAATGACCTGCACTGCCAACCGGTCAATGAGGCCTGTCCGTTCGAAGTGACCGGTTTCTCGTTCGCGGGTGTGCCGGGCGTAGTAGCCGGTCACAACAACCGCATCGCCTGGGGCTTCACCAACCTCGGCCCGGACGTGCAGGATTTGTTTATCGAAAAGGTCAACCCCGATAATCCGAACCAATATGAAGTGGACGGTCAGTGGGTGGACTTTGAGACCCGCAAAGAAACCATCAACGTGGGCGGCGGCGACCCAGTGGAGATTACCGTGCGCCTCACCCGTCATGGCCCGGTCGTTTCGGACACCTACGGCTCGCTCAAAGATGATGTCAGCAACGAAAAGCCCAAGGCCAGCACCTATCAGGACATTTCCAAGGGCGGCAAGAGCGCCAACTCGAGTCGCAATACCGACCTGCCGCCGCAAGCGTTCAAAGACCAGTCCGGCGTTGAACTGCCAGAGAATTATGTCATCGCCCTGGCGTGGACAGCCCTGACGCCCGATACGCCCTTCGAAGCCCTGTGGGGATTCAACAAGGCCCAGAACTGGGAAGAGTTCCGCGAGGCGGCGCGTCACTGGTCCGTCCCGGCGCAGAACCTGATCTTTGCGGACGTGGATGGCAACATCGGCTACCAAACGCCCGGAAACATCCCCATCCGCAAACAGGGTGACGGCTCCCTGCCCGTCCCCGGCTGGAACAGCGAATACGACTGGACGGGCTTCATCCCCTTCGGTGAACTACCCTACGTGTTCAACCCGCAGAGCGGATTCGTCGCCACCGCCAACAACCAGGCCAACCCGCGCGACTATCCCTACCTCATCACCAGCGAATGGGACTATGGTCAGCGCGCCGCCCGCATCGTGGAACTGATCCAGAATGCGCCCGGCAAGATCGACGCGGCCTACATCCAGAGCATCCACGGCGACTCGAAGAGTCTCAACGCCGAAGTCCTCGTCCCGATCCTGCTCTCAGTCGATCTGGACCCGGGGCTGGCCGCCGTTCGAGATCAGTATCTCGGCTCCTGGGACTACCAGGAAACCATCGACTCGGCCTCGGCCACCCTGTTCGAAGCCTTCTGGTGGGGACTGCTGACCGACACCTTCTCGGATGACCTGCCCGAAGAATACTGGCCCGCAGGCGGCTCACGCTGGTACGTGGTCATGCGCAACCTGGTCCAACAACCCGACAGCCTCTGGTGGGACGACAAGACCACGGCCGACAAAGTGGAAACCCGCGACAATATTTTCGCCAAAGCCTTCTCGGAAGCCACCCAATGCCAGCAGTGCATTGACAAATTCGGCAAGGACATCAGCACCTGGAAGTGGGGCGAGATCCATTCATCCACCTTCCGCAACGGGACGTTGGGCGAATCCGGCATCGGACCCATCGAAGCGCTCTTCAACCGCGGCCCCTTCCCCACCAGCGGCGGCAAGAGCATCGTCAACGCCGCGGCCTATACCGTGGGCGATTCCTTCGAGGTCAACTGGCTTCCGTCCGAGCGCGAGATCGTGGACTTGAGCAACCTGAACAACTCGGTCGCCATTTACACCACCGGTCAGTCCGGCCATGCCTATCATCCGCACTACATCGACATGGCCCTGCCGTGGACGCAAATCCAATACGCGCCGATGTGGTGGGACCAGCAATCCGTCATCAACGATGCGGAAGGACATTTGCGGCTGGTGCCGTAAACGCTGAACGTTAAACGTTAGACCCTGAGAATTTTCCTCAGGGTCTTTTTTTATTGAAGATTGGCACACGGCCAATCAATATTAAATCCCTCAGGTACTGGTGGTGCAGGAAGAGGCGGGACTGTTATTGAACGAGAACGAACTGCCCCCGTCCGCGGCGGCCTTCGAGGCGAAAGTGGACATCTTCTTTTTCACCTGTCCGCTCCCGCAAGAGGGACAAGTCACTTCGTTGATCTGGTTGGAGCTCAAAACCAGTTCTTCAAAGTTATTCGAACATTCCTTACAAACGAACTCATAGATTGGCATGTTTCCTCCAGCGTTTTACGGTGTGTCACTCCAGGCATATAGATGCAGGAAACGCCAAAAACTTACCTCCGGGTTTGCGCTCGTTTCCACGCCGCCCACAGTCCAACCGTCACCCCCGCGTAACTGAACGCCAAATCCACCCAATCGGGACTCCGCTTGGGGAAGAAATTCTGCGACCACTCCTCCAGCCCGATGGCGAGGGCGAGAATCAAGGTCACGGTAACGGCGACCAGTTTCGAGATCCGAAAAGGAAACGAGCGAAGGAAGGTCAGGTTGACGAGGAAGGACAGAATCCCGTACAGGATGAAATGTCCCGCCGTGTCGCCATAGGGAAAATCGTACAAGAAACCGAGAAATCTTAAATGTCCGCCATCGGCCAGCACGATGACCGCGAGGATGAAAGCGGCGAAAAGGAGGGTGATGGTTTTCATCAAATCGAGGTCGCGTATTTTTCGGCAAACAGCGCAGGTTGTCCGCCCGTGTGCCAGAATAGCACCGTCTCGTCCTTTTGGAAAAATCCCTTGCGGATCAAATCAATCATCCCCGCCGCGGCGCGTCCCGTGTAGACGGGGTCGAGCAGCAAGCCCTCGTGACGCGCAAACAAGTGGACGGCTTCGCGCTCCGCCTCGGTCAGGACCCCGTAGCCTGCCGCGCAGTAATCGGCGTTCGCGGACACGTCGGCGGGCGCGAACCGAATCCGCTCCCCGAGTTTTTCGCTGGCAGACGAGGCTAACGCTGAGACGTTTTTCTGCAACCACTCCACGGGCTCGTCAATGCTGATGCCCAGCACCTTGCCTTTGAATCCAAACACGCGCTGACCGAGAACCAGCCCCGCGTGCGTCCCGCCCGAGGAGGTGCCGAACACAAACCAATCTGCATGGACACCTTGTTGCATGAACTCTTCCACCGCGAACGCGTAGCCCAGCGCGCCGGTGGGACTCGATCCGCCGTACGGCACGAGATATGGTTTCTTCCCCTCCGACGCGGCCTGATCGAACGTCTCCTGCAAAATGCGGTCGCGGTCCTTGCGATCGGTCACGTTGACGATGCGCGCGCCGAAGAGTTGGTCGAGCAACAGATTCGCGGATGGCTGTTTCGGCATCTCACCTGTCAGCACGAGCGTGCACTCAAATCCAAAGCGCGCCGCGGCCGCGGCCGTTTGCCGGCAGTGATTGGATTGGATCGCGCCCGCAGAAATCATCATCCTCGCGCCCTGCTCCTGCGCCTCGGCGACGAGGAATTCCAGTTTGCGGGTCTTGTTCCCGCCGAAAGCCAGCCCGGTCTGGTCGTCGCGTTTGACGAGGATGCGCGGCCCGCCGAGCGCCGCGGAAAGACGCGGCAATTCTTCAATGGGGGTTGGGAGGTGGGCGAAGTGAAGACGGGGGATTTGATTCATGGAGATTCCTCTTTGGGTAAATGGTAAACGGTAATTGGTAATTATCATTTACCAATTACCATTTACCTCATTACGCACTTAGATTTTGCCTGGTTTTCTGCTTCCCCTGCGCTCGCATAATATTTAGAACGCGTGGGATGAACTCTGAATACACGCGATACCAGAAACGATTGGGAGCATAATCCCACGCGCCGAGGGTGCGGACGACGCGCCCGCCCAGTCCATCCTTGAAGCGATACACACCCCACATCGAATCGGACTCGTCAAACACTTCCGGCGCGCCCCACAGGTCGTAGACGGTGCATCCGGCGGACTTGGCGCGCTTCATGGCTTCCCATTGCAAAAGATAGGTCGGCATCTTCTCGCGATGCGCGTCACGCGACATGCCATAGACATAATACGCGCGACCCGCAAACAAGAACAAGAACAAACCGGCGACGGGTTCGTGGTCAACTTCTGCAATCAAAGGTACAACAAGCGGCGTTTGGTGTTGAACGTTTAACGTTAAACGTTCAACGTTCAACATGAATATCTTCCAAACGGTCAGGTAATAATTTTCATCCCGAATGACAAACCCATCCCGCACGGAGGTTTCCGCGTACATCTTGTAGAGCATGGACAGATCGTCCGCCGTGCCTACGCGCACCGCGACTCCCTTCTTCTCCGCCAAACGGACGTTGTAGCGCGTCTTCTGTTTCATGCGCGCCAGCATTTCATCTTCTGTCGGCTGGAGGTCAATCAGCGCGGTGTTGCGAAATTGGATCTGGTCGGACGAGTAGACCCATCCGCGCCGCGCCAACTCGGACTGCACGTCCGCCCCCCCGCTCTCCTCGACCGATCCGTCCGCGCCGGGAATTCCTGTGCCGAGCACAACATCCGGGTCAACCTTCAAGAAGATCGCGCCTTGTTTTTTGGCAAAGGACTGCAAATCGTCCAGCACGCGCTTGCGGAGGGACGCGTTTGACCAGTCCAGCAAGGGTCCCTTCGGGGCGTAAAGCACCGAGAGCCGCGCAGATAGTCCGCGGATGGGGATGGTTCGTTTGAGGAGCAGGCAGGCGGCGAGTGGTGATTGGTAATTGGTAATTGGTGATTCAGAGACTTGGAATTTCCCGTCTTGAGTCCAGACAGCATAATAGGGCTTCCATCCATACTTGGCCTTGACTTGTCCCCATTCGAAGGTCTGGAGGAAGTGCGGATTGGGTAGGGATGAGATGAGTTGATTCCAATTCAAGGACATAGCGGCATGAGTATAAACGCTGGGGGGCGCGGCGGGAAGGGGAAATTCGCGAGCCGGCAACGCGGCGTATAATGTTGGCCAGGAGATTAGCCACGTTGGCGCAAACAGCTATTAATACGAAGTGGAAGTAAAAAAAGATGGGCAGGTTGAATTAACTGTCCCATTTCCCACTGGCGCGCATGTGACCGTGTTTGTCGTGGAATCTGGCGACATTTTCCAGGACTTGATTGGCGCGGCGGAAAGCAGTCTCGAATTTTGGAATAACCCCTGGGACAACGAGGAGTGGAACAATGCCTGAACAAGGGGATATTCTGCTCATCCCCATCCCATTTACCGACCTGTCGTCCCAAAAACGACGGTCCGTGATTGTCATTTCCAATGACGCGTACAACCAAAAGGGAGAAGACATCGTGGTCGTAGCGATGACCTCCAATCCCACGCCCGCAGATTACAGCTTCACCATCGCCTCCTCCAACCTGGAAAAAGGGACTCTGAACCATCCAGGCAAGGTGACGCTGGTGAGGCGGTCTTGCGCGTCGTAGCCGTATTGGATCGTCCCTGCCGCGCTGGTGATCTGGGTCAGGCGTTGTACTGAGCTTGTCGAAGTATTGCCGCGCGGGTCGTATTGGTATTGCGCCGCGCCTGCGGTCAGCAACTGGTCGCGTTCGTTGTAGGTGTAATTGGTTACAACGCCGTTAACATTCTGGTTCAAGCGGTTGCCCGCGAGATCGTATGTAAAGTGCGCGTTGTAAACGACCGCGTTGTTGCTGTTGTATCGCCTTTCATTGGTGAGGCGGTAGGCGTTGTCGCAGGTCCAGTGGGTGGAGGAACCGTTCTCGTTGCAGGTGTCGTCGCCGAACTACAAACCCTCCGCATTGACGCTTTTACGGGCTCAGTGCAAGCCCACCCTTCGCCTCCACGTAGAGAAGGGATGCTTGGGTAGAGCGATCCGTTCGAGTTTAAGTTTTTTTACAGAGGACAAGATCGAGAAACTTTCTTATTAACTCCTCACTGTCCATCACTTTTGAATAGAAACTATCTTCTATGTTTGATCTTCTAGCAACACGTCTTAATTCATCGCGCGCTGTTATCCCATAGGGTGTTTGAATTTCTTGAGCCAACAACTTTGCGTTATAAAAAAATAACACCGCCAAATGATCCGCCCTGATTCTAGAGAGATATGTACCCAACCCAAAGATCGCAAAGAATACACCTTTCGAATAATTAATTTCCTTACTAATGTAGTATGCTTCAATACACGATCGCCACGCTCTATTTTTAGCTTCTTTAGAGGAAAATAACGACATCCCCATCGCCTTTCTATTAAGGTAATATACCACTTTCTCCTTTTTGCCTAGCAGACGGTACAGAACAAGAATGTCTTCAATCCGTTCTCTTGCTGAACGTATTCCTCCCAATATCAATACTCCCTCCAGATAACATGCGTATTTTTCCAGATCACCTCTCGCAAGGGCGTCTCTTGCTTCGAGGTCGAACCTATTAAACCATGTATTTATTTGATTGGGACGATGTGATCCCACGTCCCGCGCAATCGCTCTTGCTATTTTGGGCTTAATGTCCTGACGATTATTTTTCTCCGCCCACTCCCAGACCTGAAAAGGAATATTCGATCCCCAAGGGCCAGATAATCCTTCCAAGCTTTCTCTTGGGCCTTCATCACCCCAGTTGTTGGGGTTCTCTTCAAACCGCACTAATTTCTCTGCTAGTTGCTCTAATTCCTCGGGCATCGCTTCCATGACGCACTCCAATCTCAATCGCCAAAAATTATTCTTTTAAGTTCATGTGTCCAGTCATAAGGAAATTGCCATGGGCCCATGTATTGAGTGATGCTATCTTTAGAAAAGATTAATGAGCCAGGCGGAATTTGCGACCAGTGTGTATTGTAATTATCAAAAACGATTGTAGAAGGGTTAACTTTAGGACCGAAAATAATCCTGGCTACTTCTTCTTGTTGAGTTAATGACAAATCAGTGCCAACCGGGGTCCAATAGTCTATTTCATACGAAAGGGTGGATAATCCTGTAAGGTGCCAAGGATTAGCTCGGAAAGGTCCTATTTCTATCTCTATGTTCAATAGGTTGGTCAAGTCTCTGATAACTTTTCCTACAAACCTATTCCATAGACCTTTTGGTGTTTCGGCGAACCCACCGCAAATTCCGAATTCACAACCACCTTCTTGAGCAATACGGCTCAGACTTAACAATTGCTTTTGGCTTAGGGCCACCCTATTCATGATTATCAATTGAATCGCACGAGAATACCTTGCGATTCCATTCCAAAGTGCAACAAGCGCAGAATAACTATAATTTACGAGTTGGTAGCCTGTAATTAATAGGAAAGCCGCATCCTGATCGCCAAGGACGAGGGCTCTGTAAAGTAGATATGCTTCTGTCCCAGCAGTTACCGCCAACAGCGCACCAACAATGACAGGGGAATTTGTTACCCAGGTATAGGTGAAAAGAGCCACGCCATAAGCGCCATCCGTTTTTGCTATATTAATCGCATACTCAGCGAACGCCTGATTCCCGCTTGGGTCGCTGAAATTGACCGGATTATTCCCCGCGTATGTGTAACGATTCAGTTCAACGGGATTGCCGATATTGTAGGGATACGCATCCTGCGAAAGGAACCGTCCGCTGGAGGGATCGTAATAGCGGGCGCGCAGGCTGTACAAACTCGTTTCAGAGTCAAACTGCTGACCCGCGAACAGGTACGAATTGTCCGTCGTTCCCGTTTGGCTGTACATTTCCCCGAAGGCAGTGTAGGCATAGGTGTCGGTGACACTGCCTACGCTGTTGGTTAGAGTGCGAGCGCTTCCCTGCCCATCTTGCAGGTAATAACTGGTCGCACCGTTTCGGCTTTGCGAGACTAATTCTGTGCCAGCCAGCGTGTAACTGGCAAGGATTCTTCCGTTGTTGTCCGTTTCGAGAATCACGTCGCCATAAGGCGAGAGTTCGTCCCACAGGTAATTGGTCGTCTGTGTTCCAATGACCTGCTTGACGCGCCTGCCTGCGTAGTCATACGTATTCGCGATGTTCGTGCCATCCGGCAGAGTGACGCTGGTCAGGCGGTCTTGCGCGTCGTCGTAGCCGTATTGGATCGTCCCTGCCGCGCTGACCGCGCTAGTCAGGTTGCCGCGCGGGTCGTACTGGTATTGCGTCGAGCCAGCGGTCAATAACTGGTCGAGTTCGTTGTAGGTGTAATTGGTCGTGACGCCATGAATGTTCTGGCTCAGGCGGTTGCCCGCAGGATCGTAGGTAAAGTGCGCGTTGTAGAGGACCGCGTTGTTGCTGTCGTATCGCCTTTCGTTGATGAGGCGATAGGCGTCGTCGTAAGCCCAGTGAGTGGAGGAACCGTCCGCTTCGGTGACGCTTAAGCGGTTGCTTGCCGTTCCCGTTACGCTGATTGCCAGAAGTGCGGATACGACAAGCAAGTTGATGAAGGCAGTTAGTCGTTTTCTTTTGGGCATGTTTTTTTCTCCGAAAAGGATGTCTTAATTATGCCCGTTTTCGTGTCTAAATTCCCTTGTCCACTATACGTTCCCGTCGCTATCATAGAGGAAATCTTGACAGGATTCAAATCAATGAGTTTTAACTTTCAATGTTAAACTATCTTCATTTATATCAACTAATTCAAAAAATTGTTGAACAACACTATCGCGTTCAAGTATTATTAACAGGTTTTTTCTAATAGCATCGTAAATTGATGTGCTACCGTAAACCATTGTCCTTTCTCGTAATGTATGGCCTTCGGCAATTTGAGCTAACGCTTTTCTATTCAAAATTATCGTATCACTGCCATCGCGAATTGCAAAACTTAATTCTCCATATGCCATCAATAGAGCCTCGTTTATTTCTTTGGTGTCAAACACACTAAATGCTCGTCCCTTAAATTTTTCTGTGTAAGTATTCATCGCAAACCTCGATCTGTTGCCTAATAATCTATCATTAAGTTAGGAAAAGAAACTGGATTAAATTTTATTTGAGGATAAAACTCGAATCCAGAAATAGATGCCGTTAAACTTGGCGGTAACATGAAGGGAGAACTGAAATCGGCTCCGCGCTGATTATGATATGTTCACTCAATAAGATTGCCGTACCATTGTAGAGTCCATAGGCGCTTATATTCTTTGGCCTGAATATCATTCCAAATCAAAACTAACTTTTCTGTAAGACGAATTGCTATTTGAATGGTTAACATCAATTTTTCTGAGGTGGGTAATGTCAATGCTTCTGCATCGTTTCTTAATTCAGGCACTTGCGTTAAGATCGTACCCACTTCGGCTATTAAGTTTGGCCAATCCAAACTATCACTTGGAAGCTCTCCGAATTGTTTGTCCAAGAGGATTATCTTTCTACTCCACATATCAATAGAGCCTTCCCACTTAACAAGCCAACCCACAGTGTCACCAGGAATATTCTCTTTTAGAGTAGTCACAATTCTTATGCACTCTTTGTAGCCACTCAGACATTCGAGGGTGTCATGGACCACCTTTTTAAATAATAGCTTGCCATTTGGAGGGGTGGGATGCATACCAGAGTTTAATCCGTGATCATTGAGAAATTCTGACCATTCCATATCAACCTCATAATTTCTTACTTCGGATTTCCTTGCCAATCGAAGAATTTGGGATCAACACCAGGATCACTTAGGGGAAAGCCCATTCCTAAGCTAGT
>CAYJLS010000004.1:0-69203 GCA_964371065.1 uncultured Anaerolineaceae bacterium | reverse complement strand
AGCCAGACGCGGCGCGCATCCACCACATCACGGAAGAGATGGTGGCGAACGCGCCATCGTTTCTTGAAGTGTTGCCGCGGCTGCAGGACATTGCCCGGAACAAGCTGCTCGTGATCTACAACGCGGAGTACGACCTTCGCCTGCTGGTCCAGAGCGCGCATGCGCACAACACCATGCCCTACCTGCCTTATGGCGGCTACGATTGTGCCATGCTCCGCTATGCGGAATGGGTTGGCGAGTGGAACGACTATCACAACTCCTTCCGCTGGCAGAAGCTTGCAGGCGGGGATCACTCTGCCCTGGGCGATTGCATCGCGACATTGGCTGTCATCGAAAAGATGGCGGGAGGATGAGGCCATGCCTATCAAACTCGTCACTGGCAACATCTTGCGCGATCACGCGGAAGCCATTGTTATCCCGGTCAATACGCTGGGGATTGCGGGCGCGGGACTTGCCCGGCAGTGGGCGCTTCAATATCCAGACGAACATCGCCTGTATGGCATGGTCTGCAAGGATAAACGTTTCAGCATCGGTGAAGTCCTGCCGGTAATTTCCACCCCCAACCGGCTCTTCCTGTGCTTCCCCACCAAGGTCATTCCGCACAAGCGTTCCGAACTGGTCTGGATCGAAGACGGATTGTCCGACTTGAAACGGCTCGTTTTCACGCTGCGGATTCGATCCCTGGCCCTGCCTGCTCTCGGTTGCGGCTTGGGAGGGCTGGACTGGAAAACAGTCCGCCCTCTGATCGAAGCGGCTTTTGCCAATTCACCGGCAGATGTCCGCCTGTACAAACCCCAATAAAAACGAGGGAGGCCGCCCGCCTCCCTCTTCTTTTGCCATCAATTTCGGAGGTATGAATGTTACAACAACTTACGCGCGCCCGGCCTTTTGTTGTCCAGCCGGATGCGCCAACCGTCTTGGTCACAGGCTACTTCTACGCCGTTGACCTGGGCGACCCCATCCGCCCGCGCCATCACCGCGTCGGGATCAACGGGGAATGTACCTGCCCGCTGGGGCGTCAATGCCCCGCGGTGGATGCAGTCCGCGCCCATCTCGCAGATGGAGGGGAACGCGCCCAGCGTCCACCGTTCGGGTACTACCCGGTTCACCCGGCAAAATGTCCAGTTCCCGGATGCGGAGCCCCAACTCACTTTGATGCCTCGCTGAGTTCGAGTGTGCGAGGCTCCGGCTGGGTCTGTGAAGTTGGCGGTAAAAGCCACTACTGGCAAAACCGCGCTCACATCCTTGCCACGCGGCAAAAGCTCGCTGCACGCGGCAAGTTTATCTAGGAGGTATGCTGTGTCCCAAAAACTCGTTTTGATCGAACGGCACAACGCCGGGCGATTCGACGCGTTCTACACCACGCCCCTCTTCTGGGATTGCGAGTGCGAAGAAAACTACATCCACTCCTGCACCGAAGAGACTTGTCCTGCGTGTGGAACTACGCGCGAAGAAGCGCCCGACGCCAGGGTGAACGAGGTGATCGGCCATTCCATCGGCTTGAACAGCGCACTGGTTGCCGCCCTCGAGTTCGTTTGCGGCGAAGTCTGCCCCGATCTCGTCCCCATCCCGTTCTAGGCGATCCGCCTGGAGATGGACAAGGAGGAGGCTTTCCGCCTCCTCCTTTTGATTCTTGTTCATGAATCAACTATGAAAATATATCACGCCAACTATGTAATCCTGATCGGCAAGGTACTTCAAGCATGGAACTACGAATCAAACATTGTCGTGATGCTGTCTTTATTCCACGTTGTAGACTCGTCGCGCCGGGAATGATGCTGTCAGGCCGGGTAAAGCGATTAAGATAAGGTAATTGGAAAGAATTAAACATTCGAAAGCAGGGTTGCCGGGGAGATTTCTACAAACCATTTCTCCAGGGAGGGCAACCGCTTGGCCTGGGTTTCTAATTGTGCCATAGCTGCTTGTGTTAAGCGCACCTCGGTTTTATTAAACTGTTGTGACCAGCTTGACGCTGGGGTGCATGCCTTTCCACAGCATACTTTCGGCAAACTTCACCACGGTATTCACCTCATCCAATAACGTCCCATTCCAGTGTTGTTCCAAGCTACCCCAACAACGCTCAATCAGATTGTATTTACTGTGATAAGGCGGATAGTACGCCAACCGCACTGTGATTTGATGTTTGACGACAAAGGCCACTATCCGATTCGGAAACTGGGTTCGCCGACTGTGGTGTTTTCCGGCCCGTTGTCTTGGTTCAGCGCCAAGGTTTGTACGAGAGGAAACCGCGGGTGCAAGACCGTACTCCACAGATCATCCAAGCTGTCCACAATGAAATCGCTGATAACTTTGGATGTGCTCAAGTACGAAAAAAGATCCCCCAACTTGGGCAACACAAACCCGAACGGCGTCACCATGGCTTCGGGGTGGAAATCATGGTCAGTCGCCGCCACCGTGAAGCGATTATACCCTCCACGCGAATACTCTCCAATTTTTACGGTCGCTTTAGCATCCATGGAGATCCGTAAGGTGTCCTGAGCCGCATCGGCTGCCGCATTCACACGGTGGATTTCTTCGAAAATAGCGTCGGTTTTCGGCACCTTCTTCTTCGGTTTACTCTTGGTCACTTTACGCAGGGGATACTCCCACGCATTGAGTTTGTTGTTCAGCGTGCGTGCCGTCGGCAAGTCGGCCTCCGCATAGCCTTTCTATTCGATCAATTGCTGACGTACTTCGGCGGCGCTCAAACGGGTGTAGAGCCGCTGGGTTTTGAAACTGGGATCAATTTGGCTTTGAGAATCCACTATCCCTCGCGTATCCGTTTCCAGGTTGGATAAACGCTCTTCCGCCCGCTTCCGACCACGTGCGGTGGTATTGTCTATGCAGGTGCGACCACTCTCCAATTCATGCTGTCCTTTGCGGATCGTACCTCGGTTCCATCCCAGTTCATTCTCTGCTCGTTGGGATCCACCACGCCCCAGGCTCTTCACTGTGCGGCCATAAATATGCGCCGTGCAGACCCATTCAGTATCTTGGCGGTCTCAACAAAAACTGTTTTCAAGGCTTCTGTAAGTTCCATGCTTATCCTCCAGTCGCGAATGACTGAAAGGATAACACAAATTTTCGGATGATTTATTTTTTCCAGTTACCTAAAGCGATTTCTATGAATTTCAATAGCAAAATCATTATTTAAGAACAATTACACTAAACAATGCCTCCCAAAAGAAACCCTGTTGAAACGCCAGGCACAGTTGAACAAAGAACCATCCTCCACCGCCAGCCTTTTGGGCTTTGGGAGACATTTTTACAAAGACTTTTGGAAAAACCGCCGGGAAGACCGCCGTTGCGATCACCAATGCAACCAGCCAATAGCCTTCGCCCAGGTTTTGCCAGGTTATGGCCTCGCCTGCCTGATTCAGCGCCATAACCCTTTGCCCCAATATTCCCAACCAGACAAAAACATACATTAACAACGTGGCTAAGAATCGTTTAACGTCTTTCTTCCTTTTTTCCGATTTTGACTTTGCGCCAAGAACGGCATCCTCTGGCAGTAGGCCAAGATCGAAGTAATTTAGTTTGTTCATGTGGTTATCTCCTGAGGGGAAAATGGATGTTCGGTGAGAAATTCGAACCAGTGGTCTGTGCCGTCGCCGGGCGGCAGCAGCCCATCGGGATAGACCGACTGGATCGCGTCCAGAATCGCCTGGATGGGCTCCATTGTTTTTGCATTTTCGAGGAATTTTTCCAGGATCATGCTGGCGTCGTCCACAGGCAGATTTCCGTTTGGCGCCACTACCAAAACCGCACCTGCGTCCAGAAGCCTTTGCGAAAATGACGATTGTCCTTCTGTTATGGTTGCCGTGTTACAACTCAGCAAAAACACAAGGGGATGTTTGGCGGCGATGGCTTGTTTTTGTTCGTTAGTCAGATTCTTGGGAGAAAATGTGTCATCGGGAAAATAAATCTGCTCCTCGTCACCATGGGCCACGATTACCATGACAGAATTTTTAGTTTGCAACCCCTCTCGAACCTGCCCCGAACCTTCAAGGGGCGAGTATTCGAAGCGGCGGATCACCTCTTCGATTTTTTGCTTCCACCCTTCCCAAAGGGATGCATCGCTCGTGTTCAAGCCAATATTTCCCAGTTCTGTTGGAAGCGGAACGCCATTGATGATGCTGGCAGACTCGGGGGTGAATTCGGGAATCTTGTCCAGGTTTTCCAGGTTTTTCCAGACGCGCGCCTCGTCCATTTTTTCGATGGTGATTGGAACAGATTTTGGAAACAGAGACTGAAACGAAACATTCGCTATGTTCCCGGTCGAGATCATCACCGTTTCCCCCTCGCCCACTTCTCCCAATACAGCCTTCAATTTATGGCGCAATCGGTCTGGATTTTGAAGCAGGTAGGCGGGCAGGGTGTAGCTGCGCTCGTCCGCCAGGACCACCAGCTTGTCACCCACCTGCCGCGCAAACAGGAGATGGTTGATTTTTGGGTGACTGGACAGGCGCAAGGCGACTTTCAGTTCCTCCAAATCCTGATTTTCCGCCTCCTGCCAGGGGGCGAGCGAGTGACCGGAATACAGCCGTAAAAACCCAGATTTCTGCCAATCGTATAAAACGCCCTGTCCGCCCGCGGATTGGAACAAAACCCGCCCCTGCGAATCGTACCGCACCTGGCGAATCGTCTGCCCCGAATCGTTGACCTCACGCGAAAGCCGTCCCTGCTCATATTCTAATTTTTCGAATGTCTCCCCGTTGACGATGATCCCCGACAATACATGATCTTGATACTCAAATTCGATGCGGGAATCAGCGGATCGAATCTCTCGCAGTTCATCTCCCGAATAGGTGATCTCCACCTGGGCGTTGCCATCTCGAATCCCAACCAGGTGGCCGGAGGAATATTCGTAATCCACGGTCGCACCGCTGAAGGTATCGCGCGTTATTTGGCCGTTGGCGTTGAAGGCCGCATCCTGTCCCGGTTGATACGAAAACTGCCCATCGGGGAGGAATTCGCCGCGCAGAAGTTCAAATCCCGATTCGGTCTCGCTCAACCAGTAACCTGCGCCGCGATTAATGTAAATATCTGCGCCCGTGTCCGGATCCTTCCCGCCATAGACTAACATCACCGGCAACCCCGTCGAATCTTTAAAAACATAGCAGCCACCTGCCGATGTTCCGCAACCATCCAATCGAGGAGGTTGAATTTGCCATTTCCCTGAAGTATCATATTCCAGGGTGGGGAGATGAGGCAGGGACAGATGTATTTTTGTCACCGCCTGCTGATCCAATGAAACAGGCGCAATCGAAGCGAATTGTTGATCGCTGGAAAACTCATCCACCCCGACGAACGCAAATTGCGCTTTGAATTTTTCAGTCAATTCCTGTAAAGATGTTTTTGTGGATTGGGAGGCGGGTTTGACTTCGATTTCCATGCCCAGATCCACGCCGCCCCAGAGCGTGAGCGTTTGGGTGATATTTCCCTGCTGGCTCTGGCGCGTGACGGTAATGGCGGGAGTGGTTTCCGGCGTATCATACGAGACGGGAGAATTGGCAAGGAACAATTCGGAGTCAAACGGCATGTCAGACTGGTACAGCCAGTGGGCCAGCGCCGTCCAGCGTGCGAGGGAATCCAACTCGGCGAAGATCGGCATCTCGGAGGCGTACCCACTCAAATGGTCGGTGAGATGCGAAGCGAAGGTTTTGCCAACAGGGTCGGGAGGCTGGAAGGTCATCGTTTGCCAGTTGGCGTCCAGGTATTCCGTCTCGACCACGAGGGAAAGATTCGAGATGAGCATCCCCTGTCCGTCGGATGTCTGCTCGATTTCTACCAGCGGCGCGGTAAACCAAAAGCGACGGCGCACGTCCCCCTGAGTCTGGCTGCCGAGGGACAGTTCCAAATCCAGCAGGTTGGCGAAGCCCGGCACATTCACGCTGACCGCTTGTTCGTTGAGGTTGTCCTGCCCCATCGAGAGCGTCTTCATGCGCCGATCGGCCTCGAACATGACCCAGCCGAAATGCGTGGATTCGGTCGGCCCTTCGTAGCGGACATTCTGCAATTCGAGATCGCCCGTCGGGTCAATGCTGACCGCCAATTGGGTTTGGTTATAGACGGAGTGCAACGCAACGAGAAAATCATCGCTGGCAGGATGCGCGCCCGGCTGTGCAGGTGGGCCAAAGACCACCAACTGTCCGCTTTCTGGATCGAAAAATGCGCCTTCGGGATAGGCCAGGTTGTCCAATGCCGCGAGACTGTTTGCATCAATAGAGGTGTCGAGAACCACCGGCAATGTCCCGCCGCCCAAAACCTGTCCGCTGGCTGAAACCTGCGACACCTGCAAACCACTCTCCACCTGCGCGGTCACTTCATCGTCGGGCGGGAAGGTGGGAGTGGGAACGGAATTTGCAACGGGGGAACGCCTGAATATGAAGTATCCCGCCAATAAGAGCGCCGCGAGCACAACGACAACCAGCATGAAGACGCATCCTCCACGCCGTTTTTTTACGCCGGTGTCCGCGCCGTATTCCTCCGGGAGAGGAGGGAGGGGGTAATCTTCGTAGTCGAATTCGTTTTTGCGCTTTGGCATGTGGGGACTACACCCCTTTCTGCAACTTCTTCAGCGCGGCCATCTTCTCCCCGATATCCTTCATTTCAAAAATCTCGTGCGCCGTGTTGGAGCGCAACAACTTCAAATCGAACAATTCCGCCTCGGCTTTCAATCCCTGAATCTCCTCCTCCAGGGAATTGATCGAGACTGCCATGCCTTTCAAAATATCCTGCCGCGCCTGCTCGCGTTCCTGCTGGTTGTTCTGCAAAAACGCGGCGGATCGTTCTTCGAGTCCCGCGAGTTCGAGCGCGAGATTCGCGTCTTCTTTTTCGCGCAACGTGTCAATGCTGGTGATGTGCCTGGAAAATAACTTTCCCATGAAATGCCAGACCAGCATCAGGGCCAGCAAAACAAAGACGAGGCGGAAGTATTCCCAGAGGAAGAATGCAAATATGACCGCCACCACCCCAAACGTCAACCCCAAAATAACCAGGAAAATCAGGACAGGTCCTTCTGCGCGGATCATTGCATGCCTCCTGCGTCAAAACGCGATACTCATCCATTCTTCAAACAGGGGGAATAATCCCGCGAGGAGCAGGAGAACCCCGATCCATTTCATAATTTGCACACCGGGTAGAACCTGACCATGGAATGTCTCTTTCGAGAAGCCGTGGAAGTAAGAGAAGACCACCGCGCCAAGCCCCACGCCAAAGGCCGTCAATGCCGTCAGGTCGGATGCAAACAACACGCCAACAGAAGCCAACCCAATGATTACAGGCATCCACATTGCCCAGGTTTGCGCCGAGGCTTTTCGCCCGGGCAGGTCCCGCACTGCCAACGCGTGTTCCTGGGCAATGTCTTTCAACTCCTGTTCAATCGCTTCGGCTTTCTTTGTTTTTTCCTCCTCCAAATCCTCCACGCGTTTGTCCAGTTTCCGAATATTCTCCTGAAAGTTTTTCTGTGCCAACTTCAAATGTTCGCGGCAATCTTCGACGCGTTTTTCCAGCGACGAGTAGGCCGTCAAATACGCCTCGTAAGTCTGCTTATCCTGTTCGTATCCTGGCGCGCCTTCGGCAGTAATCAGGTTTTTCCCCTTTCCAGCCTTTTGGTATTTCTCCGGGTACGATAAGGCCATTCGCAATAATTCGATGGCCGACTGGTTAAGCGACTGAGTCTCTGGGGATAATTTGGATTGCAGATCCGCGGCCTTGCGGTACATGCGTTGGGACTGCTCGTAGGCCGATTCCATGCCGCGATAGTCTGTGCCTCTCGCCCCGCGCCAGGAATGATACTGTCCCTGAATCTGATAGGCGCGGCAGAGCAGGTCTCGCAGGCATTCGTTAATTTCCAGGCGGGCTTCCGGCAGAACGGCATAGCGGGTGACTTCGGCAGAAACCCAAAGGCGCGCCAATCGAAACATGGCTTGACTGGCTCCTAATAACCGATCCAGGTTCGGCTTTGTATCCGCGTTTCCACCAGGGATGGACACGCTCCCCTGCGCGAACAATTCAGTCCACTTTTGGGCGACAGGTTCGTATCGCTCTAACAGCGCGGGCTTGACTTGCTTCCGATACAGATATGCCAATACAGACTCGTCCAGTCCCTCTTCCCGATCGAACGTCGAGACGAAATCATCCACCCGCGTTTGGTGAATTTCCTTTTCGATGGCGGCTTTTTCTTTTGCAACCGCGCTCTGGCAGGCCGGGCAAACATCCTGTTCCAGGTCATGGAATCCATATCCGCAAAGCGGACATACAAACGGAAGGGAAGGATCAAATGGATATCCATGCGATAATATCTTCACCGACTCGCGGGACGGCTCGGGCTTCTTTTTTTCCGCTTTTTTCCTAACGGGCGATGACACCTTTTTGGAACGCGCTGGCTTAACGGGAGGCGGCTCGGCTTCGATTGTCACTTCCGACGCAACCGACTCTTCGGCAACCTCCATTTTTTCTTCAATAACGAATGGAGGCGGCTGTTCCACCGTCAACGCCGCGCCGCAGTTGGGACATTCGGTCGCGGTCGGAGGGACGGATTCGGTGCAGATGGGGCAGGAGGAGGGGGTAGCCATGGGATGAACCTATTTTTGAGATGGAGTAATTTCACCTTCAATGCTTGCTTGTTCCGTAGTTTGTGCATCTGACGGAATCGGTTTTGCTTCTTGTATTTCGTCAGGAGATACATGTTCTTCCCGCCGAATTTCTTTAGAACGCTCATCGGAAGATTGCGAAGAAACTGCTTTGGCAACGGTATTCGGTCCCGTTTGGTGATTAACGCTGCTTGGTGTCATTTTTCGATTCGGCGTCTCTCCTCGATCACCACCAGATTTTTTCCCATATTGGGAATACCATCTGGCAAAAGATGTCAAGAGCAGTGCAAAAAGAAAAAAGAGAGCACCGGCTATTGTCAAGTCAGGAATTTCGATTTTCATAGATTAACCTTCCTCGCGTCATTTTTTCTGAAACCTAGAGCGCAAGTTTTTGATATTATCAATGGCTTTCGTCTCCTCTAAGGCGTGGCCGATATTTGTGTGATTTTGAAATAAATGACGAAGATGGATATAATTGTAAATCAGCAAGATACTACCAAGCAAGAAAAACAGGACAGTGGCGATCCATATCGTTTCCGAAATAGTTTCTTCAGGCACAAGGCTTTCGGGGTTTTCGAGGGATGCCAGCAGCCTGTAAATCATCAAAAAACCTGTAATCACAATGGTTACCATGGAAAAAGTGTAAATTCTTATTGCCTTTCCAATGAAGGAGAAAATATTTTCCTTCTTTTCGTCGCGACTGTTACTGGCAGATTTGGAATTTTGATCGGGATTATTTTCACCGGTGCTCTCCGTGGCAGATTGTTTGGCTTCTTGGAGATTACTTCCGTCGTCGCTATCCTTATCAGCCTTGTTCGCTTCCTGAGGATTATTTTCATCGCTGCCCTTGCTATCAGACTGGTTGGCACGTTGATTTTTGGAAGGCGAATCAAAAAGAAAACAAACAAACAAAGATATTGCAGGAATCAATGTATTAGCCCAAGGCGGTAATAATAAATTTTCAACGACGGACCGATCGAACGATTTTTGGATATCGTTTTGGGGACAGGTGATATTCGCTTCAACTTGTGTGTCTATCATGTATCCATTAATGAAGAAGGCATTCTTAATTAGCGCGTCACATACTTCCTTATCTTGTATATGGTTTCCGCCAAAATATATGCGCCCATAAAGAGTCGCTCCAGCGGCAACTTGCTTCTGGTTTATCACACGAACAAAAGTTTCACTGTCATACATGGATGGAAGCAGACTTAATTTCTCACCAGAGAAATTGATGACAAGCGCCACATCCTGAGGCACGGTATTTAAATTCTTTAACTCGAAGTAAATCCAGCCAGGCGTCGCGTAGGAAACATACTTCGGCATTTGCAAAATCAAACTCCATTTTTGTTCCATGCAAACGATTTTATTTTCATTGGTCTCGCCATCAGTCGCCAACAAGGTCGCTGTTGGCGAAGGCTCATAAACGGGAGGCAAGGTTGCTAAAGGCAATTCCGCAGTGGGAGTCGTTAAAAGTTCTTCCTGCAAATCGCTTTCTGGCAAGCCGCATGGAATTGTAAATTTCATAATCCTTGCTTCAATGTATTGGCTTTTGTAATAATCGTAGAATAAACGATAAACACCGCCATAATAGAGACTAAAAACTGTCACAACTACAATAACCGAGGCCAACCAACCATAACGAGTTTCCGGGACTGGCAGTTTCATGGTTTAGCGCCTTTCTTCTTTACAGATGAATTCACCTTCGCGTTGCTGGCATTTCCAATCAACAGACTGTCCATTCCGCTTATTGACAAACTGAATATCAAATTCATCAAATCCACAATAATTGTCATAATCTGTTTCGTTTTCTTCTGATGCTGTATCCCAACCAAGATTTGTCATCATTAATATTTCAAACACGCCTTTTTCATCGGTATTGAATGAAATTTTTTCAGTATCTCTCTCAACATGGTAAGCAGTTCCTGGACATAATTTTTTCGATCCAGGGGGGACTCCCTCGATAGACGTATTTTGTCCATTCAAGGTATAAGCCACAACTTGCACATCCCATTTGTTGCCGTCAAAAAACAAAATTGGAATGAGGATTGAAAAAGTGTGCACTCTTTTCCCGTCAAATTTCAACTCGTGGCGATGCTTCTTCTCCAAGTAGTTGGGTTTAATGTTTTGTGTTATTAGAAAAGGCACTGGAAATTCCGATGAGACATATCTTCGATCCTCGTTTTTCTTTCTGAAACCATATTCAATACTTTCAATACCGCCAGAGATTTCCGCTCCAATATCAAATACCGATACTAAATGTGAGTTTTCAAAACATACTTCAAAGTTGCACGATGTTGAGAATGCCTTTGGAAGCTTATCCTCGCCGTCAATTATCAAGAAGGGCTCATAACAGTTTTCCAAGCCTGGCATTCCAGCGCCCTGCTGAACGGCAGATTTAACAACAGCAGTATTTGTGTCGCCATCAAAATATACCTTCATAGATGGCGTAGAAAATTTAAAGTCGTCTACATCATTAAGCCAGTGGAGCACAGGACCACTCCCAGAATAATGAATTTGGACATCGTGGTTTTCACAACCAGCGTCTACAGACCAATTCCGTCGTTGATCCAAAAACCAGTTTGGTATTTCGTGCGAAGTTTCTACAATTGCATCTCCGCCGTTAATCTTTATTAACCCGCCTTCGCGAAGGCCAACCCCCTGTATCCTATAGATTGAATCGCCAGGAATACCAAAATAAGTGTCGTCTCTATTTTCATTATTCAACCAGAATTGTTCATCATCCGATATACCCATTAAATCTTTCGAGATTTTTGGTAACCAGTTTAAATAATCATCACCAATAAAATACACCGTCACAAATTGATTGTCACCTAACCGTTCCCACATTTCTCTTTGTTCAGGTGGCACACAAAAGAGTACAGCGTAAAATCCAAGCGATTTGTCATCTGGTTTCAATTCTTTATTCAACTTGGCAATCCGTGACTTGATTTCCGCTTCCGTGTCTTTGGCATAAGATCCATCGCCAATCATAACCACAATCTGTCTTTTTTGTTCCATTGTTTCTTTGCTGGAAGAAAGAAATGCACGTTCAATGACATCGGCGTACATATCGCCGAAACCCGCGGTTTTAGGTTCTTTTGATATTTTTGAATACCATTCTGTATTCTCTCGAAAATCTTTATTTGTGTTTACTACTGGAAAATATTCTCCATTCGTAAAATAAGACGCGCCTAATGCCACGTTCATTTCGGCTCGTTGGCTAGCGAGACTAAAAAAGAAAAGGGGGATTTGTTGCCGCAAAGGTAAATTTCTCTCTAAACATTCGTTATCTACGGTCGAGCTAATCGTATAATCCATTAGGAATTCGATTGAAGAAGGCGGAATAGGTTCGAAAGGTTCCGTACGAGAGGATACATAGGATTTCCAAGGAGAACCAATAATATCACTGGATTTCGCGCTAAATACTGGACTGCTCTTGAGTCCCGTATTTAATAATGAGCGAGCGTTCATATTTCTTGATGACGAACTATCCGCTCTTTGGCCCTTATAAGCAAAGAGAAAAACAAACACCAAGATGATTGCCCAAATTTTTTTCATCGTAGTCCTCCAATGTGAAAAGTGTTGGTTTTGCTAATTCCATTCCATACAACTTGAACTGAGATTCCCTTAATCTCTCAATATCTGAAATCATCTAACATCCCCACCACCCCTCCGCAATTCGGACAAACATCAACCCCCTTGCGGACGCGCCGGCCGCACTGGGGACATTTCACCCCAGAAGCGCGGGATGCGATGAACACGATCACCGCAATCACAACCAGCAATCCCAGAATAGCCAAAAGTACCTGCCAGGGAAAATTGAACGGGCGGCGCGGCGTGAAAGTGACTTGAAGCGTTCCAGGGTTGCGCCAGGTGGCTGTGCCTTCATTAATTTCACAGGCATTGCAATCGAGAATTTGACCGGCGTGAATGGAAATGGTATTCTCGTAATCTAGCAAACCTGAGGTAAGAATGGCAAGGTCATCATCTGGAATTCCAAAACTTCCCATAAGTTGCCAGGTTTCGGGCGAATCGCTAACCTGCGTAAGCGTGACCGCCTCGAAGAGCGCGCTTTGCAACTGGGTATAGCCCTCGCCTTTCAGAAAGATGGCATAGGTATTCCCGGCCTTGTTCCAGCGCGCGTCCATGCCCATGTTTTGCCATTCGCGCGTCAGCATATCGAGCGAGAGGCCGATCCAGGTTTCTGATTCGAACGCGGAAGAGGGCAGGTCGGGCAGGCCAAATTCCTCGCTCAGGCCCGCGCCGCCCAATTGCATGAGCAGGTCCAGGATAGCCTCGTCCACCGTCAGGGACATGTCGGCGCGCCAGCGTTGGTCGGTCTCGAAGTAGAGATCCGAATTTTCGCTGCAGGCCGTGAGCCAAAGGGATAGGATTGCCAGAACGGTGATAACTTTTTTCATGGTTGGCTTTCCATCAGAATGTACAAGGCCGCGGGGAACCTCAACGCTCAAAGCGATATACCTCGACGGTTTCATTTTCCACATTGACAACGCCCGTAAATTCCTGAATCTGTCCATCCACCAGCGCCCGAATTGTGAACGGCGTAGCGGCAACCGCCTCGCATTGGCGAAAGTAGTTCACCGAGAGAATGTACCCGCCTTGCGGCGCCTGCCCTGTGGGCCAGAAGATATTTTCCACCGGCTGGGTGGTGAGGTTGTGGCAATCCGCGTTTGCGTCCACATCCAGCAGGCCGCCGCTGAGCGAGTTGGAATGGTCAAAGTAGATCGCTTCGCTTTGCGGGTCTACTACCCACAAGTCGAGATCGTTGGTGGAATTCCATATCAAGGTGACTTGCACATCGCCCGTCCCCAGGGTGACCACCCGGGTGGGAGTGGCCGGCGCCGAGGTGGGGGAGGGAGGCGCAGGCGAGGCGGGCATCCAATAATCACGCGTGAACCAGCCGGTCAGAATCAAGACCAGCGCGAGAAGAAATGCCCACCAGTAGTCACACAGGGTGCAAACCGGGCGTTCCCACCACTCTTCCTGCATGGATCGCTCCTACCCGAGTAGAAGGGGCAGCCAATAGTCGCGGGTGAAATATGCCGCCAGTGAAAGCACGAGCAAGAGTAAGAACAACCACCACCAACCGCAGATGAAGCGGACGAGACCTTCCCACCATTCAGCATTCATGTTTCATTCTCCTTTTTGGGTTTAGAAATTATTCGAATCATAAGGGCTGGCTTGCTCCTGCTTGAACACCGCGCGGCCAGCCCAACCGCCAATTCCGAGCGCCAGTAGTACATCCAGGATGATCCAGCCGCAAAAAGTGACGGGTTCCATCAGAATGGTCATGCCCATCGCGTCGCGCACCAGGCCGCGAATGATGATGAAGACCCACATCATGCCGCTGACCGTGAGGGGCGCGCCCACCCCGGCCCCCACCACGCCGCGGCCGGGTTCGTAGGTGTGACGCTGCGCTTCTGCCTGACGACCGGCGGCCATGCGGCCTGCGAAGAAGTACACCGCCAGCTGCAGCAACCAGACAAAGCCATCCCCGTCCGTTTCTGAGCCGCGCATGAAGAAAACCGCCAGGCTGACGATGACCATCACCAGACCTGCCACAAGGCCAACGGTAAAGCCGGCGTTCATTCGCTTTTTGGGTCGCGTGTCGTACATCATTTTGCCCTCGCCGTGTCATAGTGTTCCAGCCAGTCGTCAGGGGTCTCTTTTTCGGCGGCGGCAGCGGTTTGCAATCTTCGCGCCAGGCCTTCCGGGTAGCCCCCCACCAGCAGGTCGTGAGCGGTTTTGGTGTAATCATAACGAACCCTGCGGAACGTGACTATGCGCGCTTTGGAATCGAAGACCAGGTAGGAGGCGCGCTGGTCACGGTCACGCGGCTGTCCCACAGAGCCGGGATTGACCAGGTAATAATGATCGTTCTCAAGGTGAAATTCCTGGCCGGGCAAAATCCTTTCGCTTTCGATCTCGAATTTGCCGTCCACTTCGTGGGCGCGAATGAAGGTGGGAACGTGGGTATGACCATAGAATTGAATGATCGGTTTCCTGGTTCGCCCGCGCAGTTTTTTCAGGGCGGCAATTTCACGGGGAATGAGAATGGATGTTTCCCAGGCGTAAATGTAACGGGAAAGCGAATCAGCCTGGCTGCCGTGCACCAAAACACAGGTCAGCCCATCCTGTTGCAAAACCAATGGTTTTGCTCGTTTTGCGGTGAACTTCTTGCGCCAAAAAGCATCTTCCTGCGGGGCATCTTTCAGCGCGGCGCGGTTGAGGAGGATCACTTCCACCGGCATGGCAGTTGTCTTGAACCAATCGTCAGCCTTCATGAATTTGCCGCGTCCCACCACCTCGCGCCCCGCGCCCTTGTTGACCTTCATCCGCATTAGTTTGCTCGAATCGGGCATGGAGTCCGCTTCTTCGGGCAGGACGATATCCGCAAGCATGGCGTCGTGGTTGCCCATCACCCACGCCTTGGGATCCACAAAGTCGCGCAAAAAGCCAAGCGTTTGGGCGGGGTGCGGCCCATAGCCGACCACATCGCCAAGGCACCAACAGTGGCGGAATCCCACCTCCATTTCGTTGGCAGCGTCGCCGGCCACGGCGTCAAGGGCGGGATAATTGGCGTGCATGTCGGAAAGGATGGCGATTTTCATTTGCTTAGTGGCCACCACCCTCCTTTCTTTTGTGTGGATTGTTGTTTTCCCTTATGTTGTTGTTCGAAAACGCGAGCATAGGTTTCCACGCGCTTCCTCTCGCTATCATTGGTGATTCCTGCTTCGCGGACGCGATCAAGTAACTTTTCGAGGCGATCCCAGTCTTTTTGTTTGGTAGCCTCGCTAAATTCTTGTTCCGTTGGAAATCCATGACGGTCCAACATATTCTCCAAGACAGAGATCTGTTTTTCTGCATTGTGCAACCATTCGTCAAGAATTCCCTTCCGTCGCTTGCCCTCTTTCAGCAGCTCTCTTGCTTTTTGGGAACGAGATGGTATGGCAACATTGCACACATCTCGCGCTCCTACAATGAGCATGGTCGGGGAGTTTGTGGTATCAGCTTCCTCTCCTGCCGTTTCGGAATAGGCGACAAGCCCTAGCGCGGCTTGGGTCGCGTCACGCGCCTTTTCCCAATTGGATTTCCTGATTCTCGTTCCAAAATCGCTTTCAGACTCAGCCTGTTTTACAGCCTGCGAAGTGGTCTCCATTTTATATTCGCACTGTTTATCCCAGTTTTCCCAAAGTTCCAACTCGCGGGCGCGTATCTCTGACTGGTCCGAAACAATCTGCCAGCCCACCAGGTCGCTATCGCCATAGATATCTGGCACGCGCAAACGGTCATCGAGCAGGCGGCGGATGTCTTCATATTCGCGGCTGTGCACCGATTGCCAGGCCTCCTCATTGGCGCGGTACGAAGCCTGCACAGAACCTTCGACCAGCAACTTTTTAACCCCCGCGAAATCCTCCTCCTGGCTGAATTTCTTCTTGACCTCACTGACAATCCGCAGAATATTGTTGTAAACTTCCTGCGTCTCCTCCAGTCGTTTTTCATAGGCGCGCACGTCGGGCAGGGTGTTCAGTTCCAATTTGCGGATGGTGGACTGGTACTGCTCCAGCACGAGAAAATCGCCGGTACGTACGGCGCTTTCCCAAAGGGATTGGTTAGTGGCCTGGCGCAGGGTGGTATCGAGGGTTTGCAGGTTTTTCAACGCTGCGGTCATGTCGGAGCGGCGTTTTTTGAGTTTCTCCTTCACCTGCTCCAGCTCAGCGGTAAACAATGGAATGACCGTGTCGAACGTTTGCAGGCGGGCCGAGAGCGACGAAGCCTGTCCGATGGCCTGTTCCAGCGGTAGCGAGGCGGGATCGAACTCAAGCGCCTCGCGCGTGACTGCTTCGGCGGCCGGCGCCAGGTCGGCGCGCAGGCGATTGAGTTCCTCGCCAGAGCGACGCGAACCAACCGGCTGTTCGATCAGTTCCTCCAGCGTTTGCAGGTCCACCAATGCCGTGACCGCCAGCACCTTGCTGTCATCGGTGCCTTTTTTCCGTTCAGCCTGCGCTTTTTGAAGCAGTTCTGCGGAGGCGCGGGCGAAAATTTCATCGCGCAACTGGCGCAGGGAAGCATCATTCTTCACTGTCGGATTCTTGATCCCCGCTTGAAGAACGCGCAGGGCCTCGGCGGTATTGCCGCTGGCGTCCCTGTTCTTCGCGTCACCGTAGCATTTGTAGATAACGCGCTGGCTTTCGATTTCCTCGCGCTTCTCGTGCAAGCGGACGGCTATCTCGCGCCGCTGGTCGTCTTCCATCCCGCCCACGATGCGCGCCGACTGGTCGAGGTTGCCGAAGGCAGAGTCGAATTGTCCCAGGAACGCATGGGTTTCGGCCAACGCCACGTTCAACTCCCAGGCGTTGTCCATTTCGGGTTCCTTCTGCAACTCGCGCAACAACGCCAGCGCATCCTCGCCTTTGTGATCATTTTCCACCATGTAGCGGGCCTGGCCAATCGTGTGCTGGATGCGGGCATTTCGCAGGCCGCGTTTCACCTCCGGCACGCCGGGGTGATTGATATCCAGCCTGCGCCAAATTTCGAGGGCGCCGCTCCAGTTCACCTGTTTCTCATCGTACAGCGCTTGTTGCCTGCCCCATTGCACCTCCACCCAACGTCCCACAGAGCGCTCGTCCTCGGTCTCCAACAAAGAGGTCTCGCGCAGTATCGCGGCATGTTCCGCCATTACACGGAGAACGTCATCGTTCAATTCCTTTTCCCTGCCCTGATAAGTGTTGCGCTTCTGCTTGAGCGGTTCCAGCACATCCTGTCGAAGGGAGTCGGACACCAAACGCGCCGCCCGCCGCGCCTCTGCGGTACGAAGCGACAAGGCGTAGGGAGGCCAGTCTTTCTCGCCCGTTTGTTCCATCCCGCCCACATAGCGGAAGAGCCTGATGGCCTTGGATCGTTCGGAAATTCCCTTGCGGCTGAGTTCCTTCAAGAGCAAATTGCCGGCGCGCTCCATCAACTCCTGCGGGGTCGGGTCTGCCTCCTCGGGGGAGGTTTTCAGGCGATTGACCAGCGCGCGCATTTCAGGGCTGCTGACCTGCCCGTCCGCTCCCACCCGCGCCTGCCGCACAGCAAACGAGGAATTGGTAAATGCCCTGAAACCGACGTTATCCAACAAACCCAGCAGGTTGCAGGCTTGTTCGTACAGGGATTTCATTCCTTTGTTTGTGTCGTCAATGGCCTGCTGAATACGCTTCCGTTCCACAGCAAGGCGCGTTTCTAAATTGGATGCTCGTTCCTGGCTGCGCTTCCTCTCCTTATCCAATGTGGCGCTGAGGATGCTGTTGGCTTCAAAGATGTCATCGCTGGCGAGCAATTCCTGGGCGCGATTGATGTTCAATTCGGTGACTGCATCCGCATGTAATTCCAGAAAACGCGGGGCCAGTTGACCGGCGGTTCCCGCTATCCGCACCTTGTCCGCGATCTCGAAGACGCGGCTCCAATCTCCGCCCGTGCGCGCTGAAAGGGCGTCGTTCAGTTGCTCGCCCACTCCTTTGTATTGGTCTATCTCCGAAGTCAAGGTACGCAGGTCGGGGAAGCTTTTGAAGCGTTCGTCCTCGCTGGCCTGCTTGAACAAGACCAACCCTGAGGCGCGCTGGTCCTGGTCCACCACTTTCTGGCGGATTTCCTTTGCGAGGGCGGAGTATTCCTTCCAGGCGGTTTCGGTCGCGTCGATCTGCTGGCGCAATCCTTGGGCGGATTCCAATAAACGCCTGACCTCTTCCGGCTTTTGCGCCTCCGGCCAACTGCTGGCTTCCTTTTCTGCATCAGCAGTGACCTTGCGCGCCTCTGCATATTCCTGGCTCTGCAAGTGCGACTCAGCCAGCCGCAACCTGTCGCTGATGCTGGCCTGAATCACCGAGATCGCCACCGGGCGCACCTGCGATATCTGTTCCTGCAACCCGGTCAAGACCGGGAAAATCTCGCGTGCCTGAAGGAACAGGGAGAGTTTTTGTACCTGGTTGCCCTCCTGCGCCGCTTTTTCCTGCAAGGCTTCCGCCTGTTCCTGAGATAGAACAAAGCGATCCACCTCGGCTAATTTTTCTTCCAGTTTTCGTTTATCCTGCTCGTAAAATGGCTGTTCGAGCGCCTTGGTCAAACGCTGATGAACGTAGCGCGGGCGCAGGTTCTTGTTTTTTTCGGCGATGTTGATTTCATATTGGGCGGTATCTTCCGAGGCTTGCTGCAACAGGGATTGCGCCTCACGTAGCAACTCGAACGACGGTTTTTCAGTGTTGGTTGTGGCGTCGAAGATATATTTCTCGCCCTTGGCAACCCGCGCCTGCAATTTCTCGACCGCTTCCGCCGAGGCCTTCACATCGCCAAAGCGCATCTGGGTGGTTTCCTCCCCCATTTGAAGGCGGGTCTGGTCATAAAAAGTGCGCGCCTCCTTCAAAATATCCACCAGTTCATCCGGCAATTTTCCTTCCTGGTCGAGGGCTTCCGCGTCGTAAACCGCCTCTCCCAATCGGCGAATATCCTTGCGCTCTTTCATGCCAGCGCGCAGATCGCCTAGGTGTTTTCCCGCGACCTGTTTCTGCACCCGGCTGTTCAGTTCCATCAATGCAAGACGGGCATCGCTGTTCGACTGATCGAGATTGAGAACAGCCTGATAAGCCTTGCGCGCCGCGTCCGCGTCATTCTTTGAACGGGCCTTGTTGCCCTGCGCCAGCAGTTTTTTCAGGGAGGTATTCAACCCGGATTGCGCCTGGTCCAGCACGCTGCGGGCGCTTTCCTTCAATGCGCCCCGGGCGCGTTCTTCCACGCTTTTCGCCAGCGCCGCCGCTTCGCGCCATTCCTGTTTCTCGATATGGCCGCGCACTTTTTCCAGTTCCAGGCGCAGGGTTTCCTGGACACGATCCGCGGCTTCAAGCGCGACATCGTTTATGTCAATATTATTTGAGGGTTGATCGCTTGGCTGCGTCGCCGAAGATTGCATATCTTCCACCCGACTCGATTCGCTTATCGTTGACTCTACGGGCGGCGGCAATACTTCCTCGGGGCTTTTTGGCGTCTCTACCGCAGGAGAAGCAACCGTTTCGCCTTCGGCATGGATGCCGTAAATCGCGAGGTCAATCGGGCATTTGTCCTCCTGTCCACCATTGACCCAATTCTTGAAGGCGCGAATATCGCGGTCAATGGATTCTACATCAGACAGGTCGCCGGCGTCGTTGGCTTCCTCGCGTTTGGCGTTCAAGGTGGAAAGAACCGAATCAATATTCATACCCGTCATCTCCGACTTCTTTTTCAGCAAGTTCGTGAATGCCCTTTCGAATTCCACCGAAAATTCCGTTGCATCGAAATAACGATTGTCGGGTTTGTCATCAGTGGCCTTCTGCAAGACCTTCACTAATTCTTCGCCAAGGTCCTTTTGCCATCGTTGCCATTCCATTTGTGGACCCGTGGCAGTGCAAATCTCCATACCAAACAGTATCACAAGAACGATGCCGCCCAGAGACCAAACATCGCCTGGTTGCGAAGGCTCCCCTTGCCCCTGCCTGAGTTCAGGAGGCAGAAAACAGCCAGGCGCCCCAGCCGCCTCGCCGCGTTTTTCAGTGATGTGCCTGGTTAGCCCAAAATCAATTATCTTCAAAGCGTCTTCCGGCGTCACCATGAAATTAGTCGGATTAATATCTTCGTGAATCCAACCTTTTTCATGCAACATCGCGACAATCTTCAACGCATCCATAGCCATGCTCAATCGGGATTCAAGACTCGCGTTGCGACGCGCATTAAGATAGTCTTTCAGGGTCTTTCCTTCAATATATTCCCAAACTTGATAGTAGATTTCCCGACTGTCGGACGACCACTCCTTTTGAAGTTTTTGCCCGACCAGGAAGGCGATATCAGTATGATAGAGTCTGGCCGTAAATTTGGAGTCGATCTCGTTCAGAATTCGGATCGCGCGCATTAGTTCGTTCTTGGCATTTTCATGAGAGGGAGCGCGCGGGATTTTGATGATCGCCTTTTGTTTCGTCCAGGTGTTTTCAGCGAGGTACACGACGCTCATGTTCGAAGAACGAAACTTTCGTTCAAGGGCATAGATCCCCAAACGATATCCTGTCGGCAGATCATTTACATCGAATACCTTCTGCGAAACCCCCGCCTGTTGTTCGAATATTTGGGCGGCATCCAGAAGAGGGAGCGCCATTCGTTCGGCGGCAGTCGGGCTGCAATACGTTTGGACGATCCTTTGCGCTTCCTTATCGGGAAGGGACAACGTGTCAGCCCGATCTTTTATGGATTTTGCATCCATGTACAGAAAATCAGTAAACAACTCCAGCAAGATCACGCCCAGTGCGTAATAGTCTGTGGCGAAAGTGGCATTGTGATAAACGAAGGACGCGCGGCCTTCTTCTCTTTGAACAGATTGTCGCAATTCGGGAGCCTGGTACTTTTCGCGAGCCACAAGCTCCGCCTGCATTTCAGCCAGGATGTTTTCATTCTCGATGGTGGGAATGCTGTCATCCGCGAACTTGGCAAAATCGAAATTGATGATTTTGATCTGGCCCTTTTCCTCGCTCCAGATCACGTTCTCAGTGGAAAGATTTCGATGGACAACGCCGGCGCTGTGCATAAACGCCAGGCCCCGGCAAATTTGGGATGCGATCAGGCAGCGTAAGTTTGGTTGCGGAATTTTCCTCGCCCGAATGAGAGTAGATAGCGGTTTGCCGTTTACCCATTCCGTTACTACAACGTATTTTCGTTGGTTCAAAGGATGTAAGAAAGCCTTCTCGCCTGCTAAAACGTAGTCGGCCCCGCCTGTAAGCCGGTTTCCCGTCTGCTCGATTTTCCTGAGCGCGGAGAAATCCCTCGAATTTAAGTCGTTGACGAACCTCTCGATTTCCCCCGGATCGGTGATTATGGGCGGCACATTGTAAATTTTAAGTAGCACTTTTTCAGGAAACTCGTTTTTGCGAGAGGCAAAATACGCGTTATAGCGGCGCCCCTTCCAGGCGTCGGTCTCGATGGTGTAGCCCGGAACAGATTCGACCATACGTTTCGAAAACCCGCTTTTAATCAAGTCGAGCAAGATGTCATGCTGCTCCAAGATTTTACTGTGGCGCCAAGTCGGCGGGAACGTCATCGCGGAGGGATCGGTCAAGAATCTCGGCGCGTCCTTATACCAAAACACTTCACGTTTGTGCTTTTCGCTATCTTCGAAATCGAAGATCGGTTCCTTGTCGCCCGATAAACACACGAAACCCTGAACTGTAACCTTTTGCCCGAATTCCTTCAACCGGCTGACAAGAATGCTGCACTGTCTTCCCAATTGTGAATAAGGGCTTGGGATGGTCATCGGGCGATTCGGAACCGATGCCAACTCCCAAGTTCGGGCATCGCCCCGGATCTGCCCTCCGAACTTCTTGATCTCCAACACGTAAATTGCCATTTCCCCCAGGACAACCGCGTCGTACTCTACTTCGCCAAGCGTCGGATCGGAAATTCGCAAAGCCGCTAGTATCTTATATTCGGGCGGCAGCGCGGAATCCAAAAAATTCAGGACTTTCTCCTCGTTGGGCAGAGAGTCTCCAAAACGTATTAATCTCTTTGACATGTCCCATCTCCTTTTGGTGAGTTCTATTGTTCGACTTTCACAATCGCCACCGCGTCCACGCCAATTTCGCCGGTTACTCCAGCGGCGACGATCAACCGCAAGCCCACTGTCGCTTCCTTATCCAGCGTCCAGGTGCCCAAAGTCCACCAGACGCCGGCATGATCGGCCTGGTTCACCTGGGCTGGGTTGGAACGCTCCACCACCTTTCCATCCGCCAGAAGCGCATAATCCGCGACAAGGGTGGCGTGTTTGGCGGGAATCCAGATGTAGACCTCGTACGTCCCCGGCGGCAGGCGATTCCCTAACAACCACTCCACCCAGATGGGGGCGATATACGGCTTCTCCAATACACGGCTGATAAAACTGTCGTTCCATGCTTGGACATCGTTGAACGGATCGCCGCGATCCTTTACTTTTACCGGGCCCTCTTTTAAAACTTCAAAAAACGACGCCTGCGAGTCATCCATTAAACTTACCAGCGTCCGCTCGGCCGGAAGTCCATCCAGCATCTGGCTGGCCGATTCATTCAAGCGGACAATCAATAGTCGATCAACGGCAAATGGCGCATCCTGTGACAATTGCCCAAGCGTGACGCCAACGCTCATGGTTTGCCCAGCATTGGCCTGATAGATCCCGAGAGAAATCCACACATCCACAGAAACGCCATTGATCTTACGATCAGCATTTCCCTGAAAAATTACTTGGCTTGTGCCGCGATATAGCTGGGCCGGTTGGTTATCAAGTAAGACCTGGAACTGCTGGAATCCTTTCGAGTGCTGTTCTGTGTCCACAATAAAGACTTCATAGTATCCTGTTGTATCAAAAGGCATATCCATGGCCCAAGTAACATTAACATTTCCTGTGTTTGTATAAACATAGGCCTCTGATTTGGCTGCAGGATCATAAGAATGTTCTTTTGTCCAAGGCGATAATTCCAGCGAGGGGTTAAATTGAACGGCCGCCGAGGTATCGTTAATCCGCCAATACGCACCGCCGATTGTAGGCGCGGGAGGATACAAAGCGGCCACCTCATCCTGCGGAAGGAGATAAAGCGAGGGCGGGATGGGCGTGGGCGGGACGGGAGTAATGGTTGGAGTATCAGGAACAAGCGTGATGGTCGGCGTCAGTGTTGGAAAAACAGAGGTCGGCGGTACGGGCGAGGGCGTGAATGTGCCATTCAATCTCTGGGTGAAACCAGACGGATTTACAAAATAGGCGATGGCACAAATTCCAATGAGCAAACCACAGAGCGCCAACACGATCCACACAATCCGCATGATGATTTTCCGTCTCGCCTCATGTGGGGCATTTTCCCGTTGGATTTTCTCGCGAAGACGCCTTGCCTCTTCCATGGCCTGCCGGCGCCGATCGTCTTCGTCAATGACGCCCAGCCAATCGTTATAGGTGACAGAAGCGAGCGCGTCCTCCAAATTTTCCTCGGGCGGGTTTCCGACATGATTGATCAACCCCTTGCCGTCCCCCCGGCTCGCGAACGAATACGCTCCCGCCAGCCATTCCTTTTTGTTCCAGGGCTGGCGCGGGGAATGGTCTGCCACGCGGCGCGTCCAGGTCACGTCCAACAGGTTTCGCAGGATTTCAAAATATGCAGCAGAGCGAACATCGCCCGGCTGTTGGATTTTCTGTTGCAGGTCTTTTTCCGCTTCGCTAAGATAGAACGGCGCGGGACTTTGATCCCAATAGACCGATGGCAGGTTCAGTCCAAAGAAAGCGCGCAAGTCACGCAGGAGACCCGCGTCCGCCTGCCGGGACTGGAAAATCTGCCTCTTCGCTTCGCACCAGGACCTCCAGGCGTTTGCCTGCGCCAAACCGACCTGGAGCGACTTCCACTCGGGGGTCTCCCCCAACGCGGGACGATTGCGATCCAGCTCGGCGGCCAAAACCGCCAGGTCGCCTTTTTCATAGGAGGCGCGCATGCGACCTGATTCTGTTTCGATCTGTTGACGATGGTCAACCGCCACGTTCTCAACCAGCGTCCATGCCCGCGCCCCCAATTGATCGAGGGAGCGGGTTGCCCATTCGATCAGCATGCGCGTGGAAACCTGTTCGGCCGCCGAAACCGCGCCTCCCAGTTGACCGCGCTGGAGCGCGTCTTTTAACATCTCGGCATCGCCCGACTCAATCTGGTAGCAGCGATGGAGAAAATCGAGGAGGCGTCGGCGCAGCGGTTCCTGGATGGCGGCGCGAATCTCATCGTTCACCTTCAAATCGTCGCCGCGAGTCACCCAGTCCATCTCCTTTAGCAGGGTGAGACGTTCCTGCGAGAGCGCCTCCAGCCGCCGCGCGCGTTCTTCACGGCGGGCATCCTCCTGCGCGCTGACAGATTGAGGCGCGGTCTTCGAAGCCTCGCTGACAGAATTCAGCAGGGACTGGATTTCCTCGCGCCGATAATCGTCATTCACATCGAGGATTTTCAGCGCCTTTTCGAGCGCGGCGCGAGCCGTTTCCAGGCGGGAGACATGATCGCGCATCGTCACCAAGTTGAACGCGTTGGAATTAACGGCGAGTTCAGCAATCTTTCGGAACACTTCACCCAGCCCGGACGGTTGGTTCGGGTCTGGCAGGATGGGTAATAATGCCTGATACGCAACGCCCAGGGTCTCGTCCACATCGGCGTGTTTCTTTGCAGCCTGCTCCTTGCGGATTTCCCCTGCCTTGGCGCGCCATTGCGCGGGATGCGCGGAGGCGGGAAGCAATTTCGCCACCACCTCGGCGATTCCCTCCAGGAAGGACGGTTCCCCCGCAGACACGGCGCGGTTCGCGGCATAAATGGCGGGGGCTTCGACGACGGAACCTTTTTCGCCCAGTGCGGAATGGGCCGCGGCAAGCAGGTCGCAAACGCCGGCGGTATCGAAATAATCGGCCTTTTGGAGCACAGAATTTAAATGGATGCTGGCTGTTAGAAGATTGTCGAAAGACGCATCGCTTCCATAATCATACAGGCCAAGGCCTGCGATTTCATGCGCTACGCGGATGTATTCCCGCACCGCGTCCGGGTGGCTGGGTCCCAATTCGAGGGCGAGCCCGGCCAGGGTCGAGAGGTGAACCGCATGAAATCCAATGGCCGAGACCGGCTGGTAGGCATCCCTTGCATCCTGCGCGGCTTTCTGCGCGGATTTCAAGTCCCCCGATTGCAGGGCCTTTCGAGCATGCTCGTACAATCGGATGGAATTTTCTTTGGATGCAAGTTTCTCGGCGTTCCTGCGGCTGGCAGGCAGGTTGCCCGTTTCACTTTCGATCAACTTCGCCGCGTCGGTTGGCAGGCGATCATTCAGGATGGCCTGCGCCGCGCCATATTTTTTTCCTGCTTCGTCAAATTCCTCGTTGATGAATAATTTCTGGGCATCTTCATACAACTCGAAAAACTCGCACTCGGCAACCAGGTAATCCAGTCCCTTCGATTTCAACGAGGGCTTGTCTTGAACCGCTTTGGCAAGTCCGGCAAGATCGCGCCGCGCGGACGGCCACCTGGACGGGTTGGGTGCATAATCGTTAATGAAACTCAGCAAAGACTCCAGCTCGGAGAATCGCTGTTCAAAATCCCTGGGTGGAACCTCTTCGCCAATGTGCGCCACAAAAGACCAGCGACGTAGGGCGGCAGGCTCATCTGACCGAAGGATGCCTTCTTCGAAGGTCTGGCGCGCCAAGGTAAAAGAGCGTCCCTGTAAAAGGGCATAACCGCGTTCAAAATAATCGCCATAGTCCAATACTGCGTTGACTCGGTCAATATCGCGTTCATTGAATAACTCAGGAGATTTGATCTTCAGAATGTACAAGGCCGATTTGGCGCGCACTGCCGCGTCGTTGCCCGACTTGCTGAGGGGCTGCTTCGAAGACCGGGCTTTTTCAACCTCCGATTCCGCGTTCGCCAGATTTTTCTGTGCCATATCCGAGAGGCGCTCCCCGGTCTGCGACCAGAAATTGACCAGCAGGCGTACCTCAGCCAATACTTCAGCCGCAGTCTGTGGACGGGCATCCAGATTTTCATGCAGGAGTTTTTTTAGGATTTGACGAGTTCCCCAAGTCATTTTGTCGGCATAACGGTTGAAGACAGGCTTCGTATCCTCCTTCAACTCGCCAATCGAATAGCCCAATGTGTAGTCAGTGAGCATGGACAGGAAATAAACGCCGCCCAAAAGCAGGTCGCGCGCCACGCCGCGCTTTTGCTCGCCCTTGATCTCTTCCATCGTGCCAAAGTCGGTCAGTTTGAGCTGGCCTCCCCACTTGCTTTGATTCTCCACCCACCAGAGATTTTCAAATTTCAGGTCAATGAAGGTTTTTTGCAGGCGGGTGTGCAGGATATCCAAAATGCGGTAGAGGTGCCATGCGATCACCAGCGACTGAAACTCGGAAAAAACGCCCTGTTTCAGCAACGCGGGGACTTCTTTCCCTTCGATCAATTCCATAACGATATAGGGAATCGCCTCCCCGCCATCCTTGGGATGGTATTCGCTCAGGCCATAATAAACCGGGGCAATTTTCAATGATTCATCAAGGAGGTCTTTTGTCTCATCTTCGAGGTGCAGCAGAAAGGCCAGCGTTTCCCCCTCTTTGTAGAACATCTGCCTCGCAAGGGGGAAATCCAACACCTTCATAACTTTAACAGCCACTGCCACAGGTTCGAGACGATCCGGCAGGGAGAGTTTTCCACGATACACCTCACCGGTGAGCCCGGAGGATAAATTGCGTTCCATCACCAGCGGATGGCCGTCGTGGTCCAATTGAAACCCATCAGGAAACAGTTTTTTGTTTGCCATGTTCGTCAACTCCCAAAAATGATCGTCCTATCACCAGTCAGCCCACACCGGCTCATCCAGTTCGCATGTGATGAGGGTATGGAACGACCTGGCCAGTTCGTCGTGTTCTGCGCGCGATTTCCATTCGTTAAATTCGTGCTTCAGCGCATCCCGCACGCTGCGCGCCTCCGGTTTGAATGCCAGTTCCTTCACCTTCGCAGTCAGCGCGGAAATATATTTGGAACGGTTCGCCGGGTGAAAATGGTTGCGGGGATTTTGATTGATATCCGGCGCGTTCGGCAGTTCCAATGCAAAGCGGCGCAGGGCCAGCAGCAACCCGTCCTGTCCCGTTGGCGCGAGGCGCAGGGACGGGAAACTTTCGACGGCGTCCATCACCCAATGCGATTGGCCGCTCAAATCGTTCTGTTCCACATGCGCCAGCCCGGCAAACAAGGCCTGGAAAAACAGGGTGACCAGTTGCGAATCGGCCAGCAGGGTGGTGATCTCCGGCGCGAGCATGATCCGCTCACGATTGAGTTTCCAATGGCGTTTTTCATACGCGGTGGCGGTGCGTTCCTGCGAGAACAAATGAACAGACTCGGAGGCCTTGTCCATGTATTCCCGTTGAAAGCCCTGGAACTTTGCAACCGCTTTGAAGGGAATGTTCGAGCGCAGCGTAAGGGCAGTGAAGCGCGTTTTCTGCCCGCCATCCAGTTCGTTGATTTCACGGCGCAGGGCATTGGGAAAGACTTCGTTCACAAATTCGCGTCCCAGAGTGGGGCTGTGTGCGATGAGGTACGAGCGACGGCTGGCGGCATTGGAGATTTGCGCCGCCAGGTTGTGGTCAAATTCAAGGTAGGCTTCCCCGGCACGGCGCAGGAATTTCGAAAGATGCCTGATGCGGCGGGCGAACCAAATGGTGGTCAAATCCGCTTCCAGCGTTTCGGTTTGGGAATAGGCCAACCCCACCAGGGAAGAGGCAAAGGCCGGAATTTGGTCGGAGCGGAACCGCACTTCGGGGGGAGGTTCCGCCGAGGGGAGCATGGACGCGGGCCAGCACACCAGGTAAATCTGCGGAAGCCGGTCGGGGGCCAGGTGAATCCACCACTCCAAATGCCCGCGAATGTTCGTGAATGTGACGCCCGACCCCGACCCGATTCTGGACAACTCCGGGCGGACGGTATCCGCGTAGTAGGTTTCGAGCTCCGTCATTTCGCTCGATCCATCGGAGAGGGCCGAGCGATAGATGTGATCGTTGGAAGCATTTGCCAGCGCGCGTTCGGCATCCAGCCGCCACATTTTGAGAATATCGAACAGGCTGGCGGACGAGGCTGTTTTTGCCGCACCCGCGCTCCCGATACCATCCTGGCTGGCCTTTGCGGCCTTGCGCCAATCAGACGAGGAGACGGCCGCTGAAGCGGGGATTTCGGGAATGGCCGACGAAAAGAATTTTTTCTGCCAGTTAGACAGATCTTCGTTCAGATGTTGAAGCGTCTCACGCCAGACAAATAACAACCGCTGAAAAGTGAAACGCTCCGGCGCATTGGGATTGGAAGGTTTGCTGGCTTTGAACCAGCCCTCGCAATTGGCAAGATGCCCATCCAACCAGGCCAGGGCTTCTCGGGCCTGCTCCAGGTCCAAGGGAGATTGATTCAAATACCTGGTCAACGAGTGAGCAACCTGCGCCTGGAACGTTGGAAGAAACTCCATGGACAGGTCGGGCGTTTTGTTGAAATAGGCGGGCGAGTTGGCGTCCAGCAGCCATCCGTAAACAGAATGCGGAAAGGGACCATCCAGCAGAAAGCGGCGGGCCAGTGTTTGCGGGTTTTCTTTCAGCGACGCCGCGGCCAGCTTCAACAATCCCTCGGGCATATTGGCCTGTTCGCCAAACATCACCGCGCGCGCCAAACGGGCGGCTGTGTAACGCTTGATTTCGTTCAGGGGAATGTATAACGTGGCGGTTCCAATGCTGTTCACCACCGGCTGGCGGGTATTCTGGCGGATCTGGCCGGACAGGCTCAGGTCATTGAGTAGGTTTTCCCACAAGAAACGCGCGGATGGGTGAAGAAGTGAGAAGATGGAATCTGCCAGCAATTGGGCAAGAACGTCCTCTTTCTTTTCGGCTGGGGTCAGCGGCAAAAAATCGTCCAGCACAAACAGGTAATCCAGCAGGGCGCCTTCAATCGCAAGCGACTGCTCGAACGATGCGTTCATTACGTGGGGGCCATTGAAAGTGAAGCGTCCAATTTCACGGCAGGCGGCAAAAATATCCTCGGCAGGCATCGAAGAACTGGAAGCGGCGCGCATGGAAAGGAACGCGCAGACCCGTGAGAACATCCCCGTCCTGCCAGCACTGCGCGAAAAGTTAGAGAGAATTTGAAGCGCGTCTCCCAATAGGCCAATGGACGGTTCCGCGAGACTCCCGATGAAGAATACCTGAATATCCCCGCCCAAGTCGAGCAGGTTTTCCTGAAGCCAGCCCTGGTAGCGTTTGTAATTGACCGCCTGCTGGAATAAACGGCTCGCGGCGGTGCGTGATTGGGATTGGTCGCGCGTGTTTGCCGGTCGCTGTAATTCCAACACCCGGATCTGCCGGCCCTCAAAGGTGGGAATGGACGCGGCTGAATCGGTGATTGCCAGTGCCCGAATCGATCCGCTTCCCGCGGTGGAGCCCTGCGAAATTTTCTCGGCCAGAAGGGAGAGAGCCTGCTCACCTGTTTTTCCAATAGTCACAATCAAGGTGGAAGGATATTTTTCCTCCTGTGTTTCCTTGCCTTCGCCGCCTGTACCCTGGGATGCGCGCAATACCCCCTCCGTTTTTATCGGAACGGGTCGAATTGCGGGAGGCGCCGGCCACCCGGCAAACTGCTGGTTTTCACGGCCTCGAGACGAAAACAAGTCGCGCAACGGCATATATTGGCCTTTTTGATACACCAGCGGCGGCATGATCCAACCTGACCGCCGCTGGCAAATTACAGAGGCATTTACTTGTTCGCCAGATTTTCCACCGATTGAATGGCCTTCATGTAAATCACAGTGGCGAGATCGGCCAGGTCTTCATGCTCCTGTCCGATGGACTTGCGAAGCACCTCGTCGCTGATGGTGGCGCGGCGGCTGGTCACATCCGCCAGGATGGTCTGGACGAGGCCCTTGGGATCTTCCACCTGCTGGCGATAGGATTTGGTGGCTTTGGCCTTGCCCAGATCGCGTTGCCCCGCGAGGATGGCGTCGCGCAGTTTTTTCCAGTCTACGTACCGCTGCTGGTTCATGCCCGGTCGCTGGTCCACCCCCTCCATTACGAAGTTGTGGATGATCTGGAAAACATCCTCTTTCATGGCGCCGTCAATCGTGCGGATCGGGTTATTAAGGTAGAGAGGTTCCTTGTCATCAGGCAGTTGATAGGCCCAGAAGGAATCGCCCGCATTGCTGGTGGCGATCTTGATAAAGCCGAGAGCATACGAGCGCAGGAACATTTCGAAATGCTCCTTGTCTTCCAGCAGTGCCACCACTTCTGGGTGCAGCGTGCGATAGTTTTTTCCCAATAGGCGAGGAATTTCCGCCTCGTAGGAGCAGGCATTGATTTCTGCCGGGAAAATGTGCAACTCTGCGGCTGGAATTCCCCGATGCGGATCCGTTACTTGCTGAATGTATGCTTCGCGGCAAGCGTGCCACATTTGGAAATCCTGGCTTGGGATTAGGTCGTCCGAGCGGACGATAGTCATTTTGTGCGGGTCTTCTGAATCCACCAAGGTCAGGCTGGAGCCTTTGATTTGGGGATTGCGCGCTTTCATTTCGCCTTCGAATTCATCGAAGTAACGTGTTGTATTTTCATCCACTCCGGAATGAACACGAATGTAACATGCAACAATCTCTGGACCACGCACAGCCGAGGCGGGCAGGTAAAGTGGTTCGGCCATTTTATCCACCGATTCGGCCAGTTTTGTGCCGGTGGGGTAAACCTTCGCAATTTCCTTTGCCAGCGGGCGCTCCTTGTATAACACCTTGAAAGGCCGCTGCGCCAGCGCCAGGATCATTTGAAGATTCGTCTGGGAGGGCGCTTCTCCCTCGCGGGCAAACGCGCGATACGTGGAGGGGCGATTCTCCTCCTCGGCCGGGAAGTTAATGCCGCAAGCCACCTTCATGCCATCGCTGCCATCGGACACATTCCATTCGATCTTGGAGAGGGCATCGGTGACATAGGTATCATCGGTTTTGTACTCATGCTCCCCGATGATCTGGCTAATCTTGGCCAGGCGCTTGTCCAATTCGTGATTCACGTTGACGTTGGAAAGCGAATCCAGCGCCTCCTGATAGAGCCCGTTCACCTTCTGGTTCTGGTCGCCGGTCGCGAGATGAGCGATCCAGCTTTGCAGGTCGTTCAGCGTTTTTTCGGCGATGGCGCGCATTTCCAAAGTGGTTTCAGCCAGCACGTCGAGCAAAATGTCATCCTTGCGCACGTCAATATCGCGCTGTTCGGCCATCAGGTAGTTGCGCTGGGCGCGATAGGCGTCGGGGTGCGTAAAGTCATCCCAGAAAGTCAGCCAGCATTTTTTGCCGCGCAAACGATCGTATTCCTTCAGTCCCGCGTCCGCGGCCTGGCGTGTGCGCGCCGCCAAACGCAGTTCCTCGTTGCGGGTCTGGCGCACCATGTTGAGGAATCGGGCGAAGTAATCGAAGGTTTCGATCATGCCCGAATAGAACGAACGCGCATAACCGATCTTGCCGCCGCGCGCCAGGCGCGGGTCGTTGGAATCGCCGTTGAGGGCGTGAACGGTCCAGGCCAGCAGGAGTTTGCGGAAGCGCGCAACCTGAGCGTTGCGGGCCTGCTCGAGTGCCTTGCCATATTTTCCGCGCAGGCGCTCACCGCTGGCGGTATCCACCCCGTAATGTTCCTGCCGCACCGAAGGGACGCGATTCTTGACGCGCGTGAAGGCGGCGTCCGGAGTATCGCCCGCCACGCGGCTGGGCGCCACATCGCGCCAGATGGGATGGTTCAGTTCATCCTGGATATCGCGCATGATCAACTTGCCTTCCTCGTCCTGGCTGATGTTGGTCAGCGCGTTGAGGAAGCGGGAATTGCCGATGGTCAGTCCGCCGCGCGCGATATTTTGAACGAAGGCATTGTTCCGCAAGCCTTCCTTTTCACGCACTTCGGCCAGCATGGGCAGGAATTGCGTATTGGGGATTTCATTGCCGCTGATATTTAACGAGCTGGCCGTCATGAACTTGAGCGCGGACGAAACGCCAACCTGGCCTTCGGGCACCTCGCGATTGCGAATTTCGGAGACGTTGGTCACCCGTCCCTTATCGTTCACTTCGGGGGCCAGCAATTGGCGCAACACATCCAGCGCGAGTTGATGCGAGAATTTCTCCTCCGCGTAATAGACCGGCACCTTGAGGGTGTACGAGCCGACCGCGGAATGGTAGGGCCGTCGCGGAAGTTGGGCCAGCTTGCCCGCCAGGTTGGTGGTTACAAACTCGGTGTAGGCCTTACCCGCCTTTTCATCCAATATGGCAGAAATGACGTGAGCCACGCCCGGGAACAACCCTTCCTCCGCGCGGACGTTATCCAGCGAGTTGACAGTCTGCCGCGCCGGGTCAATCATGTAACTGACATCGTATGCGCGGCGGTCGAGGCGCAGGCGCAGGTCCTGGTTGGTTTCATGGTAATTGATCTGCCGCAGCCCAAAGCGTTCGCTGACAATCATGAAGCGATCCAGCTCGCGCCAAGTGGCAAACGACCGCGCCAGCATATCGCGCCCCTCCCCCAGTCCGCCGCTCGTGAAGGCGCGCGGAAGGATGAAGAAGCCCCGCACCACATAGTTGTTTGAAACCATCTTGGCGGCCTGCGCCCGAACCAGCAGGGCCATGTCCACCAACATGCCCGCGCCTGTGCCGCCCGCCAACGATCCGACGATGACGATCTCCATTTGCATATCGCGCGAGACCTTGCCCTGCAAATCCTGCATGGCCGCGCGCAGGCGGGAAAGCACCTCGGAATGGTTGATGGCTGCCAGGTCGCGGAAAATGGACACGCGTCCCATCTGGCGGATCTGCCCGCTGCCCTCCTTGGTGTTGAAGGCCGCGGGAGGCAGTTTTGAAAGGAACGACTTGGCCGGGAACCACTGCAAATGGGCGTGCTTGCCTGATGCAATTTCGCTGGATAACGCGCCGATGTTATCCCCAATCGGGATAAATTCCTTTCCCTCGATCAGGCGCACCGCGCCGGCGCGAATATCCTCCTTTTCGCGCTTGGATGTCTGACCCGTGCCAGCCGTGGTGCGCGAGGTTGTATCGAAGGATAACAACTTCACGCCGGGTGGCATGGTTCCGCCGCCGATCTCCAACAATTCCTTTTTCAGGAAGGTAAGCACCCACTGACCAGTGCCGCCGAGGCCAATCACAATCGCTGGACGAGTCATTTTTTGCTCCTTTTTTCAGGGATTATTCAACAGGTTCGTAGATCATTTGCGCCATCGTATCGTCGCTGTAGATCATCGGCGTATTGGAGTAGAGATCCACCGAGAACGTCCGTCCATTGGAGGATATGCAGTCCACGCGCACGCCCGACATGTCATCCGTAAACACGAGGCCAGCCTCCTGTGCATCGTTAACCGAGGCGCGCCGCTTTTTGCCAATGTTTTGGACCTTCATGCGTTTGAGCGCCAGTTGCGGGTATTGATCCAATTCCCGCCGTTTGATGATGCGGAAGTTGGTGCCGTTGTACAAACCAAAGGTGGCGATATTCGCCGAGCCGTCCACAAAAGCCAGTGAGCCCTGCACCTTGTTCGTACGAATGGCAATGTTATATGCAATTGTCGCCAAGATGCCGGCTATGATCATCCAAAAAATAATGATGTAAGTAATTGCTCGATGGAACAGTCCATCACCACGTTCAATGACAATTTCCCAAGTCTGCTGATCGGGACGGTATTCCGGGTTGACGAGATCCATATTAATTTTAAATGCCAAGGTTTGTTCACCTAAAACCCCAAGACCTTGGATCTCTCCTATGTATTCGCCGTTTTTTTCTGAATCTGGATGCAAGATGACTGGTTGTCCATTCGCCAGAGTTGCAGAGATTGCCCGGTTTGGGTCACTGAAGATATCCCCAACATTTTGTAAGGTCAAGCCATTTCGATCCGAAACACGGACTCGAACTGAAAGGGATCGCTCCGGCAGCGGCCATCCTTCCAAAATGGTTTCATGAACATGGTAAACAGTTTGATTCGGCATCGGAGAAACCGATTCAAGAATAAAAGGTGAAACAGCAAATACTTTTATTTGATTTTGAAATTCAAAAACCGTATAAGTTTCTATAAAAAGCTGTTCATTACTGAGGTTAGCAGGAACAACAATATCGCCATCATGACGCAAAGTTGTCCCCGACAAAGATAATTGATAAGTGCCTTCCATGGGAAGTTTTAGAGGCTCCGAGACAACAAATTTTTTACCGCTTACATCATACTCCATCGGATAAACAAACTCTCTTCCGTCAGGAGCGGTAACTCGAGCCTCTGCATGGATGGCAAAGAGAACTTGAGGTGCTTGAGTTATCACATCTTCCCCTACATGCATCTGATAATCCAGTTTATATTGAAATTGTTCATCGGGGGAATAATAAGGCTCAATATCGAATTCAGGCAATTCATCAGGCAAATTAGGTTGATATGGCTCCACTTTGAAATCAATCGGCTCCGCGTAAATATCCACACCATCGCAATTTTCTGCCGTGATTTGCCAAAGCCCTGGATAGGGATATTGGAAAACATAGCGCTCATTGGCGCCAAAAGCATAATATGGTTCCGCAAGAATAAACCCTGCGTCTCCATTTCCTGCATTAATCTTATGAGGTTGTCCTTCCGTATCAACATAGGAGAGTGTGACTTTGTTTTGGTCTGAAATATTATAAATATTCACGCGTAGACGCTTTAAATAGGGATTGACTGCAAAAGGGTTTCCGCATTGCAATAGATTTGGCCTAATTCCAACCAGTTCAGACAAAATCTCCCGCATTGTGGATGGAATATCACCTAGATTATGCTTTAGTTCCACTAACCGACCCGCGTGATTTTCCGATGTTTCCTCCAATGTATTCAGAACACCTTTAGGATAAGGAACGTCTGATTTCATTAGAATAGTATAAATATATGTACTTTCAGCATAAACCTCTTGCTCGTTTTCGGGTATTTCTTTTAGACATGCGTTTACATCCTTCTCTGGTAAATTCTGCCCTTTATTTTCATCGCGTAAATTTGCTAAACATGCCTCAGCTTTTAACAATTGAACGTTAAATGGGAAAAGGGTGGAAATAAGACTAGCAACATCTAGTGTTGCCCCTTCGCTGTCATGATTCTCATCACACCCTTCCTTACCATCCGAACATGGAATGCCGTCGGTCAGGAAAAGTATAACTTTCTTGCGGGGCTTATCGCCATATTGGCTAGCGCCATGCAAGATCGAATATGCTTCACGAAAAGCGTCTTTAGGGTAAGTCTGTCCCAATTTATCAGCCTTTAAACTGGAAACAAGATCATCTCTTAATGCCCTGCCTTCTTGAATATCATTGGGATTGATATTACGCAAGGGTAAATCAACTCTAACAGTGTTTCCAAAGGAAATCACCGCCACCCGGTAGGTACTATCAGCACACTGATCAACTGCAAGATCAACTAATAAATCTATCATTGCACTAATAGCATATTTACGATTTTCCAATGGATCGGAAGCTAAGCCTGCTCTACTCATGCTATCTGACTGGTCAACAATAAAGATCACATCCAAACTGGAACAAGCCGAAGAGAGGGGGGAATCATTTTGAACGGTAAATCCCTGCATATCGGCAACTCCTGACGCATTCGCCTTGCCTGCCACATCAATCATAAAAACCAAAGCAATCAGGACGGACAGAATACGGGACAGTTTCCTTGACATTGAATCACTCCTCCTTATGAGATTGATTCTGCAATCTGGCTTGCTTCATTTCATTGAATAATAGAGTTTTAATCTGGTCCGAATAAAAACGCCATGTTTTCCCCACCTTGACAGATGGAATCCTCCCATCCCTTGCCATTGCCCGCACTGTTTCAGGGTGCAACCTCAAATACGACGCAACATCAACCACCGTCCATAACGGCTTCGTTGAGTCTGTTGAAGTAACACTTGATGTTTGATGATTAGGCAGTTTTTCCATAAATAAGAAATCCCGCATTCGATTTTTTTAAATTCTACACCTAAAAATGCAGTTGTGTAATGGATTGTACAACGGTTTACGTCATAATTTCAGCATGATGAATGTCATACAACTGTGCTTAATACAGCATTTCATAGAACTTTACACGTATAGCGTCATGACCACATAGGCCAAGTCAAATTTCCAATGAGTATATGCGATTATAGAAGGAGTGGCAAGAAGCGCTGGGCTAACAGGAAGCGCCGGGCTATCACAAAAACAAAACCTATCCTACCTGCTCGCGCCTCTCATTCACGCCATCGCTTATTCCTGAAGCAACACACTCTGCGACTTGACGGGCGTTGCCTTACCTGAATTCTTTTCAGGTGGGTTCTGTATTTGTCGCTTACCCCCCAATTAAAGCAATCCCGTTTTATTTCGTTTGGGCTTTCAGTTTTCAAGGCGCAAAAGTCGCGTCATTTAATCTCCTCCATGATTCTTGAATTTACAGAACTCCAGATCAATTGGCGTTGAGTCTCGCATTTCCAGAGGCCTGCCAGATCAACTCGATATAATTTGATCGAATATATTGCCCAGGCAAAGAACGCCATAATGGAGGCCGTGCTGGTTAACCTGTACGGGTGGACGCCTGTCAAAGTATTTAACACCAGGAGCGCGACAATGCCCAATGATCCAATCCTGATATTTTTCAAGTATCGCCCCTCGCGCTGTTGGAGTTTTTTGCAGATGAAATATTCATACGAACTGATATGGGTCAATTCCTTTTGAATGATTTCCCAATCGTGATTATGGCTTCCAAATAGGAGGGACATCGCCACGCGACCGAACACGCCCTTGAAATTTGGGAATTGACCAGGCCCGATTCGCAAGGGGTGGCTGATTTTTGTCTCCATGATTCTTCCGGTTTCAAGCGTTTCCTTGCTGGGCAGGTCGGAATCCTCGTACACATCCTCAAGTCGCTTCGTCCAGTTCAATGCAGTTTCCTTTTCATCCAGGTTCAACTCGCCGAATTTGCTAATTGCGAACAAGTGGGTTTGTTCGTGCAGCCTCCAATTCCCTGCGCCAGCGCCAGCCGCTTGGAAAGGCGAAATGAAATTTTGCAATTCAGGGACAATGAGTTTGGACGTTTCCACGATTGAATCTTCCCATAGCGCCGCCAGGGTCTGATTATCAATGGAATAAAAACGGTCCATCGCGCCCAGGCGCATGAATTTCCTTCTGAGTGCAGGCGGCATCCTCTCGAAACCAACCTGAAGCGGAAGAAACACCTCGTTGAGCATTTCGTCGGGGATTTCCGGTTGTGCACTCTGCAGCAGTTCAAGCAATTCCCGGATCTGCATGTCGTGCAGCCGTTGAAAGGCGAAATACAAACTGAGCGGATTACCCTTCAACAATTCAACCAATTGACTAAACGCATCTTCATTATCGGCGGATAACTCCCTGTTAAAGAAGACTTTGAAATACCTTTTTGCCTCCCAGTCCGCGAATCCCGGCATGGCCAGCTGAAGAGAACGGGGATGAGCGATTCCCCGGGACACCCCCGGCATGCGGGTCGTGAGAATCATTGCGAACTGATTGGTCTTCTTTAGCGCATCCAGGATGGGCGATACATGCTCAACGCTTGCGACATTATCCACCAAAACAAAGCAATTTTGCCCCGATATCCGCATGCGAATTGCGCTGACCAGATCATCCTGCCTCATTCCGTATGCTGGAGCCATTCCGATTAGATCATCGTACCAGGCTCTCAGATGGGAGACGATTCCCTGTTCATTGAGGTAAAAGGTTCTTTGTGTCCCCAGGTTCTCCCATTGTTTCTTATTGCTGATTTGCTCAATCAGGGTGGTCTTTCCCGTTCCCGGTTGTCCATGAATAACGATTGGTTGCTTTGAGTTGATCGCCAGTGGAATGATCTCTTCGATCCTTTTCAGCAGATCGTTTCTCAGAAACAACTTCGTATTTCTCGGATAGCGGTTGTCTGGTTGCGGAATGTTATCCACCCTTTTGGGATCAGTGTACCCAAGAGATTCGAGCCAGTCGCGGTCAAGCAAGTCAACTAGGCTACGCGCCTCGCTTCCAAACTTTACCTTTCCAATGCAGCGTGCCAGGCCGAATACATCGTCAACGGTCTGAAACCCATCCGGCTTCTGCCAGAATAATGCGACGATCTTCTGAAAATCGTTGGGGGTAAACCGTCCGTGTGGATCCAGGAATTCGCCTTTGCACCAACGGGAGACCTTGGACTTGTTTGATTCAAACTTGTCCGGGTACAGTTTTTTCGCCAAAGCGGTCTGGGCGCCATGGCGCTTACTATGGAGAAAAGTAATTTCGGAAAGGTGGGTGATCATCTCCCCTGCCATTTGGGGATTTTCGGTTGGCAGATCTCTAATTTCCATGCTGATTCATCAATAATTGAAATTGGGAAGAGATTCCCAACATCCTTTGGGTGGGATATGTAAAAATTTCGCTCGCACATGGGTAAATTCTCTAAGGTTTACCCAATCTCAAACAACCAGGTGATGAAATGAAAATAGAAAAGTTATCCCCCGCCGAACGACAGCGCGTCCTGCGCTTTATCAGGGAATTGGCGCAGGCTTTCCGCCGGATTAAAAGAGACGCGCAGAAAGACCAGGATGAACCCAAACCAGAACAACCTGCTACGGAGGAAATGGATGACAAACAGCAATACCCCCATCACAAAGGATGATATTTTTCGCATCATCTCGGAAGAGAGCGGCAGAAATCGCGCCTCAAATGTGTGGGCGGTCTATGCGAGAAAATCGCGTTTTGACCCGCACAACCCCGGCTATTCGATGGACATACAACCGGAGCGCGCCGAGGCATACGCCCGCGCGCATGGCGCTCAGGAAGTCAAGGTATTCGAGGATGCCGGGCGTTCCGGAAAAAACAGCCAGCGCGCCGGCTTTCAACAAATGCTGTATGAGGTGAAGGCAGGCCGGATAGACGTGGTGGTTTTCCATCGCCTGGATCGGGTCTTTCGGAATCTCAAATCCCTGCTATCTTTTATTGACCTGCTCAAAAAATTCAATGTCCGGGTCATCTCGGTTACGGAAAACCTCGATACTGATACGTGGTGGGGGCGTCTTGTGATTGTCGTGTTGGGAAGCCTCGCCGAGGCGTATGTCTGGCAGGCCAGCGACCGTACCCGGGAAGGGCTTGGCAAACGCCGCTCGAACGGACTGCATCTTGGGCGGCTGCCCTTTGGATACTGTAACGGGCTATGCTCCATCTGCCAGGATGAAAACGGGAAGGGATATTGCCCCTTGCATGGCGGACCGGATCGCCCCGAAAGCAAGCGCGGCACGCTGGCGGTTCCCCATCCTGTGGATCGCCATGCCGTAGCCTTGATCTTCAAACTGTACCAGGACGGTATGAGCTTTCGCGAAATTGCTGTGTTCCTGAATAATTCCCTCGTCACACTACCTGATGGGACTAAAGTGAAGTTTCAGCCTCGAGGCAAGAGAGTTTCCCATGGCTGAACATGTGCCTGATCGCAAATTTGATCGGGAGAGCGTACGGGCAATTCTTGAAAACATTTTTTACACTGGACAAGTTGCCCGCTATCGCCGCCCTAAATTCAACGTAGACGATGACCTTGAGCGGCCAGAGAATATCCTACCCCCAAAGGTTGATGGCAATTCGCGCGAAGTGCTGGAACTGTTTGCAGGTCAGCACGAGCCATTGATTTCTCTTGAAACATGGCAGGCTGTCGCATCCCTGCGAAAATCAAAAGCCAGCACACCGTTGAAGTCCAACAACTCCACGAGGGTATATCCTTTGAGCGGCGTGGCGCGTTGCTGGGAATGTTTTGAAACAACTGGACAGGAATTTTCCTTGCGTGGCTCGCTCGGCGGAAAAGGCATCATATATTATCGTTGCGCCTACCTCCATGATCAATCCCTCAAACGCGGACAAAAAAAGAAGCCTCGCATTGAAGGCATCAACCCAGTCGTGCACTCGGTGGATAATGACCTTGCCGGGAGGCATAAACATTTACGCGCTGATAAGCTCGAAGCTCAGGTGGATGGCCTTCTCTCGAAATTATTTATTCCGGATGTTTGGGATGATTGGATTGCCGCGTACTACCTTACCGATGATGGCATGGCTGAATTCGAACGGGCAGGCTATAAATATCGCCAGGAACTGCAGCAACTCGGAGATCTCTTCGAATCAGGCCATCTTTCGAGACCCGATCTTGAGCGGAGAACAAGAATCCTACAGGAGCGCTTGAGTTCATTGAGACCATCGCTAAAACCTGAATTTAGAAATGCGATTGATGGCTTGCGCCCCTTCTCTGATATTTGGCAAAAACTTCTCAATACCGAGAAACGCCTCCTGCTTGATTCGATCTTCGCCGGTCTGTTTTTTAACCGCGAAGGTTGTCTAATTCGGGCCTTGGCCTATGAGCCGTTCGATTCGCTTCTGGGCTTACCCGCAGATGGCCTGGTTGGAGGTCAGTAGTAGATGACAAGAAAGAGCAGGTCGCAAACCTGCTCTTTTGCATTTAACTGAAGTATTCCTTGAGAAGCACCCGGACTGCATCGGCGACTTTTTTTCTTGTTCGCGGATCAGGAATTCTGGCAATATCCAGCGCTACATCCACCGCCTCGGGCGGGAGATTTTCGGCGCTGGCTCGTTCAATGTCGAATGCTTTAAGGGTGGGCCATCCTGCGAGTTGGAGCAACTCATTTGGGTTAATGTCAAAGAAATTCGCCAGCAAAATACAATACATCATGTCTGGCCGTCTCCCGGACTTGATTCTTCGGATGGCTTGGTGATCCAATCCGCTCTCGATCCCCGTGTAACGCATGCTGATGTTCTTTTCCTGCATCAGTTGATCGATGCGCGCGACAAAGGGTTCGGGGGTGTATTCTTTCTTTTTTGCATCTCTTTTTCGTCTGGCAAGCGGTTCTTCTTTCATGGGTGATCCTATGATTGGGATAAAATGCGGCTTGGATCAAATGATCCTGATGGGTCATTATACTAAATTGGAGGTTACCAACCATGAAAAGTTCGTCATTACGCGCTGTTGGATATCGCCGCGTATCCATGCGGGAGCAGGTAGACGGTTTTAGTCTGGATGCCCAGGCGAACAATATCCGCCAGTATGCCGAGTCGCAAGGGTGGAAATTTGTGGAGCTTTACACGGATGCAGGCATTTCCGCGAAGAAGGACAGCCATCGCCCGGCTCTCGAGCAATTGATGAAGGATGCCGAAGCGCACCGTTTTGATGTGGTGGTGGTGGATAAAGTGGATCGCTTCTACCGTCATCTGCGAGGCCTGCTTGGAGCGCTCGATCAACTCAATAACTGGGATATCGCCTTTGTCTCTGTGCAGGAACGATTGGATTTCACCACCGTGTGGGGCAAACTGACCTTGACAGTTCTTGGCACTCTGGCTGAGATTTATATCGACAATCTGCGGCAGGAGACCCGAAAAGGCAAACTCCAAAGGGCGCGGGACGGTTACTGGAACGGGAATATTCCTTATGGTTATTGTTACGGATTATGTTCAAAGTGCAAGGATCCGAACGGAGAAGGATATTGTCCTGATTTTGGTAAGCCAGATAAAGGTAACGGCAAACTGCTTGTTCTCCATCCAATTGACAGCAAAGTGGTGCGTTTGGTCTACGACTGGTACTTGTCTGAAATCGAATCAGATGGTCACATTGCCAAGAAGTTACAGAACTACCGCCTTATAGAAGATGGGCCGGTTGTGCGAACTCGCGGCCTCCCTGGTCAGAAGCCAAGTGGACCGATACAAAGAGACTCTGTTCGCAACATGCTCACCAATATTTTTTATGCAGGATTTGTTCCGTATTATGGTACTCCCCAAAAAGGGGAGAAGACCACCCGAAGAGTAAAGGAAATCTTTTCTGGCAAGCACCCTGCGCTAGTGACAATGGATGAATTTGAAGAGGTGCAGAAAAATCGTCAGGTGCTTGGCAAGACACCCCGCTTTCATCGCCCAAATCAATCGCGAATTTATCCGTTGTCTGGATTGTTACATTGCTCTAGTTGTGGTCGCGCCATGCGCGGCTCGAGTGGTAGACGCGGGGAATATTTATATCGTGATACGACTCGGATCGAAAAATCGGGGGAGTGTTGCCAGGATACTGTACATGCGGAGAATATTGAAAACCAGATTGTACAATGGCTGCGGTCCGTTTTGGCTAATATCGTTATCAATGAGAATGATGTGTCAACCAGTGAGCAGATCGCAAAGGTACAGTCTCGATATGATCGTGTAAAAACATTGTTTATTGCAGACCAGATTGATAATGAAATCTATGTGAATGAAAAAGAGCGCTACGAAGCTGGACTTGACCTCTTGCGAAAAACAGATAACGATGCTATCATGACATCCGCATTGGAAATACAGAGCAAACTTGCTAAGTGGCAAAGATTAACAGATCTTGAAAAAAGAAGACTGCTTCAGATATCAGCTGAAGCAGTCTATATAAAGGGAAGCGTTCTCGTCGGCATTCAACCAACTTTTGCGCTTTTACCTCTTACAACCCTAGCGAACGAGGAAATCAGGGTTGGTATCAGCGGTCCCGACGGGATTCGAACCCGCGATCTCGGCCTTGACAGGGCCGCATGTTAGGCCACTACACCACAGGACCAGTTTTTCACAGCGGGCAGGAGTTTACCATACGCACTTGGGCATGTCAATACGCGCCGCCGGTATACAGCGCGGGATCGGTCGGAGTGAGGCCCGAGGGGTCGTGGACGTAGACCCAGTCGCCTTCGCGCGCCCAGTCGAATAGCCAGTGCGAGTCGCCCACCGACAGGTTCACGCATCCGTGCGATTGGGGGAATCCAAAGTAGGTTCGCCAGTAGGCGCCGTGAAGGGCGCGCGCGCCGTCAAAATACATCGTATAGGGAACATCCTCCAGATAATAGAAATCCGTCGGGTCATTGTTTCGCATCGTCTCGGCCTCTTTTTTCTCGAAGATCTGGAACACGCCCGGACGAGTCCAGAACGGCTTCATGCCCGTCGCGATCATGGTGGCGAAGACCAGCCGGTTGTTTTCGTAAACCGCCAGCGATTGTTCCTCGAGATTGACCTCGATCCAGCGATCCCCGCTCACGCCCTCGGGCCGGGTGGTGTTCGGCGTGACGACTGCCAATTTGCGTCCCTCCACCCACTGGTCGGGACCGATCATGTTCCAGGCAGTATCCTTTACGATTTCCGTATGGTAGACTTGGACGACTGACCATGGGGCGAGTTTTTTGCCGGTATCGGCGGCCTGGTAGCCCGGGGCGTTTTTTATCGGAATCTCCTCAAAGGTCCAGCCAAACGCGTTGTGCGGGGTTTCGCGGAACAGCAGCCCCTGAAACGTTGGGATGGCAGAGGCAGGGATGCGGTTGCCGTCTCCCCTGATCCAGTAACTTAATTTTGTCAGAAAGAAATGTCCCGTCTCATCCATGCTTTGATAAGAGACATAAACAAAGCCAGGGGCGTAAGTGAGCGCGTTTTCCGATTTGGCTTGGGCATCCGCGAGCGATGGGTAAAACTTGACCGGTATGTCATCGGCCATGTGGAAATAACGATACGGGATTTGAGCGAGTTCGGGGTTCGGCTTGTAGGCCGGCAGCGGCCGCGGCGGCAGGGTCAGCCCGAGGCGGGCGAGTCCGGTCAGGTAAACGGACGGGCCGAGCGGCAGGCAGTCGTCCGGCGCGATGAGGTAGGCGTCCGGCGCGCAGACCTCTGCTCCGCTAAAAGATTCCTCGGCCGGCGGGGAGTCCTGCGCGCGGACGGTTAGCGGCGAGGCGGCCAGGATAAACAATAAAGTCAGATAGGCGATTTTCAATTTCATCAAGTACCTCTGTAAGAATTCGGCAAATTATAGCACGCCCGCCTTACGGTTCTGTTGGGTTCTTTTCTGTGTGGTTGTCAAACTTGACACAATGCCCTGCGTGTCCTAAAATAGTGTTACAGATTCAATGAAACTTCCGATTTCAGCGCGCTGACGGGCGCGACCCCTGCAAGGAGGCTGTCTTGGCCAAGTCCCGTACGCAACAGATGGTGGATCGCCTGCGCGAGTTGCAGGCGTCTTCTCCCGATATCGAGGCCTCTGCGATTGTGAGCGTGGATGGTTTGAGCATTGCCTCTGCGTTGCCGCATGGCGTGGAAGAAGACCGTGTCTCGGCCATGTCGGCGGCCATGCTTTCCCTCGGCGAGCGCATCGCCTCAGAACTGGGACGCGGCTCGCTGGAGCAGGTATATATCAAAGGCCAGAAGGGCTACGTCGTTTTGATGTCGGTCGGGCAGGAAGCCGTCCTCACCGCGCTCGCGCGCGAACAGGCCAAACTGGGCCTGATCTTTTTAGACATGCGCCGCGCCGCAGTGGACCTGGCAAAACTGATCTAGTGGAGATTGTATGACCCCCATCCAAAAAAGTGGTTTTGCGTACCCCAATAAATTTGGCCTGATCATGGTACGCGCGCTCGAAGAAGTCATGGGTCGCAACGGACTCAACGCCATCCTCAACCTGGCGGGCTTGAGCCAATATGTTGACCATCCCCTGCCCGACAACCTCGAAAAGGGATTTGACTTTGCGGAAGTGGCCGCCATCAACATGGCGCTCGAAGACATGTACGGACCTCGCGGCGGGCGCGGCCTGTCCCTGCGCGTTGGGCGCGCCATCTTCGCCGACGGCCTGCGTAACTTTGGCGCCCTGGCCGGCGTGGGCGACCTGGCGTTCAAAGTCCTGCCCTTGCAGGCCAAACTCCGCATCGGCCTGCCCGCCGAGGCCAAGATTTTTTCCCAGATCAGCGACCAGCACAGCACGGTGGAAGAAAAAGAGAACGAATTTATTTACACCATTCATAGGTGTTCCGAATGCACCGACCGCAAAGGCCAGGATAAACCCATCTGCTTCATCGCAGTCGGCCTTTTGCAGGAAAGCCTGAAATGGGTCTCCGGCGGCAACGAGTTCCGCGTGAACGAATCGAAATGTATCGCGGCCGGCGACTCGGTTTGTGAATTCGTCATCCAGAAAGAACCTCTATCTTAAGCGGGGAAACCGTGGCCAACGTCAAACAAAAGATTCTCATTGTTGAAGATGACCTGGATGTGGCCGAAATGGTCACGGCTTATTTTCGCGCGCAGGGCTATGAGGTGATGACCGTCAACTGGGGCGAGGACGGTGTGCGCGCCTGCCAGGCTACCCACCCCGACCTGGCCATCCTCGATATCCGCCTCCCGGATATTGACGGCTACGAGGTGGCCCGCCGCCTGCGCCGCGACCGCCGCACCGCGCACGTGCCGATCATCTTCCTGACCGAGAAGCGCGAACGCGCCGACAAATTGCAGGGACTGGAACTGGGCGCGGACGATTACATCACCAAACCCTTCGACATTCAGGAACTGCGCCTGCGCGTCCGCAATGCGCTCCAGCGTATTAGCCAGGGATCACTCACCAATCCCGTCAGCGGACTGCCCGAAGGCGCGCTGGTGGACGAGCGCCTGGCCGCCGCCATAAAAAACGAAGGAATTTCCCTGCTGCTCGTCTCCCTTGAAAACCTGGACGCCTTCCGCGAAACCTATGGTTTTGTGGCTTCCGATGATGTCCTGCGCGCCTTCAGCGTGATGATCCAAAACACCATGGGAGAGATCGGCGGAAAGGATGATTTCCTCGGCCATCTCGGCGCCGCTGAATTTGTGCTGGTTGCGCAATCTGCAAACCTGCCCGCTTTGCAGGAACGCCTGCGCTCCCGCCTGACCCAATCCCTCGATTATTTCTACCCCATCAAAGATCGCGAGCGCGCATCCCAGCGTCCCGACCGGCTGGGCGTTGAGATGAGCGAAATGCCCAGCGCCAAAGGGCGCTTTGCCAGCGTGGACAAACTCAAAATGGAACTTCTGCGGCTTAAACGCTAAGGGGCGGCTTGAAGATCAGCGTTGTGACCCCCACATACAATGAAGCGGAGAACCTGCCCAAACTGGTCTCCGCTCTTTTTTCGCTTCCGCTCGACCTGCGCCTGCTCGTGGTGGACGACAACAGTCCCGACGGCACCGGCGCGGTGGCGGACGAACTCGCGCGACAGCACGCGGGACGCGTCCGCGTTTTGCATCGCGCCGGGAAACTCGGCCTGCGGACGGCGTACCTCGAAGGGTTCGCGTCCGCCCTCGAAACGGAGGCCGACTCCATCGTCCAGATGGATGCGGACTTTTCCCACGATCCGGCCGCGCTGGCGGCGATGTCCGAACGTCTCGCCTCCTGCGACGTTGTGCTGGGTTCCCGTTACGTGAGCGGAGGTTCCGTGGACGCGCGCTGGCCGTCCTGGCGGAAGGGACTCAGCGCCTTCGGCAATTTCTACGCGCGCACGATCCTGGGATTGCCCTTGCGGGACGTGACCACCGGCTACCGCATGTGGCGGCGTGAGACGCTGGAGAGCCTGCCCCTGCATCGCATACAAGCGAACGGGTACATCTTCCTGGTGGAAATGGCATATCTGGCGCATTGCCTGGAATTTAAAATTGGGGAAGTTCCGATCTATTTTGCCGATCGCCGCTGGGGAAAATCGAAAATGTCTTTTAAGATCCAGGCTGAGGCGGCCCTGCGCGTCTGGCAAGTGCGCTGGCACTATCGGGACTTGAGAAGGTTGGGGAAACGCGCAAGAGTTAAGTAGTTGGATAGTTTCGTAGTTTGGTAGTTCACAAACCCCGAAGGGGTGATCGGATTGTAGACTGGAATGTCGTTCATCCATAACCCCGAAGGGGGTGGCATTTTTTTGCGAATCATATTATTCCTTCGGGATTGATGCCATTCAATTTATCCTTTCATCCTTGCCGTCAACTCGCGCCATTCTTCCAGTGACAACGTCTCCGCGCGCCGCATCGGATCAATGCCCGCAGCGCGCAACGTCTCCTCCATCTCCGCGGGGGATTTTCTCATCCCAGCCGAGAGCGAATTGCGGAGGGTTTTGCGTTTCTGGCTGAAGCCCGCTTTGGCGAGCGCGAAGAAGGTGTCGAGCAAAGTGTAGGGGATGAAGGGCGCGGGGGACAGGTCAATTCTTACCACGGCAGAATCCACTTTGGGTGCGGGGTAAAACGCGTCCGCGGGAATGGTCGCGGCGACGCGCGGCTGTCCGTAAACCTGCACCGACAGCGCCAGCAGGCTCATGTCGGGGGGCGCAGCGCAGATGCGTTCGGCCACTTCCTTTTGGACGGTGAGCGTCACGCGGCGCGGACGGGGTGTCGTCTCCAGCAGGTGGCGCAGGAGCGCGGAGGTGATGTAGTAGGGGATGTTGGCGACCACCAAATAGTCGGAGACCGGGACGATCTCGGCGGGGGCGAGTCTGAGCATGTCGCCTTGAATAATTTTGACGTTCGTGTAGCCAGTTAGAACCTCTCGGAGGGGAGGCAACAGCCGTTCGTCCAGTTCGACCGCGATCACCTGTTTGGCCGCGGCCGCCAGGTGACGGGTCAACGCGCCGAGGCCGGGTCCCACTTCCAGCACGGTGTCGGTCGGCAGGATTTCCGCCACGGCGGTGATTTTTTCCAGCGCGTAGGAGTCCTGCAAGAAATTCTGTCCGAGCGATTTGTCGGCGCGCAGGCCGTGCGCCCTTAAGATTTGAGCGGCGCTCAAAGGCGGAAGGGGAGCGGCAAAACGGGAGGGCGTCATTTCAGAAACCAGGGAATTTCCAGCGGCGCGGGCGCGAGAAAATAAACCGTCACCCAACTGCTCCAGCCCACGTAATCGCTGTCGCTGTAGCCGAGATCAATCAACGGGCGGCCATCGGGATAGCCACCACCCACGTCGGCCACGATGGCTATGCCGTAACCGGGGATGTAGACACGAGCGCCCTTCAAGGCGAGATACCATTCCCTGATCATCCCCACCACGCCGTGCGCCACAGGTATTCCGAGTGATGTGCCGTAGTAACATTTGCCCGGCTCGCCGCTGGACCTGCAGGGCGAGTAGGAGGTGGCGTACATTTCCTTCGCGGCCCAATACGAACTGCGCGCCACGCGCGTGCGCGGCAGGCGGATGACGCTCTCGCTCTCGACGACGCGGCTGATTTCTGCGCCGTCTTCGTAGCGGATGCGCGTGCGGTTGAGCGAGATACCCACCTCGCCCGGCTCCACCACATCCTGCGCGGGCGGCTTGAGTTCGGCGGTGACAATCAGTTCGGTTTCGTAGGGGATGACCTTGTACGCGCCGGTGATGGTTTCGGTGACGCGCACGATGCGGACCTGTCCGTCGGCGGGGAGCGCTTCATTCTCGGACGGGGTGGCGGAGTCCAGCCCGACGAGCGGAATCCCCGCCTCGGCCAGCACGCGCCCCACCGTCGCGGCGGACGAGCGGACGCGCACCGTCTGGCCCGCGGCCCGCACGGCCAGTTCGCGTCCGGGCGTGACCGTCACCGTCATCCCGCTCGCGATGGGAGTTTCCACCGGCGGCTCGACGCGGTCGCTCACGAACAGGGACACGCCCGCTTCGCGCAGGACCTCTCCCACCGTGAACGCGGCCGTGTTGACGGTGATCTGCCCGTTCGGCGCGATCAACGTGACCGGCACGGCGCGGCGCAGTTGCAACGTGATAAGTCCCTGCGGCTGAATGGGCTGGTCGAGCGGGACGGGACTCCCGTTTATCAGCGCTCGGTCCGCGGGCGAGAAAGCGACGCCTGCATTCGCCAGCATGCGCATGGGGATGCCGTCGCCGAGGGCGAGGTCGCGCACCTGGCCGTCCTCCAGCACGAGTCGGACGCGCGGCGCGGTCTGCGGCTGGCAGGCGGCAAATACAAAGGCAAAAAGCAGAAGGCGGATAACGATCAACCTTCGTCGCGAAGTGGAAGACATGCTGAAATTGTAACTGATTTTGAGAGGGGATTGGACGCGGACTGTCGCGGAGTCTTATGAGCGTTATTCTTTAATTCGTTGCAACATTTCATGAGCGGGTAAAACTGCGATTCCCTCGTACTTTCCCAATGTCTTCAAATGACCATCGCCAGATACGATGAAATCTACATGGGCACTGACCGCGCAAGCAAGGACATGATCGTCATCGGGATCGTTCAGGATAACGGGCATAATTGTGCGTACGCGTATCGAATGAGCGAGGGTGGAATACCCCGAAATCAGTTCGCGGACGGTGACATTGGCAAGGTGAAGTCGTTTTGCAAACTTGTCGCGTCCAAGCACATCTTCGAGTTCGGCCAGCAGGAACGTGCTTGTGTACAGGGTAATCTCCCCTTCGCGAGCCAAGTCAAGGAGACTGCGCGGCGAGCCATGCCACAACAGACCTGAAACGACCGTATTAGTGTCGAGAACGATTTTCATGCCGCAGTCGGCTTGCGGACAGCGCGAATTTCTGTCTCAATTTCTTCATCGGTCATCGGCGGAAGATCCAGCGCGGCGAGACGGTCAGCGGCAGCGAACAACTTGTTCACCCGCCGACGGCGGATCTCCTCGCGCAGGAGGCGTTCAATCGTCGCGGGGTTCAGCAGGCCGGCAGACTCGGCTTCCTTGCGAAGTTTATCAGGCAGGGATACTTTGAAATCAATCGTGGACATATTTCACCTGTTGCTGGAAAAGATTATACCATTTAGAAATTTTACGGAGTGATCCCGCAACGGAAGCCGATAAAACTCTCCTGTGTATCCGCGCCTGCCCAATCACGATGCGAGGTTTGCAAACCAACATAGGCGCTTCCCCAAAATCCGCCGCGGAACGCGCGATAATAACCGTTGATCGGGCCGGTTGGGTTAAGCGCTGGCGATTGCTGATAATAATCCGGCGCGTAACGGTCATTGACCCACTCGGCCACATTCCCGGCCATTTCATAAATCCCGAACGGGCTCACGCCGGGCGGCAAGCTGCCTGTTTGCACCGGCCTGCTTCCGCAACCCAAGTAACGCGCGGTGTTGCAATCCAGTCCCGTATTGCCCCAGGGAAAACGGAATCCGGTATTCCCTTTGGCGGCGTATTCCCATTGCGCTTCGGAAGGCAGATTGCGCCCCGCCCATTCACAATAGGCGTGCGCGCCGTACCACGAGACGCCCACAATTGGCTCGCCCTCGTTCCCCTGCCGTGGCTGCCAGCCGCCGCCTTTATCGGAGATCAAAACGTACGGGTCCGACAGGTCGAGCCAGGGGACTCCGCCTTCCGTTTGGTTGCCCGTCGCATTCAGGAAATTTGCGAACATCGCATTGGTCACTTCTGTGCTGTCCATCCAATAGGCGTCCAACGAGACGGTATGGATCGGGGCTTCATCGGGATTGCCGGAATTGGAGCCCATCTCGAACGTGCCGGCCGGGATGTATGCCAGCCTCATGCCGTCCACGGGAGAGGCCATCGTCTCGCCCGCTTCGCGCGAAACAGGCGCGGCGGACGCGGGCTGGGCGGTGGGCGCCACATTCGCCGCGACTGAGTCCCCGGTAATTTCACGGCGGACCACATCCAGCGCTTGGAGCGCCGTCAGGTTACGCATTTGCATGCCGTAATTTAAATATTCGGGTTTGGAAAAATCGGTAAAGGATTTGGTGGGCGCGAACGTCAGGTGGTCGGCGCTCCGCATTCCGTGCTGGGGCAGGGGTTGGACTGCCTTCCAGTAATTCCAAAACGGGAGGTCGTATTCCACCGCCAGGCGGGCAGTGACGTAGTTGATGTAATGATCGCCTTCATCGTTGTCCGCCTTCGTGCTGAGGATCGGGACCACACCCTGGTCAATGCTATGTTCGATGACGCGGCGGAGGCGTCCCTCAAAGGGAGTTCGATCCAGTTTTACATCGTAAGCCTCGTTCGATCCCAGGGAAATGATCGCAAAACTTGGGCGCTGTAATCGGTACTCGCAATCCAGCGGGGTCTCGTTGCTGGCGCATTGTTTCCAATCCGACCATAACGAAGCCAGCACGCCCGCAGTGCTTAACCCGATCTTTGCCGCCAGACTCTTCCGCCCAAACGAGCCGCTGAAATACTCAATCGTCGGTTGCAGACTGGCGTATTCCCCCAGGTTGTAAGCGCCCGGTCCCCGGTCGTAATCCGCCAGAAAATATGGAATGGTGCTGTTGCAATCGCCCACCTTGGAAAACGCATTTGGGTTATTCCCCATCGCCAGTCCGCGCTGATAGATTTCAAGCACCCGTGGACTGATATGGTCTGGAACAACGGGCAGGTCTTTCCAAAAATCGGGATCGGATGTGTCTACCGCGATATGCGTTGGCGCGGGGGAAATCTCGATGGCTGGGCTGGCCTCTGTGCTTGAGGCTTGTGTCGAGTAGGAAGTAGCAGGTATGGTGGCAGTCACCAAAATTGATGGAGATGCGACCGGAACTTCGGTGTTCGGTTGGGTTCCGGCAGAACAGGATTGAACGAACAATACCACCAGGCACGCGACAAGAATATTTCTAAATTGAGCCGTCATAATTTTTCATGCCATCCATGTTTTTAGTTTGTTTTCAGGGTTTTAAACCCAAAAGGTGAAACGCCAAGCATGGGGAAATTGTAACTGATTTTGAGGGATGAGTTGCCCTGTTCGATCCAGTATTTCAGGAGTGACCGTCGTGCTATAATTTTTGCTGGAGGCAACCATGGCTATCCCACAAATCATACAGGATATTACTTCTCTTCCGCCAGATGCGCAAAAGCAGGTCACTGATTTTGTGGCGTTCCTCAAAGCGCGCTATGGAACCGCGCCGCGTTAGAAAGCCAGGCTTGGCAAGTTGGAAGCGGAGCCATTTGTAGGGATGTGGAAAGATCGGAAAGATATGAAAGACAGCGCAAAATGGGTTCGTGAACTTCGCCAGCGTGAGTGGGAACGGCAATGAACCTTACCCTTGTTGATACAGACATCCTGATTGATCTTTCTTTGGATGATGCTCGAGCCGTCCAGGTTTTCGAAGCGGCTGGAACAACAATCCATGCTTGCTGTTAATTCAATAACTGTCATGGAATTGATCGTCGGATGCAGAAACAAGAATGAACTGCGAAGTACGGATCGCCTGCTCGAACGGTTCAAAATATTTCCCTTGAACGAGCAAGTATCTATTATCGCCGTTGAGTTGAAATTGCTGCCGTATCCGCCTGTTTAGTAGAGAGGGGAATCAGCCGGGGAAGTATTGCTTATGCGAGATTATGTTCTTGCGCTATCCTTCTAAAATTTCACAACGCCCACGCCAGCATCAATCCCAAAATCGCGACGATCAGCCCAACATGCAAAAGCAAATTGGTACTCGCCAGCCATCCGGGAAACACGAATTGCAGGATCAAGTTGGCGATGATGAACAGCAGTCCTAGCAGGGGCAAGAGCCCCTTGCGGCGCGCGAGAAAATCCGAGAGTTTGTCAATTAGTTTGGACAGCCATGTAATCATTCTGCCTGCTCCTCCGCTTCCTTTTCAAACGCAAACTTTTTCACCTGCCAGGGCTTGAACTGCGCCACCAGCCGCCCGGGGATGCGCCCCTTCATCAGTACGCCCAGGCGTCCGTGCTCGATCCGCTCCACCTGTCCCATCTCGTGGAACAGCGAGATCAGTGCGCCCTGCTGATAGGGCAGTCGTACTTGGATGGGTGCGAAGGCCTCATACAATTCCTGGTGGATCAAGGCCAGCAGTTCGGGGATGGCGATCCCCTGGGTCGCGGATACCGCCACCGATTTGGGATACCCGCGCGTCGTCTCCTGCGCGGACTGGGGGCTGTGGAGGCGGTCTATTTTGTTCAGCACGCTGACCGCGGGGATGTGTCCCGCGCCGATCTCGTCCAGCGTCATCTGCACCGACTGGTACTGGTTCAGCGCGTTGGGATGCGAGATGTCCACCACGTGCACGAGCAAGTCCGCTTCGGTGATCTCCTCCAGCGTGGCATGGAAGGAAGCCACCAGCGTTGTCGGCAGTTTTTGGATGAAGCCCACCGTGTCGGTAAACAGAGCGGTGGTCCCGCCTGGAAGTTGTACGCGGCGGGTGGTCGGGTCGAGCGTGGCGAACAACTGGTCGGCTACGTACACTTCGGATTTGGCCAACCGGTTCAACAGGGTGGACTTGCCTGCGTTGGTGTAGCCCACCAGCGCCACGGTGGGAACGCGCGAGCGCTTGCGTTGGGCGCGGTAACGTCCACGATGCGCCTCCACTTTTTCGAGTTCATCTTTCAGGCGCTTGATGCGCGTGCGGATGGCGCGGCGGTCCACTTCCAATTGGGTCTCGCCGGGGCCGCGCAGACCGACTCCGCCCGCGGAGCCCGTCCGGCCGCCGCCCCCGCCCGCCTGGCGCGCGAGATGCGTCCACTGGCGCGTCAGGCGCGGCAGGTAATATTCGTACTGCGCCAGTTCCACCTGCAACATGCCTTCGCTGGTGTGCGCGTGCTGCGCGAAGATGTCGAGGATCAGCCCGGTACGGTCCATCACGCGGACCTTTTCGCCGAGCACCTTTTCCAGTTCGCGCTGATGGCGCGGGTTGAGTTCATCGTCGAAGATGACCACTTGCGCGAGGGTCTCCTCGACCAGCGCTTTGAGTTCCTCCACTTTGCCCGCGCCAATGAACGTCATGGCGTGCGGACGATCCAGTTTTTGCGTCAGTTCGCCGACCACGTCCAGGCCGGCGGTATCGGCCAGCAGGGATAGCTCGGCGAGGGAATCTTCGAGCGCCAGAAGCGCTTTCTGTCCCTTGAATTCCACGCCGACGAGGAAGGCGCGTTCACGCGGTGGGGTGGTCGGTTCGGGTTGCTTCTTTGACATGGGTCTCTTCTTTGGATGTGGTCAGTTCCCCGAATAGTTTGGCGAGTCTCGGGTCGGACGATTCGGTGCGGACGGGCAGGAGGACGTGGAAGATGGAGCCGGGGCATTTCTCTTCGTCACAGCCCTCGGACTCGACCCAGATCGTCCCGCCGTGCGCTTCGATGATGCCGCGCGTGATCGAGAGTCCCAGCCCCGGGCCGCCGCCCTTGAATTTGACTTTACTGCTGGAATGCAGGTCGGCGCGGCCGAGCTGGCCGAACTTTTCGAAGATGGTCGCCTGGTCTTCGGGGGATATGCCGATGCCGGTGTCGGTAATGGTTACCTCCACGAAACCGGGCAGGGCGCGCCCGTCCACGGTGACGGAGCCGCCGTCGGGCGTGTATTTGATGGCGTTGGTCAACAGGTTTTGGAAGGCCTGGTACAAGCGTTCCGGGTCGGCGTAGAGCCATTCCTGGCCGCCAGGGAATTTCCTGATTTCCAGTTTCAGGCGGCGTTCACGCATGATCCCGCCCAGGTTTTTTTGAAGCAGTTCCAGAAGGTGACTCAGCCAGAGGGGTTGGGAATTGAGCGAGAGCATGTTGTTATCAATCAGCGACACGTCAATCATATCGTCCACGATCTGGCGCAGGCGCTGGATGCCGTTACGCACGCCGCGCAACAACGAGTCTACGTTGTCGTTCGCGGCGGTGTTCGCGCTGGCATCCCGCATCATGGAGGTGTAGCCCTCGATCAGGGTCAGCGGGGTCTTGAGTTCGTGCGCGGCCACCGAGATGAAATTGGACTTGCTACGGTCCAACCGTTCCAGTTTTTGCTGGACGCTGGCGATCTCGTTGGCAAAATAGTCCACGCGGTTTTCCATTTCAAGGCGCGCGGCTTTGTCCAGCGCGGAGGTGAAGATGGGCTGGACGGCGGTGATCAGGTCCAGCGCCTCGCCCTTGTTGAGCGACTCGCGTGCCGTTTCGTTGGTGAGCGTAAACAGGATGCTGAGCAGGGCGGTGGCGTTCTTCTGGCCTTCGGCAATATCGGATTGCGTGTTGGCGTTGACCCAATCGAAGACGACCGCGTCCAGCCAGGCCGAATCGCCCGTGACCAGCGCCTGTTCGAGCAGGTCATAAAAGCGCCCCAATTGCCCCTCGAAGTTTTCGCGCACATCCGCGCCGCGCGCTAAATTCTGCAAGGCGCGGCGGATGAGTTTTTTGCGGATTTTGATGAGGTTGTCCTGCACGTTCATGGGGCTCATGTCTATAGTTTAATCCCGGATGGCCGAATTGGGGGATTTCAAGAGGATTACGATTATGCAAATTCAGAATTCAGAATTCAGAATTCAGAATTTGTCTACCGCTTTTGCCGGGCGATCCAGGTTTGCAATGTCCTGCCGACAATGCCGAGACTCTCCGGCGAGACATTGTCGGCGGTGTCGTAGGAGGTGTGCCAGTAGCGGTATTCGATGTCAATGATGTCTATGGCGGGGACGCCGGCCTCCAGGAACGGGACATGATCGTCCATGATGCTGTATTTCTGTTCGGGCAGGAAATATTGTCCGTAACCCAGTTCTTTCGCTACATCCCAGATCTCGCGCGTCAAACGCGCGCTGGATTGTTTTTCCTGAAGAATATTGAGGTTGTAGTCGCCGACCATGTCCACAATCACCACGGCGCGCGGTTTCAGGGTGAAGGTTTCCACGAAGCCGCGCGCCCCCAGCGACCATTCCTGCCAGCCGGGAATGCTTCCCTGGTCTTCGCCGTCGAAGAAAACGATCCAGACGGGGACAGAGTTGGACGGCAGGACGCGTCCCAGCTCGAGCAGGACGGCCGCGCCGGATGCGCCGTCATTTGCGCCCGGCACAGGCTCCTGTTGTTTTTTCAGGTCGGGGTCGCGGTCGGCCATCAAGCGGCTGTCGTAGTGCGCGCCGAGGATGATCTCCGGCGGCATGTCCGAGCGGCGGGCAATTACGTTTTTCAGCATGTGCCCGTTCACTTCCACAACCTGTATATCCACCTGCCAGTTGGCTTTTTGCAGTTCACTGCGAAAATAGTCAATGGCCTGTTCGTGCGCCTCACTGCCCGGCGTGCGCGGCCCGAGCGAGGTCTGGTAGACCACATCCTGGTAGGCGCGCTCGGCGTTGAAGGTCTGAGGCCGCAAGCGCCGGTAGGCGCGGTAGGATTTCCAGGCGTAGTATCCGCCAAAAAGTACAGCGAGCAGGCTGAGGGTCAGAAGGATGCGTTTAGTCATGAGTCAGAAAATTCTCCAGGTCGGCAAGCGCGCGTTCCGCATGAGCGCGGGCGCGGTCGCGTCCACGTAATCGTTGGGCGGTTGGCCGGCAGTTCAACTGCCGGCCAACTTCCAGCGGCGGCAAAATCCCGAAGTTGGCTTTCATCGGCTGGAAGTCGCGCAGGTCGGCGTGGGTCACGTAATGACACAGCGCGCCGAGCATGGTGGTGGCGGGCAGTTCGAGCGGCGGCTGTCCATTCAAAACGCGCGCCGCGTTTTGCCCGGCCAGCAGTCCGGTGGCGATGTTGCCCATGTAACCCTCCACGCCCGTGATCTGCCCGGCGAAAAACAGGTCGTCGCGGGATTTATGTTGCAGGCTGGCGCGCAGGACTTTGGGCGAGGCGATGAACGTGTTGCGGTGCATCTGCCCGTAGCGGACGATTTCCGCGTTTTCGAGGCCAGGGATGAGACGAAAGACCCGCTTCTGCTCCGGGAACTTGAGGTTGGTCTGAAAACCGACCAGGTTGTACAAGTCCCCGGCGAGATTGTCCTGCCGCAACTGGACCACCGCGTGGGGGCGGAGGCCGCTGCGCGGGTCCGTGAGTCCCACCGGGCGCATCGGACCGAAGGCCAGCGAGTTTGTGCCGCGCTCCGCGATGACTTCCACCGGCAGGCATCCTTCGAAGAATGTCCCGGCTTTCACACCTGTGCGGATGGCCGCCTCGAATGAGCGCAGTTCGATGCGTTCCGCAGATTGGAGCGCGGCTACGAAGGTTTCATATTGCTCTTTGGTGAACGGACAGTTGATGTAATCGCCGTCTTCCTGTTCTCCCGCGCCGTAGCGCGAGGCGCGGAAGGCAATATCCATGTTGATCGAGTCCGCCGCGACGATGGGCGCGATGGCGTCGAAAAAATACAGGTGTCCCTCGCCGTTGAGCATCGCCAGGGATTCGGACAGCCGCGCCGAAGTCAGCGGGCCGGAGGCGATGATCGCGGGCGTGGACGGGATCTCTGTCGCTTCCTCGCGGATGACTTGGATGCGCGGGTGTTTTTCGATCTGCTCGGTGACGAGGCGGGCGAAGGCGCCGCGATCCACAGCCAGCGCCGCGCCGGCCGGGAGCGCGGCTTTTTCGGCGCACTCCAACAACAGCGAGCCGAGGCGGCGCACTTCGTTTTTGAGCAGGCCGGAGGCGCGGTCGGGCAGGTTGGAACCCAGCGAGTTGGAGCAGACCAGTTCCGCCAGGTCGCCCGTCTCGTGCGCGCCGGTGGGGACTTGCGGGCGCATTTCGTACAGGTGCACGTCCAGCCCGCGTTCGGCGGCCTGCCAGGCGGCTTCGCTTCCCGCAAGTCCGCCGCCGATGATGGTGAGTTCGCTCATGGTGGGGGTATTGTAACGTAGTTTGATAGTTCGATAGTTTGGTAGTTACATGAAAGATTGTCCCCTTGATTTCGATGTTCGAGCCGACTTTTTAGGCGCTGGCGCCGCCGATCATCTGCGAGCTTGTGACGATGCCGCCGAACTCTGCCAAAGCAAGATTCGCCAGGGACCGATAGAGTTCGAGCATATACTACGCTTTTTCCGCCAGTTGGCGCAGTTTGTGGATGTGGACTTCTTTATTTTTCCAAACGATGTAATCTTCCCATGCGGGATGGCCTGCCACCTTCTGCTCCTCGACGGCTTTGTAGAGAGCTTCTTTGGAGAACACATCGTATCGCTCGCGGATCGAAGCGATCTCGTTTTCGGCCAGGCGGATTTCTTTTTCGATTAACGCCAGAAGACCTTTGCGAATCAACTCTGTTTCCGGCACCGCAAATAAACCGCTCAATTCAAGAGTTAACATTTGTGCGCTCATTAGGTACTCCTATCCTTTAGGATTAGGTGCTCCTATCCTTTAGGATGCTTCACCTCGTTTCGTAATCTACCAGAATTAAGTATACCGTTATTCCTTGATTGTGGCGATTATACAACTTGTCCTGATTCCGCGCCCTGCCTTCCGCCTTCTGCTTTCTGCCTTCTGCTTTCTGCCTACCTGTCTACCTGTTTCCTCGTCTACCAGCGATATAATACCCCCATGCCCAACGACTTCGATTTCCTCAAGGAAGCCTGCCAGATCACCGGCGCGGAGTGGGGCGCGTTGGCCGAGCGCGAGAGCGGACGCTGGCAGTTGCGCGCCGCGCACCAGGTGGGCAAGTCTGTTCGCGAGGCGTTGCTGGAACATCTCTCCCGTCCCGGCGTGGACGCGTGGTTGTGCGGCACGCTCACCGCAGGTCGGGCGCGCTCGCGTTCCGCGAACGAAGTCCCCGGGCTGGAAAAATCCACCTTGTACGTTTATCCCATCGAGAATACTTTCACCGTCCTGCTCGTCGGCGCAAAGAAGATGGACGCCCGCTTCCAAAGTGTTTGGAAGATGGTCGCCTCCTTGCGCGCTCACTCCGATGGGGAGGAAGGCGTCTCCCTGTTGCAATCGGAATTGCTCCTGCCCAACCTGCATTCCGAAGCGCCCTACGACCAGACGCGCGTCCTGGGACGCGTCCTGCGGATGTTTTCGACGCGCGCCAAAGTGCAGGGCGGATGGCTGGCCATCCGCCGCGCGGACATGTTGGATGTGCTGGCGCAGTGGAACAGCCCGCAGTCCGCGGGCGCTTCGATGCCCATCGAGGAGAACGCGCTCTGGCGGCGCGTCAACAAATCCCTGAAACCGGTGCTGGTGGACTCGAGTCAGCCAGACTGGGAGCGCGTCCCGCGCGAATCTACGCGCGGCGGATCGAAAGCCTGGGCGTGTTTCCCGCTCATCATCGGACAGCGCATGATCGGTGCGGTCACGCTCTGGCGGCAGAAACCCTTTACCGAGGAGCAGGCACTCGCGCTGGACAATCTCTCCGCGCAGGTCGCGCCGGTGCTCGAGATCGTCATCACCTTCGCGGCCATGGCCGACCATTTGCGACGCCTCGCCTTGCTGAACGATTTTGCGCTGACCGTCGCTTCGGCGCAGAATCTGGACCAGATCGCGCGCCGCGTTTTCGCCATGCTGGCACGCGTCTTTGGGACGGAGCGCATTGCCCTGCACCTGCTTTCCGTGGACGGGAGAATGCTACGCGAGTATTACAACCGCGATGGGAAACTTGAACCCCTCAACACGGAATTGAAGGGACATCGCCTCGCGCCCCTGCTCAAAAGCGGCAAAACCCTGCGCCTCGCAGACGCCGCCGCGATTGGGTTTGTCCCCACGCAATCCGATTCCGTTTCGGTCCTGCTCATGCCGCTCAAATATCGCGCCCGCACCATCGGCGCGCTGGCGCTGGAAAGCACGCGCCAGGATGCCTTCAGCATTTATGACGAGCACCTGCTGGTCGTCATCACCAGCCACCTGGCGGGATTGGTGGAATACAGCCGCCTGCGCGAGGAAGCCGAAGGGCGCGCCCGCAACCTCGGCCTGATCCACGAGGTGGTGCAGGAGGTGGTCGGCCACACCGACAAGCGCGAGATCGCCCAGGTCACCGCCGACCTGCTGACCCAATATTTTTCCTATGAACTCGCTTCCGTTCTGCTGTTGGACGCGGAACAGAATCCCACCATCCGCGGCTTCGGCGGCAGGAGCGCGTCCAACGCGGAGCGCGTCTTTGCCCACCTGCCCTGGCGGGCGGTGCCAGGGAAAACCGCCAGGCCCGTTTTGGATGGGATTCCCGGGCGCGTCCTCCGCACCGGAAAAAGCGCGCTGGTCAACGACGCCGGCCAGGACGCAGATTATCGTCCCGTTCCCGGCGGCGCGAGCGGCTCGCTGATGTGCGTAGCCCTGCGCGATGGCGACCAGACTCTCGGCGTGGTGAACGTGGAACGCCGCGACAAAAACGCCTTCACCCAAAGCGACCTGCTCGATCTCGAATCGCTGGTGGGCATTCTCGCCAGCGTGGTTTCCAGCGCGGACCAGTATCAGCGTTTGCAGGAATCCATCCGACAGTTGCGCGCCGCGCAGGATGAGTTGAAGAGCCGCATCGAAGCCCAGCGCTTCGCCGAGAGCCGCCTCGTTCAGGCCGCCAAATTGGCCGCGGTCGGTGAGATGGCCGCGGGTGTGGCGCACGAACTGAATAATCCGCTGACCACGGTGACGGGCTTCGCGGAGCTGACCCTCGAGGAGCTTCCCGCGGACGCCGCCTCGCGCGCGGACCTCGAGCTGGTGCTGCGCGAAGCGCGGCGCGCCCGCGACGTGGTCCGCCGCCTGCTCGATTTTGCCCGCCAAACCGAAAGCACGCGCACCCGCGCCGACCTGAACGAAGTGCTGGAGGATGTCATCGAGTTGACGCGCCACCTCATGCACACCAGCGGCGTCCTCTTCACAAACAACCTCGAGCAGGAACTGCCCTGGGTTTCCATTGACCGAAATCAAATGAAGCAGGTCTTCCTCAATTTATTCCACAATGCCCTGCAAGCCATGCCCTCCGGCGGCGAGTTGGATTTGCAGACCCGCGAAGCCATCCGCGACGGGCGCGCCTGGGTCATCGCCTCCGTGCGTGACAGCGGCGAGGGCATCCTGCCCGAACACAAGGAGCGCCTCTTCGAGCCGTTCTTCACCACCAAGTCGAATCAGGGCGGCACGGGACTCGGCCTCTCGGTCACGTATGGCATCGTCACCGATCACGGCGGCAGGATCGAGGTCGAGAGCCAGCCCGGCAAAGGCTCCACCTTCACGGTGTGGTTGCCGATATGAACGATGTGAATCATTTTTTTCACGCGTCACTGCGAGCCATCTCCTCCCGTTCCCCCGTCATTGCGAGGAACGAAGCAATCTCCTCGTCGCCACCCGTCATTGCGAGGAACGAAGCAATCTCCTTGTCGGGGAGAGGATTGCTTCGTCGGGAAGACCACCCTCCTCGCAATGACGGTAGCCGTAATGACGTGATGCGCAATGACGGGATCCGATTAAGACGGGGGCAGATGTTGCATCATGGATAATCCCCTCGTTCTCGTTCTCGACGATGAGCCTGGCATCACGCTCCTGTGCAAGCGCCTGCTGACGCGCGCCGGCTTCAACGTGCTGTCCTTCACCGAGCCGCGCAAAGCCATGGAAGAATTATCGCACCGCCGCTTCGACCTCCTGCTGGTGGACATCCGCATGCCCGACGTGGACGGTTTCGGCGTGATCGCCCATGCCCAGCGCTCCCAGCCCGATATCGCGGTGCTGGTGATGACCGGCTTCGGCACCGTCGAGACCGCCATCCGCGCCCTGCGCCAGGGAGTGGACGGCCTGCTGCTCAAGCCCTTTGAAAAAGCCGATGAACTTATTTCCTCCGTCCGGCTGGCGCTGGCAGATAAACAGAAAAAACGGGACGCGGCGCGCATCCAAACCCTGCGCCCGCTCTTCTCGGTGACCGAGTCTCTCTTCTCGGAGACCGACCCGCCTCGTCTCCTGGACCTGGTGCTGTCCGCCGTTTGCGGGCATTGCGCCTGCGCCCAGGCCGCCTACTACCAACTCGACCCCTCGAGCGGAAACCTGAACCTGCTGGCCGGGCGCGGCCTGCTGCCCTTCGACTTCGCTCAGGACAAGTCGTTCGACGCGGAAACCGCCTCGGGGTCCGCGCTGGCCGCGCAGGTTGCCAGCCTCGAGACCCCGGCGGTGGTCAACGCCTCCGGTCCCGGCGACCCAGCCCAGCAGTCGGGGCTGGCGCGGCGCGGGTTGGCCGCGGTCATGTTCGTGCCGGTCAGTCGTCCGGGCGCGCGCAGTCTGCTCTACGCCGGGCGCGAGTCCGGGCAGTCGCCGTTCCGCGAGGCGGATTTGGAAATGTTCCAGATTTTGGCGCGGCAGGCGGTGGCCGCGATGGAGAACGCGCGGCTGTACGCCGAACTGCGCGATACCATCCGCCGCGTCGAGGATTCCCAGCAGGCGCTGTTGCAGGCCGAGAAGATGGCCGCGGCTGGGCGTCTGACCGCCTCCATCGCGCACGAGATCAACAACCCGTTGCAGGCTGCGCAGAATTGCATCCACCTGGCTGGGCGCGCAGATTTGCCGCCCGAAAAGCGCGCCGAGTATTTCGACCTGGCGCGTTCCGAGTTGGAGCGCCTGCATGTCACCGTCCAGCGCATGTTGGATTTTTATCGCCCGAACGCGGCCGCGCCGCAGGCGGTGGACCTGGCCGACCTGCTGACGCACGTGCTGGGGCTGATGGCGAAGCAGTTGGAGGAACGCGGTGTTCGCGTGAAAAGGAATGTGCCCGCGGGTTTGCCGTCCGTGAACGCGGTCAACAGCCAAATCCAACAGGTGTTCATCAACCTGATCCTGAACGCGTACGACGCGATGCCCTCCGGCGGGGAATTGCAGATCACCGCCCGCGCCGCGCGGGACGGGGTGGAGATTTTGTTTCAGGATACGGGACCCGGCGTCCCGTCCGGTGAGAGCCGGAATATTTTCGAGCCGTTCGTCAGCACGAAGGAGGGCGGCACGGGGCTGGGGCTGACGGTCAGTTACAATATCGTCAGCGCGCACGGCGGCACACTCGAGTTGATTCCGTCGCGCGGACGCGGCGCCTGCTTCCGCGTGCGTTTACCGTCTGGAGGTGTGAAGTGAAATCCGTCATTTTGGTCGTAGACGATGAACCGGTCGCGCGCCAGTCGCTTTCGGATATTTTGCGTCTCGAGGGACATAGCGTGAACTCGGTCCCGAACGGGCAGTCGGCGGTGGAACATGTCCGCACGCACCCGGTGGATTTGATGGTGGTGGACTTGCGGATGCCCGGCATGGACGGTCTCGAAGTGGTCCAGGTGGTGAACCAGGTCTCGCCGGATACCGAGGTGATTTTGCTCACCGCGCATGGCTCCACTGAAACCGCCATCCAGGCCTTGCGCCTGCGGATTCACGATTATCTGCTGAAGCCTGCATTGCCCACCCAGATTGTTGCCAGTGTGAAGAAGGGACTGGCGCGTCGGGAGGCGCGCTTGAAGGGCCGCCGCGGTAATCCAGACCTGTCGCCCGCGCAGGAAACCCCGGCTGAATTCCGGTTCAAGGATGGCTCGGTTGCCGATCTCTCCCGGCGGGTGATCCGCAAGAATAAAAAGGTCGCACACCTCACGCCCGCCGAGGGACGTTTGTTGCGCGTGTTGCTGGAAAATCCCGGCAAGGTATTTTCGCATCGCGACCTGGTCCTGCGGGTGCAGGGCTATGACACGTCCCCGCAGGAGGCGCCCGAGGTGTTGCGTCCGCTGGTGAGCCGCTTGCGGCACAAACTGGATGAGTTTCCCGACCTGATGAATCGTATTTCCAGCGTGCGCGGCACGGGTTACGTTTACGAGGAGGAGTGATTAGGGAATCCGATATAGCTTTCTCAAAGTCGGGAATTTCTCAACGCGAATGACGCCAATGAGCGAATGAAGCGAATAGCCCAGATTTTAGGAGCGAGGCGGGAAATTAATCGTGCGGGCCCCAGGGAATGTCGGGCGGGAGGTTTGGCGGGCGGATCCAGTTGAGCCAGCCGCCTTTGTGGCTTTTGGGGGATGGGGGAGTGGCATCAATTCGCACCAGGAGCAGGCTGATCGCCAGTCCGGCCGCGCCCAGCCATTGCATGAGCGTCAGGCTTTCTCCCAGCCATAAGTGGCTGAACGTGATTGCCACCAGCAATTCGCTCAAGCCGAGCAGGGCAGTCTGCATCCCGCCCAAATGTTTGATCCCCAAGAATAGCGCCAGCCGCGCAAAGAATGTCACCAGCGTCAGCCCGATGACCGGCCACCAGGAAACATCCCCGGCAGGGAGTTGGGGCTTGAACAGGAGAAAGGCCGGGATGACGACCACGCTCATGGCGAGGAGCGTGTACAGGGTGACGGTGGGGGCGGGAACATCGTAGAGCACGCGCTGGTTAATGGGCAGGTGCAGGGCATACAGGAGCGAGCCAGCCAGCATCATCAGCACGCCGACCCAATCCACATCGTTGGAGGTTCCACCGGTTAACAGGAGCACGGCCAGGGTCGCGAGCGAGACGCGGAAAATGGTCATGCGGCTAACGGTGTGGCGGTCGAGAAGCATCCAGAAGGCCAGGAAGAACGGATAGAGCGAGTAGAGCATCTGGCCGATGGAGGCGGGCAGGCGCGCCAAAGCCATGTAATAGAAAATCGAGCCGAAGCCATTAATGACCCCGGCCAGCACGCAACCTGCAAAACCGACGGGATAAATGAACAGGAATGGGCGTTTGAACAGCGCAACGATCATGAAGAGCAATGCGGCCGCGAAGCCGGTCCGCAGGGCTACCACAGCCAGGGGCGAAAATCCGAGCAGGATGGCCTGCCTGCCCAGCACGGGCGCCAGTCCGAGCAGGAAGGCCGAAACCAGCGCGGCCTGAATCCCTTTGGAGCGCTCCGTTTTCATCATTGTTATCGGTCAATCCAAAGACGGGTCAGAGCATTGGTCATAACTTAAGCGGGTGACGGGGCGAGAGCAGATTGAGGCGGGGACAGCGGAGCGGGTAACTGTTTCTTGCGAAACCGTTTGACCACACCCAGGTCCTGGTTTTCGGGTGCGGACAAATACTTGATGGGGTTTGTGGCTTCGCCTCGGTGATGCGCCTGAGTAAAGTGGTAGAGTATCATCTCAATAAGTTGGGGCAGTGGAGACTTCCGAAGTCTCCGAGACTTCGGAAGTCTGATCTCGCCCCGAAATATTGAGAAGATACCCGCATTGTACCAAATTTGTTCCGGCAGGCGGGTCGCCAGATCAATTACAGTACAGATTTTTCCCGCCGGGGCGCCTGCTGGGGTGCTATTTGACTCTGAAGGAAAAAAATATAGTAAGTATCAGTAGATGAAAAATTGCGCTATAGCGGCGCTTCCTGGCGTCGGGCGGATGACTAAAGTCATTACTACGTGGAGGAAACGCAAGCCATGTAGTGACGATTTTCCTGACCCAGACCGTCAGGACTGGGCAATCGTCAATTTTCATCTACTGAGTATAGAATGACGCAATTTAATGACAAATTTGGTGGTTCATCATAGTATAAGCATGGAACCGTTAAATAATATCTGGATGTATGTCAGTAGGACTTGAACCTAGACCCGCTAGGTTCGAGATTCAAGTCCTCGGCGAGGAGCCTAAACAAAAAAAACTGCGCCCGTGTGGACGCAGTTTTTGATTCTTCAAATCTAGCGCGTGATTCTTGTGTTGCTCGATCCCGCGGACTTCAACGTTTTTCCCGGATTTGGTTGGGAAGGGGCGGCGGCGTTCAAGGCGCGCTTGCTCACCAGGGTAAAGACCGCGTCCAGGTTTTTGGACGCGGCAGCGTGATCCAGCCCGGTGGTGCGCGCGAGTTCGTCCACCATGCCGCTGTTCTGCAGCATGCCCGGGTTGATCTTGCCGGAGCCAACCTGGTTGAGCAGGTCGTCGAGGTTGAACTGGGTCGAGTCGCGGCCTGAGGTGGGGTGGCGCGCCAGTATTTTTTGAACGACAAACGAAACAACGATCATGGCGGTCTCAGACGAAGTTTTCCTTTGGGCTGTGAGCCAGATAAAAAGGCGACGCCGCGAGGCGTCGCCTTTCTTTCGTCGCTTATTCCGAACTTTCCTTTGCGGCGGGTTTGGTTTCTTTGCTCGCCGTGGTTGCTTTAGTTTCTGGGTCGGACGTTTCTTTCTTGTTCTCGCGTTTCACCTGCCCTGACGGCGACTTATGGTCAGTGGAGTAGAAGCCGGAACCTTTGAAAACGATTCGCACCGGGGTCATGACTTTCTTGAGTGATTTTTTCCTGCATTCCGGGCAGGTCTTGAGCGGGGTGTCGTTGAAAGATTGTTGACGTTCGAATTGGACGCCGCACGATTCACAACGATAAGTGTAAATTGGCATATCTTTTTCTTTACCTTTCCGATGAATGGTGAGATTATAGCGCGGGCAGGGGGCTACGGCAAGAGTTAATCACGGGCATGTTATAATTTTCATACACTTTTCCGCGGAGGATAGCGTGCTGAAAATTTCAATCCAATACTGTGCGGTCTGACACTACACCGAACGGGCCGTGAGCCTGTCAGGGGATTTGGTGCGCGAGTTCGAGCAGGAGATTCAATCGCTGGAAATCCTTCCCTCGGACGGAGGCCGCTTTGAGGTCCGCGTGAATGGCGATCTCGTCTTCTCGAAGAAACAGTTGGGACGTCACGCCGAAGCCGGCGAGGTGGTCGGCATCGTCCGCAAGTTGGTTGAAAAATAAATTGGTGAGAGGTTGAATGTCAAAAAAAGGACGAGTCTTTTCGGGGGCGCGGCCAACCGGTCGCCAGCATCTGGGCAATTATCTCGGGGCCATTAAAAACTACGTGGCGTTGCAGGACGAGTACGATTGCGTTTATTGCATCGTGGACCTGCACGCGCTGACGACGGTGGAGGATACCGAGAACCTCAAGCAGAATACCTACGAGATGGCGCTGGACTGGCTGGCGGCGGGCATCCGCCCCGCGGAGACGATCATGTTTGTCCAGTCGCACGTGCCGCAGGTGACGGAACTGCACACCATCCTTTCGATGGTGACGCCGCTTGGAAAACTGACCGACCTGCCGACGTTCAAAGAAAAGGTGCGACAGCAACCCGATAACGTGAATTACGGGCTGGTGGGTTATCCCGTTTTGATGACCGCCGACATCGTGCTTTACAAATCTGATATCGTCCCCGTCGGCGTGGACCAGGCGCCGCACATCGAGTTTGCGCGCGAGATCGTGCGCTCGTTCAATTATCGTTTTCACACGAAGGTGTTGATCGAACCGCAGATGAAAAATACCGTCATTCCAAAAGTGCTCGGCATTGACGGCAAAGAGAAGATGGGCAAGAGCCTGAACAATCACATTGAACTGGCCGCCACGCCCGAAGAGACGAGCAAGCGCGTGATGCAGATGGTCACCGACCCCGCGCGCCTGCGCCGCAACGACCCGGGCAACCCGGACGTGTGTAACGTCTTCTCGATGCACAAGATTTTCTCATCGCCGGAAGAAATTGAGATGATCAACCGCGATTGCCGCACCGCCGCCCTCGGTTGCGTGGACTGCAAGAAACTGTATGCGAAAAATCTGAACAAAAATCTCGAACCCTTCCGCGCCCGACGCGCCGAGATCGCCGCGAAACCCGGACAGGTTTGGGATGTTCTGCACGACGGCGCACAGCGCGCCCGCGCCATCGCCGAGGAGACGATGAAGGAAGTCCGCGCCGCGTTGCAATTGCCGGAGTGAGGCGATATACAGGTACACATGTAAACACGTAGACACGTTGCCCTGTTTACCTGTTTACCTGTGTACTTTTACAAGTATTTAGCCGAAAGGATCTCCAATGGAAATTTCCCTGGCCAAAGAACGCGCTTTCCACCTTGTCCCGAAAACCACCCTGGAAGTTGCCCGTGTCAAGGTGGACGATAAACGCACCAACCTGGTGGCAGGGACGTTCGGCTCGCTGATCTCACGCCCGAAGCCGGATGAGATCAAACTGCTTTCAACGGAAAATCGGCTGGAGGCGTTTTGGTCTGTGTCCATCTCAGCCCGGACGGTGTACGACCGCAACAAAAGTTATTCGGTGGCGGTCGGCGGCGCGGAGGTCCAGCGCGTCACCGTGCTGGGGCAGGAAGTCGCAGTGGACGCCAAATTGAAAAGTTTTGTCCTGGACGGCGTCGAGCATTGCCTGGATGAACGCCGCGTAAGCGCCACCTTCGACGGGACCAGCGGCCAGAAAAACGATTTCAGCAAATATCTTGCTTTCGAGAAGTTGGAGATCCCCGAGGCGGACAAGTTTACGCCGGAGGGGATTTTGGTGGTGCCGCCGCAGATGCGCGCCACCGCGGTCGTTCGGCAGGTGATGTCGGAGGTCGTCAAGCCGGTGCAGGCGCAGACCATCCTCGAGGAGCGCGTGGACGTGGAAGCCATTGACTTGTACTTCCGCCCGGTCTATGCCTTCGAATACGAATGGACGCCGAAGAACAAACGGGTGGTGATCGAATTCGACGCCCTCACCGGCGACACTCGCACGGACGGTAAAAAGCTGGGGGATCAGATCAAAAGCATGTGGACGCGGGACCTGCTCTTCGACCTGACCGCCGACGCGGTCGGCATCGTTGTGCCGGGCGGCAGTATCGCGGTCAAACTCGTCAAAGCCGTTGTGGATCGCAAAAAATAAAATGCGGACAGTCATTCAGCGCGTCAAACGCGGGTCGGTCACGGTCGCGGGGGAACTTATCTCCGAGATCGGGCATGGCTACGTGATCCTCGTCGGCGTGGGACATGGCGACGGTCAACCGCAGGCTGATTGGCTGGCGGAAAAGATCGCCAACCTGCGCGTGTTCGAGGACGCGGCGGGGAAGATGAACTTGTCCATCCTCGATGTGAAAGGCAGTGCGCTGGTGGTCTCGCAATTCACGCTGTACGCTGACGCGCAAAAAGGACGGCGTCCATCGTTTATCAATGCGGCCCCGCCCGAAGAAGCCGAACCCCTCATTCGCTATTTTTCCCAGAAACTGGAATCTTTCGGACTGCCTGTGAAGAGCGGAATCTTCCGCGCCGAGATGCTGGTGGAAATCCATAACGACGGGCCTGTCACGATCTGGCTGGAAAAATGAATTACACACCCCCGCGCCACAAAACCGCGTCCAACTGGACGGCTATCGCCCCCGCCTCTTTCATGACCTCAACCTGCTCCTGCTGATAGACACCTCCTCCGCCAATCACGGGGACTCCCGCTCCCGCCAACCGCCGCACCGTTTCCAACATCTGGGGAAACAACGAAGGACCGTACAATCTTCCCTCGGTCAACCGTCCACCGTCCACGGTCAGCGCTCCTCTCGGCGCGGACAAACTCACTGCCGCCGCGCCCGCCTCCATCACGCGCGGAGCGAGCGTCACCGCCTGCTCCATTGGCAGGGACACGATCAGCGGCAATTCCCCCATCGCCATTTCCAGCGAAGTCAAAATGATATCATCCGTCAACAGCGGCGCGAATCCCAACTCCGCGGCCATGACGTTTTCCACCCCCTCGAGTGACTCGACCATGCGCGCCGTCTCTTCGGGACGGTCGGCCATCAAGTGGACGATGATCGGCATGGATGAGTCCGCCCACTTGTGCGCGTACCGTTTCACCGCCGCGCTGAGACCTGGGTTCGGCAGTCCCGTGTGGAGCAAGAACCCGCCGGGATATTCAAGCACTGCCGGATGCGCGGTCACCTTACGCGGCCGCC